>CALIJZ010000011.1 GCA_938017795.1 uncultured Bacteriovoracaceae bacterium
TACTTTGAAAATTTATTGTATAGGTAATTAGACATTTTCTTTCTGAAAACTTCAAAGATATTATTTTTTAATTACAGTATTGTATTTGTTTATGAAGGCTAAAAATGTGAAAGTATAATGTTTAGCAACAAAAATAATTGGCATATTTTTTTGCAATTGCATTAACCAGATTCTCCTGTATGCCAATAGTCAAGGATTTACAATAATAAATGCATGCATGAATTTCTGAACTAACAGTAGTCCAGCATTTACTATTGTCTATATGCTATAATATAAATTCATTTCACAGAAAGAACAACTGGAAACTGACATTAAGAAGTTGGAGAAGATAAATAAAGGAAAAGATGTGAAATTATCTCGAGCTGTTGAAGAAACAGGGGCTTTCAAATTATCTAAAGAACAGGAAATATCTGAACTTAACATAAGATTGTCTGAAGTGACCGCAAATCTGGAAGAAATAAAATCTCAAAAATCTGAATTAGAACAGACTGTCTCCGAGTTACAGGGAAGACTTGAAGGTTCTTCTAAAGAGCAGACTGTTCATAATGATAGTTTGGTCAAAGAGAATGAACTGATGAAATCTGAAATAGACAAGTTAAGGTTGGAAAAAGACAAAAGTGTTAATGAAACTAAAGAAATTAAAACAGAACTGAACAAATTACAAAAACTGTACAAAGGAAGAGAAGCCAAAGTAAAAAAATTTCAGGATGTTGTCAATGAGCAAGAAAAGTTACTTGCCACAAAAGAGGCAGATATTATTGTGTTCAAAGAAAATATAATACAACTAGAAAGTAAACTGAAAGATGTCAACTATGATGAGGAGTTTATGCATTCTGAAATGACTAAATTAGAAACGGATTATAACCAACTTCAACAAAAATATGATCAATATGAAATAGACTATAGACATCTTGAAATGAGATGTCAGCAGCTAGAGGAGGAGGTACTGTCAGCACAAAGTGATAGCAGAATCGAACATGACCAAGTAAAAGGTGCACACAAAGACCAAATCTTATACTTAGAACAGTATGTTGAATCATTGCAAAGGACCGTTCAGGAAAAGGAACAAATAGCAATAGATATGGAAAATGAACTCTTGGACTTGGTTGACAAAGAAAAATTTATGTTGCATGAAAAAGAAAATCTAGAGAATGAAATTTCAAAATTACAACAAATATGTAAAGGAAAAGATGAAAAACTGATAAATTTTACGCAGGAATGTGAAGATCAGTTGTCAGTAAAAGATTCAGCAATTGAAAAGTTAAACTATGAACTTGACGAGGCCAAATTTAGAAATGAAGAACTTGAAAAACAACTGAAAATAAATTTCTCTGAAAAAGATGAAATAAATGCTGAATTACAGAAAATGCAAAAACTCTACAAGGGAAAAGATGTTAAGAACAAGAAATTTGAGGAAGTTGTCTCAGAACAAGAAAAACTCATTGCTGACAAAGATGCTGAAATTTTCATGTCGAAAGAAAGAATAAAAAACTTAGAGCACAGAATGGATGATGTTTTATATGAAGATGAATTGACCAGAAAAGACTTAGAGATCATAAGGGGTGAAAACTTTGAACTCAAGGACAGATGTTATTGGTTAGAAGGCGAATTAGATAAAGTCAAACAAGATTTAACTGACAGATTAGATGAAAGTCAAACTGAACTCCAACGAGTTTGTGAAGAAAAAGACTTAATGCTTGCTTCTAAACAACAGTACGAAGAAGCATTTCAAAACTTTGAATATGACAAAGAGACGCTTACAAATGTTATTGGGGAAAGAGA
Organism: uncultured Bacteriovoracaceae bacterium; assembly: GCA_938017795.1. Taxonomy (GTDB): domain Bacteria; phylum Bdellovibrionota; class Bacteriovoracia; order Bacteriovoracales; family Bacteriovoracaceae; genus JAHDHG01. Next base: position 1,783 of record CALIJZ010000011.1, read on the forward strand.
GACTGGTATTTCAGAAATAAATAATGAACTACAACAAGCCATTTCGATACGAGAAAAATTGACTGGTGAAAATAAAAAGTTGTCAGCTCTAGTTAAAGGAAAAGATGTGAGAATTAAGAAACTTGAGGCGAAATTAAAGGAAGATGAAGAATACATTAGTGAAATGAACAAAAATTTTCAGGAGGTCGAGGAAGAACGAGAAAAATTTGTTAGTGAAATAGGTAAACTTCAAAAACTAGGAAAAAGTAAGGATGTAAAAGCTAAAAAGTTTGAAGAAGTTGTTGTTGTCCAAGAAAAAGTTCTTGTTGAAAAGGATACTGAGGTTGTCATTCTCAAGGAGCAAATAAATGAATTAAATGGTCGACTTGATGACTTATACAGTGAAGAAGAGAGCTTAAGAGATGAGCTTAATGAGTCAGTGGCCCATTTTCAGGATCTGGAGGAAAAGTGTTATCACTTACAAGCAAATATTGATCAGTTGCAAAGAAACATAAATGAAAAGGATTATCAAATTGAAGAATTTAAGAAAAATTTAGATGTAAATCATGAACTTATTGTGAAATTGGAAAGTGAGAAAAAAGAACTGATGATTGAAAAGGAAAATATTGAACGAAGTGTGGCTTCTGTTCGTCGACAAGTATCAGACGGTGATGACAGTGTAGATAAAGTGAAAGTAGAATTACAAAATGTCCTTGTGGAAAAAGAACATTTAAATTTAGAAATAGCAAAATTAAAGAAAGTAAGCAAAGGGAAAGCAGCCAAGGTGGCTAAAATGGAGGACATTGTATCTCAACAGGAGAATTTAATCGCTGATAAAGAGATGGATGTTGTAGTCTTGAATGAAAGAGTGCAACACCTGATGGAGAAGTTAGAATATAGTGATCAAGAAGTAGGGATGCTGTCACAAGACCTAGAGGATGCATTGACTTGGAAGGACAAATTTGAACAGTTATTTCATGAAAACCAAAAACAGCATGCAATTCATGAAGAGAAAATGGTCTCAGAGCAATACCAGAGACAAGAAA
>CALIJZ010000012.1 GCA_938017795.1 uncultured Bacteriovoracaceae bacterium
GAACTAGAAAAGGGAAGGCAGTTGCAATTGCAGGGAAGAAATCGATCAAGTCGATGAAATAATTTTTAGGAGAATATAAGATATGGCAAAGCCAAATAAGAAAAAAGTTAAAAAGAATATACCGCATGCTGTTTGTCACATACATGCATCTTTTAACAACACGATTGTTACTTTTACAGAGCCAAATGGAAATGCAATTTCATGGGCAAGTGCTGGAGGATTAGGATTCAGAGGATCTAAGAAATCTACTCCATTTGCAGCTCAAGTTGCTTCTGCTGAAGCGGCTAAAAAAGCAAAAGAGCATGGTGTAAGTACAGTTGAAGTTAAGGTGAAAGGTCCTGGAGCTGGTAGAGAAAATGCAATTCGAGCACTTATTGGTGTTGGAATGAGAATTTCTTCAGTTGCTGATAAAAGCCCTATTCCACATAATGGATGTAGAGCACCTAAGAGAAGAAGAGTTTAATAGAATTTTAAAGATATAAGTTTAAGGAGCATATAATGTTACATGATCAATTCATGAGTAAAAATTGGACTGAGATGATTAGACCGGTTGCTTTAGAGGTTGATAACGATGAACTGACTCGAGATTACGGGAAGTTTGTTGCTAAGCCACTAGAGAGAGGATACGGACTAACTTTAGGGAACTCTTTAAGAAGAGTTTTACTTTCATCTATCCAAGGTGCAGGTATCGTTGCCATTAAAATTGATGGGGCTGAGCATGAGTTCAGTACTTTAAGCAATGTTAAAGAAGAAGTTTCAGAGATTATTCTTAACTTAAAAGAGATTCAATTTAAGCTTCACGATAAAGAGCAAGTAACACTGACTCTTGAAAAAAATGTTGAAGGTGCAGTTACTGCTAGTGATATTTCAGAGCATGGAAATGTTACGATTTTAAATCCTAACCACGTAATTTGTAACTTATCAGCAGGAGCTAATCTTAGAATGGAAATCATTCTTGCCTTAGGTAAGGGATATGTTCCAGCTGGAGATAATAAAGAAACTTATGAGTTGCCAGTAGGATATATCTACTTAGATTCATTATTCTCACCTGTTTCAAGGGTTAACTATACTGTTACGAACTCAAGGGTTGGTAAGAGAACTGACTTTGATAAGTTAACTTTAGAGGTATGGACTAACGCAGGGATTGATCCAGTTGATGCTGTATCATTATCATCTAAAATTTTAAGAGACCAATTAACGGTATTTTTAAACTTTGAAGATGAAGATACGCCGATGGAAATTCACAAGCCAGCTCAGGTTGCGAGTAATCCCAGTAATGATGGTTTATTAAGACCAGTATCAGAATTAGAACTTTCTGTTAGATCTGCTAACTGTCTACAGAATGCAAATATTAAGTATATTTACGAATTAGTTTCTAAAACTGAAGGTGAAATGCTTAGAACAAAGAACTTTGGAAGAAAGTCTTTAAATGAAATTAAAGAAATTCTTCATACAATGGGTCTTGGTCTTGGAATGAAAGTTGATGTGACTAGCATGAATAATCAAATGATGAGTCAGCAGCCGGTGATTACACCTCCTCAGCCTCAGCAACAGCCACAACAACATAATACTTTTGAGACACAACAGCCTCAGCAACCAACTAACAATCCGTTTAACAACGATCCAAACAACAATAATAATGGTGGTGGATTCGGTGGAGACGGTAATAATAACTCAGGATTTTAATTATGAGACACGGAAAACATAAAAATAGAATTAACGTAAGCCCGGATCACAGAAAGTCTTTAATGAAGAACTTATGTATTGAGCTTATCGATCATGGGAAAATTAAAACTACTCATGCTAAGTCTAAAGCTCTAAAGCCGGCGATTGAAAAACTAATTACAATTGCAAAAGTTGATACTGTTGCAAACAGAAGATTAGCTTTTAAGAAGATTAATAATAAGAGTGCTGTCACAAAGCTTTTCGCAGAAATTGGACCTAAGTTCAAGGAAAGACCAGGTGGTTATACAAGAATTACTAAGCTTGCTGAAGGCAGAGTAGGTGATGCAGCCAAAATGAGCTACATTTCACTTGTAGACTAAATACTATGTTAAAAAGATTTACAATAATTATGGCCACACTTGTTGTGGCCTTTTTTTATGCAGAGTATGAAAAAAGAAAAATGGATAGTTTCCTGGAACTATCTGAAAAGATCACTCTGCAGAAAAACTTAGACTTAAAAGAATTGCCAGATATTTCTTTAAAAGAGATTGATGGAACTGAAAAAAACATTAGAGAACTTTCTGCTGAATCTAAAAAGAAATATGTTTTTGTACATTTTTGGGCGACTTGGTGTGCTCCGTGTGAAGCTGAGTTTCCTGCTTTGCTAAGCTCCATTAGTAAATCCAATTCAAACATGGAATATATTTTAGTTGCGGTAAATGATAAGAAAGAAAAAATGGAAAAGTTCTTAAAAAGATTTGATAAAGTTTTAGCAAAAGAGAATATTAAAATACTAATGGATGATAATGATTTTTATTCTTCAAAGTTTGGGACTACAAAAGTACCTGAAACGTATATTTTCGAAACAAAAACTTTTAAAAGTGTAAGAAAGTTTGTCGGTCCTCAAGACTGGTTACGCAAAAGTTATATGAACTTTTTTAACAGTTTAAAATAACTTCTATTCTTATTGGGTATAATCTTAGCCTATCTATACAATTATATTTACTTTCGTTATGTCTAAAGTTTACAGGACATAGGTGTTAAGTTTTTAGGCATAAGATCCGAGAAGAATACTAAGTAATTAAACAGTGAGGATAATATGCTTAATTGGGATACGATAAAAGATTTGCACGTAATTCAAAAATTACAACAAATTCTTGGGAAGTGGTTTTCTATAGATATGGTCTTTCTAGATGAGTTTGGAAAACTTCAAAGTGATCTAGATCCAACAAAATTTGAATTTAATTCATACTTGTTCAAGAATCAATTGCTTTCATCCAAAGGTAAGGAGATTTTCTTACAAGATATTGATTCAGCAGTAACTAAACTAAATCAATCAGACGAGAAAGTTATTGAGTTTGATACTTTTTATCCTCAGGTTAGAGGAATGATTAACGAAGTTAAGGCAAATGGCTCTTTAATCGGTTATGTCGTTGCTTATAACTTTGCAGATTCAAATTATGGATCAAATGATGAGAAGAAACTAGAAGAAAAAATGATTTCAATTGGTCATCTTCCAGAAGAAGCAGCTATAGCTAGTAAAAAAATGACTAGAATGGAAAAGTTTCAATTAGAATATTTAAAAGAATTAATGGCATTATACTCAGATGAGATTTCTACTTATCAAGATGAAATTACTTCTAGAGAACAAAGAATTAAAGATTTAAGTTCAGAAGTTAGTAATAAATATCGATATCATATGATGATTGGTAAATCTAAAAAGATGCAACAAATATATTCACTATTGGAGAAGATTTCAAATTCAGAATCTACAATACTTGTTCAAGGAGAAAACGGGACTGGAAAGGAATTAGTTGCAAAAGCAATTCATTATAATTCTCCTAGAAAAGATTCATTGTTTTTAGCTCAGAACTGTTCAGCATTTAATGATAATCTTTTAGACTCAGAATTATTTGGTCATATGAAGGGATCATTCACTGGTGCAGTGAGAGACAAGAAGGGTTTATTTGAAACAGCTGATGGTGGAACTTTATTTTTAGATGAAATTGGAGATACGAGTTTAACAATGCAAGTAAAGCTTTTAAGAGTGTTACAAGAAGGAACATTCTTACCAGTTGGAGCAACTACTCCTAAAAAGGTAAATGTTAGGATCATTGCAGCAACAAATAAGCCATTAAAAGAAATGATTGCACGAGGTGAGTTTAGAGAAGATTTATATTATAGAATCAATGTTATCAATGTTAACCTGCCTCCTCTAAGAGAAAGAAACGAAGATATTCCATTATTAATGGAGCACTTTCTAGAAAAAAAGTGTAAAGAAAAAGATTATGTCGTTAAGACATTTTCAAAGAAGTGTCTTGAGAAGATGCTTGATTATCCTTGGCCTGGAAATATTAGAGAATTAGAAAATGAAATAGAAAGACTTATTGTTCTAGCTGGTGATGAAGGTGTGGTAACTCCTGATTTATTAAGTGCTAGAATCCTTGAAAAAACTGGAGGGTCTGCTCCTGCTGGATTGAAAGGTGTTAATACTAATGGAAGCCTTAAAGAAGCTCTTCAGGAGCTAGAAGCATATATGATTAAAGAAGGCTTAAAGAGAACAAACTTTAATAAGTCTCGTCTTGCTAAAGAGCTAGGAATTAGTAGAGCGGGTCTGATCATGAAAGTTGATAAGTACGGCCTTGATAAGAGAGTAAAGAAAGCATCATAATATTTTCTATACAATAAGCTCGAGTTAAGGAATCTCTTTAACTCGAGCTTATGTTGCAATGTGTTCAAAAATCTGCATTTTTAATATTCTTTTAAAATTCAAAGCATTACCTTGAATTAATACATTCATCTTATAAAATACAAAAAATTATAAAGACTGAGAGCAATATGACTACTAGCGAAAAAAGAGATCTATTAGAACAAAAGCGCCACGCCGCCAATCTTGGTGGTGGAGAAGCTAGAGTAAAACGGCAGCACGATCAAGGAAAGTATACTGCACGAGAAAGAGTGAATCGATTGCTTGATGCTGGAAGCTTTATTGAGTTTGATAAATTAGTGACTCATAAATGTCATGACCTTGGTATGGAGAAAACTCATTATTTAGGTGATGGAGTTGTTACTGGAATAGGTGAAATCAATAACCAGCAAGTTGCAATTTATGCTCAAGACTTTACGTGTTGGGGAGGAGCTCTAGGAGCTGCTCATGCAAAAAAAATATGTAAAGTAATGGACTTTGCTTTGAATAATCGTATCCCAATAATTGGGATTAATGATTCAGGAGGAGCAAGGATTCAAGAAGGTGTAGAATCTTTAGCAGGTTATGCTGAAATTTTTTATCGAAATGTTAAATGCTCTGGAGTTATCCCCCAGATTTCACTTATTATGGGACCATGTGCCGGCGGTGCAGTTTACTCACCAGCGATGACTGACTTTGTTTTTATGGTTGATCAAACTTCTTATATGTTTGTAACTGGACCAGATGTAATTAAAACTGTAACACATGAAGAAGTAACAAAAGAAGACCTAGGTGGAGCTAAAACTCATAATGAAAAATCTGGAGTGGCACATTTTTTGTGCATTGATGAAGATGATTGTTTAGAAAGAACAAGAGAGCTTTTATATTTTCTGCCTAAAACGAATTTCACAAAAGTTAAGAGGAAGGAAAACTCAGATAATATAAAAAGAGAAAACTTAAAGTTAAAAGAGTTTGTTCCAGCTAATTCAAAAAAACCATATGACATGTCAGAGTTGATTCTAGAAATTGTTGATAATAAACATTTTTTAGAAGTCCATAGTATGTTTGCTAAAAATATTATTTGTGGTTTTGCTACAATGGGAGGAGATTCTGTTGGAATCATTGCAAACCAACCTAATTTCTTAGCTGGAGTATTAGACATTGATTCTTCTATGAAAGCTGCCAGGTTTATTCGATTTTGCGATGCTTTTGAGATTCCGCTTTTAACTTTAGTAGATGTCCCAGGTTTTTTACCGGGAACTGTTCAAGAATATGGTGGGATTATTAAGCATGGTTCAAAGTTACTTTATGCTTTTAGTGAAGCAACTGTTCCAATGATTACTTTAATTACCAGAAAAGCTTATGGAGGTGCCTATGATGTTATGGCCAGTAAGCATATTCGCTCTGATGTTAATCTTGCTTACCCTAATGCTGAAATTGCAGTGATGGGAGCAGAAGGAGCCGTAAATATTATTTTTAGAAATGAACTTAAAGGATTGGAAGGTGAAGCGTTTAATAAACGTAAAGCCGAGCTTATTAAAGATTATGAAGATAATTTTAATAATCCTTATAAAGCTGCAGAACTTGGTTATATTGATGAGATTATTTATCCAGAAGAAACAAGAACTAAAATCATTAATTATTTAAGAGCTCTTGCTAGTAAAAAAGTTTTTAGGCCAAAAAGAAAACATGGGAATATACAGTTGTGAGTAAGGTAAAAAGAATATTAATTGCAAATAGGGGAGAGATTGCTATTAGGATAGCAAAAGCTGCTAATGAATTGGGTCATGATTCGATTGGTTTTTGGACAGATAATGAACCAAAAGCTTACCACCTTGAATTTTGTAAAGAGTGGGTACACCTTTCTGGAAATAATATTTCGGAAACTTTTTTAAATATTGATAAAATTGTAAGTTTAGCTCTAGAGAATAAAGTTGATGCAATTCATCCTGGTTATGGATTTTTAGCTGAGAATTCAGAATTTGTTAGAAAAGTAGAAAAAGAAGGAATGATTTTTATTGGTCCTAATGCCGAAGCTATAGACCTAATGGGAGATAAGGCCAAGTCTAAAAAAATTGCTAGAGATGCAGGTGTTCCAACTGTACCTGGATCTGACGGGGTTGTAGATACATTAGAAGAAGCTAGGAAAGTTACTAAGGAAATGGGTTATCCTGTTTTATTAAAAGCTGTTGCTGGTGGTGGTGGAAAAGGAATGCGAGTTTGTCTTGATGAGAAAGAGCTTGAGAAAAACTTTGAAGCAGTGCAAAGAGAAGGAGCTTCATCTTTTGGCAATCCCGATTTATTAATCGAAAAATATATTTTAGACCCTCGCCATATAGAGGTTCAGATTTTAGCTGATAAGAATAAGATTTATCATGTTTATGAAAGAGAGTGCTCTATTCAAAGGAGACATCAAAAAATAGTGGAGGAGTCACCATCTCCTTTTATCGGAGATGATCAAAAGCTACGAGAGAGTATCTGTAAAACTGCAATCGACTTAGCACAAGCAGTGAACTACGATTCAGCTGGAACAGTTGAATTTATTATGGACGGCGATAAATCATTCTACTTTCTAGAAATGAATACAAGAATCCAGGTAGAGCATCCAATTACTGAAGAAGTCACAGGAGTAGACCTTTTAGTAAATATGATTAAATCAGCTTTTGGAGAAGCTTTAGATATTACCTCGCAAGATCAAATTACTCAAAAAGGCCATTCGATAGAGTGTCGAATATGTGCAGAGGATCCAATCACGATGTTGCCTGCTCCTGGAGTTATTAATGGTTTTAGTTACCAATTAAACCAAGGGGTAAGGTTTGATCATTGTATTTATCCTGGAGTAGAGATTACTCCTGATTTTGATCCAATGATAGGTAAGCTTATTACATTTGGTCTAAATAGGGATGTTGCTATTAGAAAAATGATTGAAGCTTTAAAACACTTGAAGTTAATAGGATTAAAAAGCAATGTTGAATTACAAAAAGTTATAGTTAGTGAAAAGAGTTTCAAGGAAGGAAAATACTCTACTAAGTATATTGAAATGATAAAGCCCCAAGAGGATTTGAAAGAAAAGTCTTTTAATGACAAAGACTTCTTGGAAATCATAATGTCTGAACTAGTTTCAAAGGTGGTTCGATGAGAATCTATTTATCTGGAAATGAAGAAAAAATAATAGAGTTAAATCAATCAGATGAGGGTTATATTTTAGAGTTTAACAATGAGACTTATAATATTTACACTAGAGAAATTGGTGTTAATAATTATTTTTCTTTTGATAAATTGAAATGGTCTAAACTTGTTACAGTTAAGGGTATTGAAGCAACTTATCTTTTAGATCAAAAATATCTTATAAATGCAGGTTTTAAACCGTCTGGACAAGGTAGTGTTGACTTTGGATCACTTGTGACTCAAATGCCAGGTAAAGTTATTAAAATTTCTGTTCAAGAGGGAGATCTTGTTAAAAAAGGTGAAACCCTTCTTATTCTAGAAGCCATGAAAATGGAAAATGAAATTAAATCTGGAATTGATGCAAAGATCAAATCTATCCATGTAAGTGAAAATCAAAATATTGATTCAGGTCAACTCTTAATTGAGCTGGAAGAAACAGAAGTTTAATCCTTAATACCTGACAGGTATAATCAAGTCTAGTCAGAAAAAACTTCAAAACTTTTAAAAGATAAATTTTAATTGATAAAATTTATTAATGGATAAAAAGAAAAAAGAACTAATTACTGAACAAAGCCTCCAAAGTTATTTTTATAAGATTTTAGAAGAGATAAATAATGAGATTATTAGTCCTTTACCTCAAGAATTTATATTCTATTCGAGTGATGTATTAGATCAATATGGAGATGCCCGTAAGTTTGATTCTGAAAAGCCTTTAGGAATAAAGTTTTTAGAAGCTGGAACTTATAAGACTCAAGAAAAAAAGAAAGTCTTAAAAGAAGTCGGAGATCAATCTTTATTAATGAGTAGTTATTATTCATTTTCGATTGAGAAAAAAATAATTAATAAGGATTATTATATAAAACTAGGAAAAAGTGCATATTCACGATTAAATGAACTTTCACCAGAACTCTATGATGTTCCATCGTTTTTTTCTAATCTTTCTCAGAGGTTTGAAATCTTAGCTGCTCTTTGTTTACGTCTCTCTTTAGAAGTTAATTCTGACACAGATGAAGACTATGAGTTAAAACTCCATGAGTTAGAAGACAAACTAAGCTATTTAGAAAAAATTATCATGAAAATTGATAGGAAACCTAAAAAAGCTGCTTAACTTAAGTATAAAAATTTTATAGAATAATCTCATTTTACAGGAGTATTTTTATGAAATTATGTTTATTACTGATCCCTTTCTTTTTCTTTTCATGTACCAAATCAAAAGAACCTGAATCTGAAGCTGAGTTAACTCAACAGGTTGAAATTGGTCAAGTTCAAGAAAAGCCAAGTCAGGAAGAAGGGAAAGAATGTGAGTTCGTGAGTAATCTCGAAAATCCAAAATTTGAAGTTACTGGTTATAAATTTCAAGAAAAAGAAGGAGTAACTGGAACTTTTGAAGACTTAGTCGTTAATGCAGCTCAGACTGCCGACAATATTGAAGAAATTTTGCTCACTGCTAATTTTGAAATGACTGAAGACTCTTTAGAGTTCGGAAAGCCAGCAAGAAACTCTAATATTCTTAAGGGACTTTTAAAAAATATCCCAGGAGATAAAATTAAAGGGTCTGTTACTTCAGTTGATAATAGTGCCAAAACAGTTATGGTTGGTCTAGATTGGGGTGGAAGCACTCATAGTGTAGAGATGGAGTTTGAATATAATGGATCTGATTTAAGTCTCAGGGGAACTATTGATTTATTAGAATTAGGCTTTAACAGTGCTTTTGGAGAACTGGCTAAACTTTGTAAGGTTCACCATATGAAAAATGGAGAATCTAAAACTTGGAGCGACGTATCTATCCTTGCAAGTGTTCCAGTTGTAAAGACCTGTAAATAATTAATTTCTTGATGGCCCAGCAGTTATAATTGTTGGGTCTTGATTCAAAAAATTCTTTAAAAATTTATTTATTTTCTGATGATCAAGTTTTTTTATTCTTTCAATATTTAAATTCTCAAAATCTAAACTCAAGCCATGCAAAGTAGGTATAGAGTAAAAATTTGCAAAGTCTTCATTGCTTTGTAATTGCATTTGTTTTTGACCACTAATTGTATTCTTTAAACGAATAACTTCTGATTTAGAGAAACCATTTTCTTGTAATCTTTTTAGAATCTTTTTAATCGCTTCAATAGCTTTGTCTACTTTGTCGGCGCCAGAGCCAATATAGATTCCCCAGTATCCTGCTTGTAAAGCAGTATGGTGTACTGGTTGAGTAGCGTAGCATAGGCCTTGTCTATCTCTAACTTCAACAAATAGCTCACTCGATTGACCAGATAAAAAAGTTGAGAGCATTTTTAAATATATATCGTCTTTGTCATGTAAAGAAAGACCTGGAAAGCCAATAAAGATTTGAGTCTGTTCTCTTTCAAAATCAATATGAGAAATTTTTTTATGATAACTCTTTTTAAAATTTAGATGCTTCTGAATTTTTTTATCCGATAATTTAAGATGAGATTTCAATTTTGCTAAAACGTCTTCAATCTTATGATTACCGCAATAAGTAATAAGCATTTCATTTTCTTCTAAATTTTTCTTATGAAGTTTTTTTAAGAAAGAAGAGTTGAAACTAGGTAAGGTGTCTTCATTGCCTGTTATATCAAGAGAGTAAGGAGAGTTTCCAAAAATATGTTTTTGAAAAGCTTTAAAGCATTGCTTAACAGGATCTTTCAAGATGTTTTTTAAATATCTTTGAATCATCTCTTTTTCAAGAGATACAAAATCTTCTTTGATTGAAGGAGAAGCTAAAGAATTAAAAAAGTCATTGCTAAGAGAATCAAAATCACTAGAGAGTCCATGCATTGTCAGCCCATAAGCATTTTTTCCAGAAAAACCGGAGAGGCTTGCTGATTTATTTGCAAGGTCTTCTTTTAGCTCTCTATATTCTTTTTGTTCATGTCCATAGTTTAAAAGTTTTGCTAATAAGTAGTGTTTCCCGCAATCCTGCTCGCTTTCTGCACTTATGCCACCTTTTAGGTAAGCGTGCATTACAAAAGTAGGAGTTGCATCATTGAATCTATATAAAAACTTAATTCCTTTTTTTATCTCAATAAGTTGTACATTTTTATCAAATTTAGACTTTATGCTTTTTAAGGTTTTACTATTTTTTTTAACTTTCTTTGATAGTTGTTTTTTTAATTTAACTAAAGAAGATTTATAAGTTGAACTTTTCTGATCATCAGGTACTTGGAGATGAATTGATAAATTTTTAGAAAAGATTGTCTCAATGGCCATGTTTATATCACTAGGTTTAGATGCCTTTATGCGATCAATAAACTCATGTTCGCTATGCAGGTTCTCGTTCTGGGCAAAACCATGTCCAAATGAAAATGTAAGTGATTCTAAGTTTTCTCTTTCATAGATTTTAGATGCAATATATTGGTTTTTAATTTTCTCTATATCTTTGCTTTGAAATTTATTAATTTTAATATCATCAATGATGCTTGTAAGTTCATCTAAAACCTTTTGATGATTTTCTTTTGGATAAACAACTTTCAGGAAATGGGCTCCACCTTTATTCATGAACATCGTGGATCCAGATGTTGAGGTTGCAATTGAACTTTGTTTAACAAGTTTTTGGTGTAAATAAGATGTTTCACCATATGCTAGACAATTTATAGCTAAGTCTTCATTAACTGCTTCTTCAGAATCATATTCGGGTGCAGGGATAATGAGAGTTAAAGAATTTTGAACGATATCTTTATTGTGAATATGAATTGAATTAGGAGAGTCGCTCACTTTAAATTTCTTATATTTTGTTTTAGGTCCTTTAGGGATCGAAAACTTCTTGATAATTTTTTCAAAATTTGTAGTGGAATTAAAGTCTCCTGAGATTAATAAAGCTGAGTTACTTGTATTATAATATTTTTTTCTAAAATCAATGAGTTGTTTTCTAGTAAAACTTTTTATTGTTTTTTCATTTCCTAGAATGGGGTGATCATACCCCTTTGAGAAAGTATTTTTTTGAATTTGATGAAAGTTATAATGATGAGGATTATCAATTGACCTTCTATATTCTTCAAAAACTACATCTCTCTCCGGAATCAGTTCGTCTTGAGAAAAAAGAGGATTGCTCACCATATCCATTAAAATTTCAATAGTTTTAGAAAGTTTAGATTTAGGTGAATTAATATAATAACAAGTATAATCAAATGAAGTAAAAGCATTTATATCTCCACCAAAGGATTCAACTTCATGAGCGATTTTTGCACCAGGTCTTTTTTTAGTTCCCTTAAAGAACATATGTTCTAAGAAATGTGCTATTCCTTGGTTTGACTTACTTTCAAGAGAGCTGCCGGCCCTAAACCAAAACTGAGCACTATTTGAAGGTGCACCTTTTTGAGGAATAAAATAAACTTTGAGATTATTGATTTTTTTTTCGATTATGTTCATCACTAGAATTATACTGGCAATACGATGGAAGTGAAATCTTTATACATTCATTACCCGCATTGTTTACATTTGTGTAACTATTGTGATTTTTACAAAAAGAAGTTTGATTCAAAAAGTAATGAAAATTTCTTTAAATACCTGATTGATTCTCTTGAGCCTCTTGATCAGCTCATGAAATCAAAGTCTTTTAAGCTTAATGACTTAGAAACTATTTATATTGGAGGAGGAACTCCCAGTCTTTGGGGAGAAAATGTGATTAAGTTTATAAAATATTTTCATAAGTTCTTTAATTTAAATTTTTCCCCAAAAGAATTTTCTATTGAAGTAGATCCAGGAACTTTCAGTCAAGATTCTATTAAGTCATTAATTGACTTTGGGGTTAATAGATTTTCACTGGGTATTCAATCATTTGATAAAGAGATATTTCCTATTCTCGATAGATCTCATAAATTTGATGAAATAAAAAAAAACACTAGATTTTTTTTCTAATTTAAATGTAAATTATTCTGTTGATTTTATGATTGGGCTACCAGAGCAAGGAAAAAAAAGAGATATTGAATCTGAATTAAGGGAAATTATTTCTTATAATCCTAAGCATATAAGTCTATACATCTTAACGGTTGCAGAGAGTTATCCACACAAAGAATTAATTCCTAATGATGATATTGTTGGCCAGGAATACTTGAGAGTTTCTGAGACTATGAAAGAGCTAGGGTTTCACCAATATGAAGTATCTAATTATTCTCTAGATGGATTTGAATCAATTCATAATTGGAAGTACTGGGAGCAAGCCTCCTATATTGCTATGGGAGCGAGTGCTACAGGTTTGTTAGTCGCAGAAGAGGGAACAAGGTTTACTTGGAAGCCTGGGGGAGAATTTAAAACTGAAGAGTTATCAAAAACTCAATTAGATCTAGAGCATTTATATACAATGAGTCGGACAAGGAAAGGAATAAATTGTTCTACATTCTCTGATGAAGCCAAGTATATTTTGAAAAATTATGAGAAAAAGAACTATGGAAAGTTTGAAAAAGAGCAATTCATTTTCAACTCAAATGGTTTTGTGATTTTAGATTCTTTAATAAATAAAATAATTTAGGAGCATGAAGTGATAAATGAATGGAAAAAAAGATTTGAACAATATTATGAAGATAAAGAGTTTTTTGATGGTAGTCATGATATTGGACATTTCCGGCGAGTATGGTCTGTTGCTGACAAAATTTGTAATGATGACGATGATCAACTTGTAATTCTAGCAGCTTGTTACTTTCATGATATCGTTAGCTATCCAAAAAATCACCCTGATCGATCAAAGTCTTCAAAACATGCAGCTTTGAGGACTGAAGAAATTTTAAAGAAAATGGATTTCCCAAAAGAAAAGTTAGAAAGTGTGAAGCATGCTATTGTTGCTCACTCATTTTCAGCAAACATTAAGCCTGAAACAAATGAAGCGAAAGTTGTTCAAGATGCAGATAGAATGGAGGCCATTGGTGCCATAGGTCTTGCAAGAGTTTTTTATGTTTCAGGAATGTTAGGCAGTCAGCTTTTTGATTCATCCGATGCATTTGCTGAACATAGAGAACTAGATGATAAGAAGTTTGCGATAGATCACTTTTATACCAAACTTTTAAAGCTTCCCAAGATGCTACAAACCCAAAAAGGCAAAGATTTTGCAGTTAAAAGAACTGAGATTTTGACTAGATATTTAGATGACTTGAGAGAAGAGTTATAAAAAATGGGAGTCTAAAAAGACTCCCTATAAAAATATATAAAAGTAGTTTTTTTTGAAATTAAAACATATAAGATAAATCTAGGTCAAACTCATACTCATCACCTTCAGTCCATCCAGCTTGGAAAAGCCATTGAAAATTATTATGAATATTTCTTAATGATAGTCCGCCGTTCCATTCTTCTTCTTGTCCCATGTCATTAAAACCTCCATAAAATCCTGGAAAGAAATGATTAGCAGCCATATATTCAAATGATGGTTGAACTGACCATGTATAGTCATCACCTTCATACTTTCCGATTCTAGCAATAGCAGAAACTTGTAATGCCTTGTGGAGTATTCCTTGGCAGACATGATCAACTGCTACACCCCAAGATGAAGGAGTGGAGTAAGTCACTCCTGCCAGAGATGATTCATCTTCTAAAGAATAATTTAATACGATTTCATTTGTAGAGTTTTTAGTAACATGCCCTGCTCCAATATGAATATTATTAAGAGAAATAGGTGAACCGTGTCCATGTGCCCTCTCATATCCTGCTCCTAAGATGATTTCATTAGAAAGTTTGTAGCCAATGGAAATAGAAGGAACAGAGAAATCAAAGCCAGCTCTTTCATCATTCTGGTAAGCATACTCTATACCTACTGATAAGTTAGGTATAATAAGGTATCCAAGATTTAAATCGTAAAACTGATTATCAAATCCATTTTCAAAAGCTTGTACATCAGCTTCGATTGCAAGGCCTAAATGATTTGTAATAACTTGAGCTCCCCATGTCCAAGCATCTGGACTTAAAAATCCATTTCTATTAGCAGAAAGAGTTACATTTGATCTCTTCCCAAAAGCAGCGGCGGATCCAGTATGATTAGTTCTTATTTGGTTCCATTGAATATTAGGAACAATAGTCCCAGCATAAGAAGTAGCAGTCATTATAACTACAATTAGTAATTTCATAATTTATCCTTTGTTATTCTTGTAATTTAAGTCATTTTTTATTGAAAAGGATGAACAATAGCAAGGATTTTAAATAAAAAAGGGAGCCTGAAAAGACTCCCTGCGAAAACTAATATAAGTAAGTTTTTAATTAGAACATATAAGAAAGATCTAGATCAAACTTATAGTTATCACCTTCAGACCAACCTGCTTTAGCAAGCCACTGAAAGTTATCGTGAACGTTTCTTAATGATGCACCAGCATTCCAAGTTCCATCAGTTGTTCCACCTTGATCTGAATAACCACCAAATACTCCTGGGAAGAAGTGACTTGCAGCCATATATTCTAATTCAGGTTGAACACTCCAAGTTGTGTCAGCACCAGTTGTGTCAACTTTTCCAACTTTAGCAACCGCAGCCATTTGTAATCCTTTTGCAAGCATTCCATGACATACATGTTCAAATTCTATTTCCCACTTAGATGGAGATAGAGATGTTGTAGCAGTATCTTCATCTTCAAGATCATAATGTAGAACTAATTCATCCGTAGAATCTTTAGTAATATAACCAACACCAAGGTGAATTTGATTAGAAGAAACAGCACTACCGTTTACATGATGTCTTCCAAATCCAGCACCAACAACGATTGCATCGTTAACTTTGTAACCTAAAGAAAGTGAAGGTCTAGACATGTCCGGATTAAGTCCATCAGCATCGAAGTTATGATAGTTGTACTCTAGTCCAACTGAAAGGTTTGGCATAACCATGTACCCAACGTTGATATCAAATACTTGATTATCAAATCCATCTGGAAATACCTTTGCTCCAGCTTCGATTGCAGCTCCAGCATAACTTGCTAAAACCTGAGCTCCAAATTGCCAAGAATCAGATGCTGAACTTCTATCTGTAGAAAGAGTGACATTTGATCTCTCTCCCCATGCAGCAGCGGCACCAGTGTTGTTTTTTTCGATTTTGTTCCATTTAATGTTTGGAACAATTGTTCCAGCAAAAGACGTCGCAGTTAGTAACGCCAAAATAAGTAATTTCATAATTTCCTCCCTCTTAATGAGTTTTAAAGTCTATTTACTAAATCCTAGGTAATTAACGCAGTCTTGAAAAGATTAAAATTACAAATACTTACGCTCAAAATCTTGACACTGGTGAAAGTGCTCCCATGTTATAAATATGAATAATTCGGAAGAGAAAATGGATAATGTGGAAATCAGTGAAGAACAAATGAGCAATGAAGAGGCTCAAGCTACTGAAAACATTGAGGTTTTAAAGTCAAAGGACTCAGAAGAGGTTGATTACAAAGCTAAGTACTTCTATATGGCCGCAGAGATGGATAACTTGAGGAAAAGGCTCGAGCGAGAAAAGTCACAAGTGATTAAATTTGGAACTGAAGGTATTTTAAGTGATTTAGTGCAGGTCGTTGATACTTTTGAGCTTACTTTGAAAGCTGTTAGAAATGTTGAAGATGAGCAGGTTAAGAATATCGTTGTTGGCTTAGATATGGTGAACAATCAATTTTTATCAACACTTAAAAATCACGGATTAGAAAAAATAGAAACAAAAGAAGGCGTAGACTTTGATCCCAATTTTCATGAAGCCATAGGCCAAGAAGAAGGGAAAAAAGAAAACAAAATAATTAGACAAGAACAAAGTGGCTATATTTTAAATGGTCGCGTACTGCGAGCATCGAAAGTAATCGTAAGTAAGTAAGGAGAAAATAATGGGAAAAATTATCGGAATTGATTTAGGAACAACAAATTCATGTGTATCAGTGTTGGAGAATGGAAAATATAAAATTATTCCAAACGCTGAAGGACATAATACGACACCGTCTGTGGTTGCATTTTCTAGTAGTTCAGAAAAACTAGTAGGGCAAGTTGCTAAAAGACAAGCCGTTACAAATCCAGAGAAAACACTTTTTGGAATTAAAAGATTAATTGGTAGAAAAGCAACTGATGAAGAAGTGAAGCGGTTTAAAGAAGTCGCTCCTTTTGAGATCTTTGGAAATAATAATGGTGATGCTTGGGTAAAGTGTGCTGGGAAAGAAATTTCTCCGCAAGAAATCTCTGCTGCTATTTTAGAAAAGATGAAAAAGTCTGCTGAAGATTATTTAGGTCAGCCTGTTACTGAAGCAGTTATTACGGTTCCGGCTTATTTTAACGATGCTCAAAGGCAAGCTACAAAAGATGCTGGTAAGATTGCTGGTTTAGAAGTTAAAAGAATTATCAACGAGCCAACTGCAGCTGCACTAGCTTATGGATTAGAAGAGAAAAAAGATAAAAATATCGCTGTCTTTGACTTTGGTGGTGGTACTTTTGATATTTCTGTTCTTGAAATTACAAGTGATGGAGTTTTTGAAGTTAAGTCCACCAATGGAGATACGTTCCTTGGAGGAGAAGACTTTGATTATGTATTAATTGATTGGATGGCGCAAGAGTTTAAAAAAGATCAAGGTATAGACCTTAAAAACGATAAGATGGCACTTCAAAGACTTAAGGAAGCAGCAGAGAAAGCAAAGCATGAGCTATCAACTACAACTCAAACTGATGTAAACCTTCCGTTTATTACAGCTGATTCTACAGGGCCGAAACACTTAAACTTAACTTTAACGAGAGCAAAGTTTGAACAATTAATTTCAACACTTGTTGATAGATTGTCTATCCCATGTAACACAGCAATTAAAGATTCTGGATTATCAACTTCTGAGATTCATGAAGTTATATTAGTTGGTGGTTCTACAAGAATTCCAGCCGTTCAAGCAAAAGTTAAAGAAATTTTTGGTAAAGAACCTAATAAAGGTGTGAACCCGGATGAAGTTGTTGCTGCAGGAGCTGCAATTCAAGGTGGAGTTTTAGCTGGAGATGTTAAAGATGTTCTTTTATTAGATGTTACACCGCTAAGTCTTGGTATTGAGACTCTTGGTGGAGTTATGACTAAGATTATTGAAAAAAACACAACGATTCCTGCAAAGAAATCACAAGTGTTCTCTACAGCTCAAGATAATCAACCAGCTGTTAGTATTCACGTACTTCAAGGAGAGAGAGAGTTCTCTAATGATAATAAAACATTAGGAAAATTTGACCTTGCTGGAATTAGTCCAGCTCCAAGAGGTGTTCCACAAATTGAAGTAACTTTTGATATTGATGCTAACGGAATTGTAAATGTTTCAGCTATTGATAAAGCAACTGGTAAGAGCCAAGAAATTAGAATTACTGGTGGATCAGGATTAAGTGAAGAAGAAATTGATAAGATGGTAAAAGATGCTGAACTTCATAGAGAAGCAGATGGAAAGAGAAAAGAAATAGTTGATGCTAGAAATAATTTAGACTCATTAACATTTTCTTCAGAGAAACTTATAAAAGATAATCCGGATAAGATTCCAGCCGATAAGAAATCTGAACTTGAAGGAGCAATCGCTGAAGCGAAGACAAAATTAACTTCTGAAGTTTTAGATGAGATTAAAGCTGCAACAGAGAGACTTCAAAATGTTTCTCATCAAATCTCTCAAGAGATGTATGCTGCTGGACAAGGTCCAGAAGCTGGAGAACAAGCTGGACCAGAAACTGCTGAAAATTCGGCAGGAAGTGAGAAGGCAGCTGATGAAGATGTTGTTGATGCGGATTTTAAAGAAGTTTAATTTTAAAAGTAATTAAGTAAGTAGATAGCGCACCTTTAATTAGAGTGCGCTTTTTGCTTTTAAGGAAAGAGATGTCCAAGAGAGATTTTTACGAGATTTTAGGTGTTCAAAAAGGTGCTTCTAAAGATGAAATTAAAAAAGCTTATAGGAAGTTAGCTTTAAAGCATCACCCTGATAGAAATCCAGATAATGCTGAAGCGGAAGCAAAGTTTAAAGAAGCTAGTGAAGCTGCTGATTGCTTACTTAGTGATGAAAAAAGACAAAAGTATGATCAGTTTGGTCACGCTGGGGTAAACGGACAAGGCTTTGGTGGTTTTCAGTCTGGAGATTTTGGAGACCTTGGAGATGTTTTTGGTGATATCTTTGGAGATTTTTTTGGAGGCGGTGGTGGTCGCGGAAGAAGTCGTGGAGGACAAAGAGCAGTAAAAGGTAAAGATCATCATACTCGTTTGGATATAAAGTTTGAAGAAGCAGCTTTTGGTTGTGAAAAAGAAGTAGTGATTCAAAAAGAAGTTGTAAAAGAAGGAACAAGTCCTGAAACATGTGGAACTTGTGGAGGGGCCGGAGAGATTCGAAGGCAACAAGGATTTTTTACAATGAGTCAGACTTGTTATCAATGCCATGGTGTTGGTATGTCGGTTCAAACTATTAAGAAAAAAGCGAAACTAAGTGTAAAAGTTCCAGCTGGAATTGATGATGGACAAAAATTAAAATTAAGTGGTGAAGGAAGTCCAGGTCTAAAAGGTGGTCCTTCAGGAGATTTATATGTAGATGTTCGAGTTAAAGAACATCCTATTTTTGATAGAGAGCAATTTGATATTTATTGTGATGTTCCTATTAGTTTTTCTCAAGCGGCTCTAGGAGCAGAAGTAGAAGTTCCGACTTTATCTGGTAAAGTGATAGTAAAAGTTGAAACGGGTACTCAGTCTGGAAAAAGAATGAGGCTTCGAAATAAAGGAATTACTCATTTAAGTGGTTATGGTACGGGTGATCAGATTATTAATTTAATTGTTGAGACGCCTTCGAAGTTAAACGGTGAGCAAAAAGCGATTTTTGAAGAGCTTGCAAAGCTTGAAGAGAAGAATGGGCATACGACTAACCCTATGTCCAAAGGGTTTTTTGATAAGGTTAAGGATCTTTTTCAGTAAAAGATCCCTAACTTTAAAATATTTAAAATAATGATGCTATTGTGAATCTTAAAGCACTTACTTTTAAAGTACCAAAACTATCAATTGAATTACTTAATCCTAAGTCATAAGAAATCTTTGGTAGTAAAGTTATTGTCCCAAGGTTAAGTTTTGCACCAAGACCAGCATTAACTCCAGCTCTGATTCCTTTAACATCTGCGTCTGAATCATCTAAATCTTCACAACTAGAGCTATCACAAAATTTAGTGTTTAAGTGAATTCCTAAATTTAGACCTGCAGATAGAAAAAATTGTGGACTAATATTAAAATTGTAATTTGGTCTTATTTCTAAATATGAAAATTTTATACTTTCACTTGATGCCTCATCTGGATTATTACCCTTATAAATAGTATAAGCAATTTCTCCTAAGAAACCGTGTTGGCCCATTTCGTATAAAAATGATGCTCCTAAATCTAATGAGAGACCAGAATCAATTTCATCTTCAGCTGCAGGCTTTGGATCAATTGAAAAGAATGAGTTTGTTAAACCTGCATGAAATCCCATTTTAGGATTATTAGCAAAACTTAGAGTAGAAAAAAATAAACATAACATTAAAAATAATTTCATAAATCTCCTTTATGTAAATATGAATTTAAGAAAGTTTAAAGTATGTCTTCATAAAAAGCACCAAAATTTTTAGATTTATCACTTATTAGAATCTCAAGAACCCATAGGTTTACTTGAGGAGTTGACTGGAAGTCCAACAAGTTTCCTTTGTAGTGTAGGGCATGAGGGAAGTCACCAAGTCTATGACCTAACATATTGAAATTAAAATAGTATCCGTATTCACGAGCAAGAGATTTAGCATATTGATAAAGTTCATGGCCTGTTAAGTTTTCTTTCTTCCAAGTCTTTTTTGTTTCTTGAAAGATTTTCTCACTGGCTTCAATTATGTCTGAAAATTCTTTATTTGTACCAAGCTGATAAGTACGACCAATATCAGCTTCATGATCAAGAAAAACTGGTCCTATATCGATGAAAAAGATATCGTTTTCTTTTAATGTTACACTTGGATCTGATTTTTCTTTAAAGCTCTTTAAAGTGTTTTTTCCGATTCTGAACTTAATTGGATGCCAGATCTTTTGACATCCAACAGATTCGAGTTCCTTCTTAATAAGTTCTATTCCTTGGGGCTCGCTAATGCCGGGTTTCATCAATGTTGATATTTTATTTAATGTTTCTATGGTTCTAAGGCGAGCTTGAAAATAATCATTGAGATTAAAGGCCTTACCATTGTTTTCGATGTCATGATTAATCATTATACTTTTGTAAACAAGTTAAGAGAAAACATAAAGAAACTAAAACTGTTTAGGGAGAAAAATGAAAGATATAGGTCTTGTAATTATTAGGTTGGGGCTAGGAATTTCAATGATGGTTCATGGTTATCCGAAATTATTTAATCCGGAAAAGTGGGAATGGTTAGGATCTCAGATGGTTCATGTTGGGATTAATTTTGCACCTGAAGTATTTGGTTTTCTTGCTGGTTTTGCTGAGTTTTTCGGTGGACTCTTTTTAGTATTAGGAGTTTTCTTTATTCCATCATGTTTACTCCTAGCTTTTACAATGGTTGTAGCTACTTTATATCATTTAAATCAAGATGATGGTTATAATCAAATTTCTCATTCACTAGAATTGCTAATTGTTTTTGTTGGGTTATGTTTCACGGGAGCTGGAAAAATATCATTAGGTAAAAAAAGGTTATAGATGTTTTCTAAAATATTAATTTTATTATTTATTTTTTCTTGTGCAGGAGGAGACACTTATCAAGGATCTTCGGATAAAGTATATGTTCCAACGACCTCAGATAAAACAGAACTATCTAAAGAAGATGAGTATGACTCAAGGTATAGTGAAGTTTTTATTGGGCAAGTAAAAAAATCGAAGAAGTTTCTGAGAAAAAAAGATTACGCCAATGCACGAAAAACCCTAAATACTCTCAAGGATGAAGAAATAAGTGTTTTTGAACAAGCAGAAAAATATAATGTTTTAGGCTTAGTTTATTTCAATGAGGGTAAAATCTCTAAGGCTCAAATTTTATTTGAGAAGGCTTATGCCAAAGTTGCTGGAGAAAATTCCAAATTAAAAAATCAGTTATTATTAAATTTATCAGCTGCAGCGTATAAAAAGTCAGATATAAAAAAATCGGTAAACTATCTACAGCAAATAGATACTTCTAAAGTGACTTACAAAGATGCAAAGAAAAAACATCTGTTAAGTTATTTTATCGCAACAAAACTTAAGCGAGAAAATGAACAAATTCATGCGCTGATTAATTATTTTGATAATGATGAAAACAGAGGGAATGTTCTACAAAGTAAGTTTTATACAGTCTTAAAAGAGAAGTTCTTTAAACAAGACGAATTAGTTCAAAAAAGTTTTATCGAGCAATACAAAAATCAGAAGAACAACTTCGCAATGAGAGAGATGGTTGTTACCTATAGAAATGCTCTTAAGCAAAAAGGAGATAGGTCTTCTGTAGATGAATTACAAAGTATTATTGGAACAGACTATCTTCAATATGAATCTCAAATAAATTTCTTTTCAGCCATTGATAGATCAAAAGTTGGAATTGTTTTGCCTCTTACTGGGGAGAAAGCAAATTTTGCAACAAAAATATTGAGTGGAGTTTCTTTAGCGTTAAAAAATATCGGTGAACCATTTGAATTAGTTGTTAGAGATAGTCAAAATATTCCAGCTCTGGCTGTTGCAAAAGTCAGTGAACTGATCGAACAAGAAAATGTTTCTTTGATTATAGGTGGATTATTTAGCAATACTTCAGAAAGAGAATATGAAGCAGCCAGAAAAAGAGGAGTGATATTTTTATCATTATCTCAAGTGAATACGAATAGATTTAACAAAAACAAGTTGCTTGTTGAATTACAAGGTTCAATTGAATCTCAAGTTAGTGCAGCTCTTAACAATGAGGTAGCAAGTAGAATCGGAAACAAAGTTACTCTTTTGTATCCTAATAATGAGTTAGGTCATAGTTATCTTGATGAATTTTGGAATCAAGCTAAAGTGAATGGTTTTGAATTAATCGAAACATCTGGTTTTGAAAAAGGAATTAATGATTTTCGAGAAGCTATTGGAAAGTTATCAGGAATTGAATATACGAGAGCAAAAGAGAAAGAATACAGAGAGTTGGTAAAACAATATAAAAAAGATGGAGAGGAAGAAAAAATTGAAGAAATAGAGCTTCTTAAACCAACTTTGGAGTATGATTGGGTTTTTATCCCATCTTTTCCAAAAGAGGCATTGCAGATCATTCCATCATTTAAGTATTTAGGTGTAAAAGATATAAACTTTGTTGGTGGTCCTAGTTGGAAAAGTAGGAGTCTTTTTAGTCAAAAAAAATATCTTGGAAATGTAAATTTCGTTACTGATATTGAAGGTATGAGAAAAAATGAATTTGTGAATATTTATAAAAGTTCTATGGGAATGATGCCCAAACTTTTAGAAACTCTTGGATATGAGAGTGTTTACTTGGCAAATCAGATATTGAGTAACAATTTTTCGACAAGAAAAGAACTGGGAGAAAGTCTCATGTCTAAAAGTTCATTAAATAGTTATCTTGGACAGTGGAATAGTGAAAACAATCTTTGGCTAAAAAAAATGAGAGTTGAAAAACTCTAAAGGATAAATACGTGGTTGATAAAAAGAAAAGAAAAAAAGTAAAAAAGAAAAGTACGGGAAAGAAAAAAACAAAGAGAAAATCTAAACAGCGCTCTCTTGATACAAAAAATCCCTTCTTATTAGAAGAGATAAATAAAGAAGTTAAGAATTCTTCAGCGAGCAAAAAATTAAGTAGCACTGCTAGAAACCTCGTTTCAAAAATTGAAAAAAGAAAAGATAAGGGGATTGTGAAAACAAATTCTTTTATGACTTTTCAAAAGGCCTTAAGGTCTAAAAGAGTCTATTCCAATAGTGCTAAGAGAAAAATTGCTATTGATATGTTAGAGAGGTATACAGGGCACGATATTGAAGATTTTCAACCTCAAATTATTTTAACTAATTTTCATTACTATACAGAGAGATTTAACGCTCTCTTGGATGACCATAAATATACTCAAGGATCTGCCTTTAAGGCTTCCAGTTCACCAAAAGCAAGAGTAACCATTGTTGAATTTGGAATTGGATCAGCTATGGCAGCTTTAGTAATGGAACTAGTTGCTGTTATTGAACCGAGAGCTGTTTTGTTTTTAGGAATGTGTGGAGCAGTTCACAAATCTTTAAATGTGGGTGATTTCATTTTGCCAATTGGAGCGATTAGAGCTGAAAGTGTTTCTCAGCACTTCATGCCACCACAAGTCCCGGCTTTACCCACTTTTAAGATTCAAAAGTTTGCATCTCAAGTTTTAGTAGAGCATGGAATGGAATATAGAACAGGAATGGTTCACTCTACAGATCTTCGTTTTTGGGAGTTTGATGATGGATTTAAAAATAATCTATACGAAGAAAGAGTAATTGCTGTAGAGATGGAGTGTGCTGCACTTTTTATCACAGGCTTTGCTAGTAAGGTTAATAACGGTGCACTTTTACTTGTATCAGATTGCCCTTTAAAAAGAGATGGAATCAAGACAAAGAAATCAGCCAATAGTGTTTTTAAAAAATATACAGATAAACATATTGAGTTAGGAATTGAGATAACTGCTGACATTGCCCTTAGAGGCGATGCTATTAGACACTATAGGTGGGATTAAATGATGAGATTTTTTGATGTATTTAGAGAATGGATAAATAATGATTTGGCGATTGATTTAGGAACTGCCAATACTCTAGTTTATGCAAAAGATAGAGGGATAATAGTCAATGAACCTTCAGTTGTAGCAGTCCATGAAGGAATGCGAGGAGATAAAAAAGTTTTAGCAGTGGGTAAAGAAGCCAAAGATATGCTTGGTAGAACTCCTGGTTCTATAAAAGCAATTCGTCCAATGAAAAATGGGGTTATTGCAGACTTTGAAGTTACTCAGTCTATGCTTAGGTATTTTATAAAAAAATCTTTGCATGGTTCAAAATTTATTAAACCTAGAATTATTATCTGTATCCCTTTTGGAATTACTCAAGTTGAACGAAGAGCTGTAAAAGAAGCGGCTGAACAATCTGGAGCCAGAGAAGTTTATTTAATTGAAGAACCAATGGCTGCAGCTATTGGAGCAAATCTTCCTATTACAGATCCTAGTGGAAATATGATCGTTGATATTGGCGGAGGGACTACGGAAGTTGCAGTGATTTCACTTGGCGGAATTGTTTATTCTAAGTCAGTTAGGGTCGCAGGTGATAAGTTTGATGAATCGATTATTAATTATATTAAGAAGAAGTATTCATTGTTAATTGGAGAAAGAACAGCTGAAGATATAAAAATTAAACTAGGAAATGCTTATCCTTCGGAAAGAGATAAAGAAACTTATGAAGTTAAAGGTAGAGATTTAATTGGTGGTTCTCCTAAAACTATTGAAGTTACAGCTGAAGAAGTAAGGGAAGCTTTGTCTGATTCTCTAGCAGAAGTTGTTGAAGCAATTAAAGTTACTCTTGAAAAAACTCCTCCTGAATTAGCTGCTGATATTGTAGATAATGGAATTATTTTAGCTGGTGGAGGTGCTCAGCTAGGAGAGTTAGATGTGCTTATTAAGGAAAAGACTGGTTTGCCTGTAGCTGTTGCTGAAGATCCTGCAACTTGTGTAGTTAGAGGATGTGGTACAGTTGTAGATAGCATAGACTTACTTAAAAAAGTTGCAAGTCATTATTAGGATTTTTCTAATTATTCTCTTTTCATGTTCTTCAGGGAGGCTTTCTACTCAAATCCCTCAAAGAGAATCAAGAGAATACTTACTAGAAGATATTTCTGGAGCTTATAGAGTAGAGGCTCAATATGCAGTTAAAGACAATAACTTAATTTTTAAAAAAACTCTCTTTGATCATGAAAATGATATTGTCGAAAAAATTTTTATTATTAATAAATTTAACAAAGCTAAGGGTGTTTTTTTTCCTAAAGTTTCTCAAGCGACAACTTGGCTTGATAAGAAGAAACATTTCTCAGAAATTAAAGCAAATTTAAAGTCTAAGAAATATGAAATTAATGCATCTCCAGAAGGTAAACAAAAGTCTCGAAACTTCGTTAATACTCGTTTTGTTTGTCCTTTTTCTATGATTCATATTTGTACAGAAAAATTCTTGAATCTCAATTCATTGCTAAGTAGAAAAAAATCAAGGTTAAAAGTATGGTTGTATTGGGACCAATATCCTTATAATAAAATTATTTATACTGACTTGTTTGGGAGTTTACTTGATAGGGCAAGTCTTGTTTATAATAGATCTGATCGAATGAATCACTTTTTTGATTTAGAATTCTCGGGCCAAGTGGCGTCTTTAGTTTTTTCTAAGAGTTTGAAATTTGAAAAATTTTACTGGGTTGCTCAAGGTCTAAGTTTAACCGTAAGATAAAGTCTATGAACTTAGGACAATTTTTTATCACTGGGATTGAAGGCACTTCATTAAGAGATTTTGAAAAAAATGAAATTCGTAAAAATCAATTAGGTGGAGTTTTACTGTTTAGTAGAAATTTTGAAAATATTAAACAGCTTTGTTCTTTAGTTAATGAAATTCAAAGTTGTAAAGGTGAGTTTCCTCTTTTTGTTTGTGTCGATCAAGAAGGTGGAAGAGTCCAAAGATTTAAAGATCCATTCACTCTTATTCCGTCTATGTTAGACGTTGGTAAATTAGATTCTCCTAAGACCGTTTTTGAATTACATCAATTGATGGCCAGAGAGTTAAAAGCCTGTGGTATTAGCCTTAACTTATC
>CALIJZ010000013.1 GCA_938017795.1 uncultured Bacteriovoracaceae bacterium
GCACTTTATGCTAAAGAAGACTTCTCTGATGAAGATGGAATCAAGGCCAGTGAATTAGAAGCTGAATTTGGTGAAATGAATGGTTGGGAAGCTGAGGCTGAAGTTGGTGTTTTATTATCTGGTCTTGGACTAGGATCTGAAATTGAACAAAAAGCAATGAAAGAGTTAACAGGTGGAGAAAAAGTTAAGGTTCTTTTAGCTCAGGCTCTTTTTGGAAACCCTGATGTTCTTTTACTAGATGAACCTACTAACCATTTAGATATCAAAGCGATCGTATGGTTAGAAAACTTCATCATGAACTTTAAAAATACAATTATCGTTGTTAGTCACGATAGATACTTTTTAAATAAAGTCTGTACTCATATTGCTGATTTAGATTTTAAGAAAATAAAAATCTACACAGGAAATTATGAGTTCTGGCGCAAATCAAGTGAACTTGCGCAAAAATTAAGAGGAAATCTTAAAAAGAAAAATGACGAGAAAGCAAAAGATCTAAAGGAGTTTATTCAAAGATTTAGTGCTAACGCTTCCAAAGCAAAGCAAGCAACTTCGAGAAGAAAACAATTAGAAAACCTTAAGCTTGAAGACCTTCCACCATCAAGTAGAAAATACCCTTTTGTTCACTTTGAACCAAACAGAGAAGCTGGAAAAGAAATCTTAAGAGTAGAGGGACTATCTAAGTCGATAGAAGGTGAAAAAGTTTTAGATAATATTACTTTTACGGTTAACAAGGGTGATAAAATTGTTTTTCTTGGGAGTGATCTTGCAACTTCAACCCTGCTTGATATTTTAAATGGAAAGCAAGAATCAGATTCAGGAAAGTTTGAATGGGGTGTTACAATTACAAAGTCTTATTTCCCGAGTGATAATACGGAATACTTTAGTGATGGAAGCTTAAACCTTGTCGATTGGCTAAGGCAATATAGTGAAGATAAGTCTGAAACTTTTGTAAGAGGCTTCTTAGGAAAAATGCTTTTTTCTGGAGAAGAAGCTCTTAAGAAAAGTAATGTTTTATCTGGGGGAGAAAAAGTTCGTTGTATGCTCTCCAAGATGATGCTCTCTGGAGCAAATTGCTTGATGCTTGATGGACCAACAAATCACTTAGATTTAGAGAGTATTACATCAGTCAATGATGGCCTGATTCGCTACAAAGGCTCTCTGATTTTCACTAGCCATGATCATGAATTTATTCAAACAGTTGCTAATAGAATTATTGATATTGACCTCACTATCAAGGAAGATAAATACACAACCTATGATGAATATCTAGCTGTAAGTGTCTAGGACCTATTATTTTCCTGAGATTTCTCTGTAATCCTAAAAATCAAGCCTAGAGGCAATAGCAATAATTTCATACTCTGAGGTGAAGTATGAAGAATCGTGCTAATGTCCTTTAGTATGCCAAGAAACTCAAAATCGATATTCATACTTTTATCTTTGATCTTCCAAAGTTATTTTGCAAAAGCAGATCTCATTGGAGGTAAACTCCTTACTAAAAATCAATTCACTGAAGTCATCTCATTTGATATTCAAAAAAGTAAAGAATTAAAGTCTTGTACGGGAACTTTTATTAGCTCTAATACAATTTTAACGGCGTCTCATTGCGTGACGGAGGTTGTGGACTGCAAGCTCTATAAAGTTAAACCAAAGAATATCTTGATTTCTCTCAATGAAAAAAAACCTATCAAATACGATGTGAAAACAACAATCATCAATCAAGAGTTTATTGAACCTCCTTCGGAACAAAACAAAAAATGTCATAGAAGCCTTAACTCGAGGTATGATATCGCTTTAATAATTTTAAAGAAAAACACATCAAATAAATCATTAACAGTTTCTACTGGCTTTGCTAAGGCTGAAAAAGATCATAAAAAAATAGAATATAGAACAATAGGATTTGGACATTCTATTATTTCCGAGATTGAAGATTTCACAAATAAGTATTTTCGAAACTATATCCCTGAAGTGAATCAAGTAGGTAAAAAACAAATCGGGCGGGTTGAACTAATACCTAATAACCCAATGATGCCGCACATGAGTGAAATGAATGAATACTCTTATGATACCAAGCTAAAACAAACATATAATTCCAACTTTGCTCAAATCCATCCCGGTGATTCTGGTGGACCTTTAATCAATTCAAAAAATGAAATAGTTGGAATAAATTCAACCTATTTTTATCATAAGATCTTTGCAACCCCAGATTCAGATATTGTTATAGGATATCGAATACAAAGTGTATTTACTCCTTTACATAGAGAAGAAAATATTCGAATTTTAAAATCTGCTGAATTGTATGGATCTAGTTTTAAACTTTAGAAGCTAAAAAATTTCTTATATTAGCAAATTCTAACTCAAAACCAGTTCTTTTTATTTTTAAATTACTTACCTTTCTAGCTTTTCCTTGTTCATCACATTTAAAACCTGGATGAGTTTTTAGATAAATCTCTCTTCTCTTTAAAGGTGTATCACTTACAATATTAAACTCACCTTTTAAATTCCTTTTAAGGGCATATAAAATAAACCTAGCAACATCTAAAGTGTGAATGAAGTTAATTTCTCTTTCAGAATCCTCGATGACATCTTTGAACTTCATAAATCTTCCAGGTAATCTATCATCATCGATTAATCCACCTGGGCGAACGATAGTCACCTGTCTTTGAAGAGATAATAAGTAGTCCTCTAACTCAATCAAATGCTTAGAGTTTTTCTTCTCACCATTACGATCAGATTCTTCTGAAATATCTCCACTTCCAAATACAGAGGTTGAACTTACAAATATCCAAGGTATTTCTCTTTCATATTTTTTATTACATCTTTTTAAAAAATCTAAATACCCTTGCACAGGTGGAAAGTTGAAAACAATTGCATCTTCAATAATTTCTGGTAACTCATCATTGATAGAGAATTCAATTAAACGATGATCTTCATAAGCTTTTACTCTAGAGAGTTCTCTATAAGTTGCACCAACTTGAAAATTTTCTTTTGATCTTTCAAGTTCATGAACAATTTTCTTTCCTAGATGACCCAGTCCAAAAATAAATATATTTATCACTTGCTGCTAGTTGATGATGGGTTGTCTTCATCTCCAGAGACTCCAAATAAGGCCCTATCAAAGTGAACCTTTGAAGTAATATCTTGGTAGCTTGCTTCTAAACCTTGATCACTATAATTATGAAAGAAAGTTAGCAGTTTCACCATATCTCTTCCTATATCTGAAAAGCTTATGACATCCCCGCCGGTAGATAATACTTCTAAATACTTAGTTCCAAGTTTGTCGTGTCTACTTTTTTTCCAATCATGAAGCATTTGAGTGTAATAAGCATATGGAACACAACTTTCTATAACAAAGATTTGATACTTCTTTTTAGAAGCATCCATATTGAGCCCACTTTTTTGCGCAATGGCCGGTAAGTTAAAGTTTGCTCCAAGACCAGAGTGACCTCCATACATAAGTATTGATGCATTCTTTACACCATCTTGTAAAAAGTGATGAAATGCTTTTGAAGTATAATAATAACCAGTGTCTGCAAAAAACATTCGTACTCTAGTTTTTGCAATATCTCCTTGAAATGTCAGTTCCTCAACATGGGGATAATTTCCATCGATTGGAGTGTAAATTGACTCAATTTTTTTGTGATTCCATATTTCTAGATTATACCCTAAGCCTAAAAGGTAATTTCTAACAGATCTATACTCCCTTGCATTTGCATCTCTTGATTCATCAGGGTTCCATGGAAAAGAATTGTAGCGGGCCATTCCAAAGTATAGATCAATTCTAATTTCTTTATTTTTATTTATGAGTTTTTTATATTCAGGGTATGAAGTTTCACTATTTGAAATTCTCTGAATTGGCATTTTGATAACTTGATAATCTATTCCCTCTTCTAGCTCGCAATGAGCTCCTGGAGTCCACCTGTACCAAAATGGGTTTCCTCTTGGATTGCAACTTACCCCTTTATTCTTGGCTGATTCAGGATTATTAAGAACATAAAACTTATACTCACCTTCAATTCCATTTTTTAACACCATTTTTCCTGATATATTATAATGTACTCTTGATTTCTCTGCTAATGCCTCAACACGTATAACCTTAACTTTATATCCACCTAATAAGCTGGCAGGGTAGAGAGCAGATTTCATAGGCCCGACTAGATATTTTGAATTTGTATAAACCTTTTGTTTCAGCTCAGTACTAGTTAAACCACTTGCTTGTACTTCTAAAAATGCATTGAAATCTACATGAGCTTCTGTGCTATTATGGCCTACGTACTTGGGAGCATTTGTCGTTGCTAATACTAAAAATGGAAATAAAAGAAGTGTCTTAAAAAAATTCATTATTCATCCTTTTGATAAGTATTTCTGAATAATAAACAATTAGGACTCTAGTAAGAACTAAAATTTACTTAAAGTAAGACTAGTGACACTCTACTCAATAATATTTATGTAAGCCTGTTGTCCTTCAAATAAAGCTGATTCTCTAGAAAGGTATTTTTTAGCTGAAGCTTCAGTATCAAATAATCCCAAACCTACTCGATACCAAGTTCCTTTAATTCCAAGATCTACCTCATTTACGATTGGCCTATAGCTTCTAGCTACAAATGAATCTGCAAAATCTCTGGCTTCAATAGCAGTTCTGAAAGCTCCTACTTGAATAGTATATTTCCCCATCAAAGTCTCATCTGCTTTAATGATTTCATTATCAATTGTAGATTTAATATTATTTAGGGTATCTTGATCAACTTCATTTTCAACATCAGCAACAACTTGAGCAAGCTCTTCTTCAATTGACTTTGAACTTTCTTCAAGTTCATCAATTTTTAAATTCTTAGCCAATTCAACTTCTTTATCGCTAAATGTTTCAGGTTCATTTCTAGCAGCCTGAAGAGATTTTTCGATAGAATCTAAGTCTTTTTTTACTTTCTCATTTTTTTCAAGTTCTGCTATTTTCTTTTGAATATTTTTATAAGTCTCATCATCAATTTTTAACTTATTTAATTTTTCTCCCAAAATAGTTGTTACATATTCAGGTTCATCTTTTCTATGATCACTATCATCTCTAACACTTGCCGAAGCAATATTAGAAACTTCATCAGCAGACATATTTGATTGAGTCGTAATAATTTTACTCTGAGTAGTATTAGCAGAAGCTAAAGTGAACTTTTTTCCAAATCTAATACCTAGAACAAATGAAGTTGCTGACATCACTAAAAAAAACAATATTAAAATTGCTAGTTCAACTCTATTAAAAATAAAAGATTTATCCTGGTCCATACACACTCCCCATACAAGTAATCAACATATTCTCTCGAGATTTTTCATATATGTAAAACATGAAAAACCGTCAAAATCATACCGTTAAATTTTAGATACTTAAAGATATCAGAAATTTTTTCCTTTTTGCATAATACTTTTCAAATTTTAAAAGGAGAAATATGAAGAAATTAAAACTTATTAACACAAAAGGTCAGGCCCTAATGGAATACGTTCTTGTTACAGGGTTAATCGGGATCTTTTGCCTATTTGCCGTTAAGAAGCTCGGAGAACAGCTTGAGAGAAAGGTAGAAGCTTCATCTAAGAGAATTAACAAATCTATAAAAATTAAGTGAATGAGATAAAAACAATCTCTAAGGTAAGACGATGAAAGTAAAATTATTAAAATTTTTACCACTAATGGCGTTTTCAGCAGGCCTACTGCTATCTGAAGTTTACCCTAAAAATCCCCCAGAGGTTGCTAAGTCTCATCAACCAATCTTAAAGATTAAGGCCTTGATAAAAACGAATCCATCTTCAACTAAGCTAATAGGAGTATATAACCCAAGCTTTACCAAGAAACTATTAACAGGCTACTTAATTAGCTCTGCCCCAATAGATCATTCAGAAATGGAGGTGGCTTCTATTATAGCGACCTCCCCTGTTTCGGGTTCTCTACTTTCAAGTAATACAACCTTAATCATCTCCCCATTAATTTTAGATAAAGATCTAAAAAAAAATCGAGTCAATTATGAAATTAATTATTAGTCTAATGAGCCTTTCACTATACTGCGCTCCTGTTCTCATTAAATACGATAATTTTAAAAATGCTATGGAGGTAAAGAAAATACTTAAAATTCATTTTAATTTTCCTGAGAGTTTCATTCAATTTAAAAAAGAAAAATGCTCTAAAGAATTAGGACAAAATAGGATTTTAGAGATTTGTATAAAAAAGGAAATAGAAATTCTAGCAAATAGGAAAATGCTTAATGAAAATTATAAAATCTTTAGGGAATTAAAATGAATTACTTAGATTGCTTATCAAGATGGATAGGAAACTTAGGTGTAGTCCCTTTATTTCTATTAGCAGCCTTTCTTCTAGTACCCATTTTTGATTTTTTATTTTTTCTGATCGCTTTAAGTTGTTTTGTATTTGATGCCATAAATCTACCCTCAATATTTAGATTCATTAAGATCACTTATCTTACGTGCTTTGTCAAAATGGTATTTATGTTTCCAGCTCTCTGCTTAGCGTCAAATACTCGTCTTATCTCAAAAGGCGAGCAGATACAGATGAGTGCTCTCAAACTTCAAAGTTACTCATTAGGAAATCATCAGATTTTAACAACCAAAATCATGAAACGAAAGAAAATGCTCTATTTGAAAGGAAAATCTATTGGTTATACTGATTTGATCATTTGGAGAAATAACGGAAAAAAAGAGCACTTTCATATTTATGTTCTCTCAAAAAGAGAAGGACTTAAATTAGCTCAAATTGCCAAATCTTTTGAAGCAATAAATTTAAAAATTTCATTTAAAGGGAAGTTATTGGAAATTTCTGGTGAACTTCAGGATTCACAACAATTTAGAGATTATCTAAAATTAAAGAAAAAATATAATGATTTTTTAATAGATCGAACTAGCAAGAATAAGCATCTAAGTTTTAAAATAATTGAATCTATCTATAAAACAATGATGCTCTACAAAGTTGAAGATTATAAATGCTATCATGAAACAGAACTCAGATGCTCGTATAAGTCTTTTGAAAAGAATATTGCTTTAGAAAAAAACATATTAGAACAAACTGGACTTAAAGTTCAGTATTATTTAAAAGATCAATTTCTAAAAAATCATATCCTTAACTTAAAGTTAATCGAAATTGAAAGGAGTGATGGTCAGGAGTTCTCTCTAGGTCTTCAAGAGCTCTCTTCTTCAGTGGGCAAGATCTTATCACGCGGACCAATTGATCTCATTTCACGTAACTCAATAAAGATAGCTAATCATAAATACCAGCTAAGCACGATTGCTCAACCATCAATTAGTCTAGCAATTAATTCAAAAGGAAAACTACGACTAGGTAGCTCTACCCCTTTCACTACTTCTTCAAGCGAACATATTTCTACAACAAATTGGAAGGATACTGGTTTTTCTATGGACTATATAGTTAAGCCTTCTCAAGAAAAATTAGTTCTTGAATATAAAATTGATCTCACTCACTTTCAAAGTAAAGATATTCAAGGAGGAGCCTACCAAGGTAGTCACTTCTTAAGGATGGATGTTGGATTCAAACCTCTCTTTAATATAGCTATGTACTCTGAGGGGAAAAAAAAGCAAAGACTCCCATTATTGGGAAAGATTCCTGTTTTAGGGTTGATTTTCCAAAGTAACCAAAACCATCAAACTTATAAATCCATCATGGCTTTTTATACCTTCAGGAGTAATTAATAAGTGAAAGAAATTATTAAGCATATGAATTCAAGCATTAACCTTGGGATCTTGCCCAAGAAAGACACTTTACCAAAAGAGGTTTATGAGGACTGCTTTCATTTCAAATTCTTAAGCAAACTTTTAGATAAAGATTTTGAAGAGTTAGTTATTCATCACTCTAGCTTAGTCTCTCTTAGATCTAATGAGCATAAATCTTATCATCAATTGGATATCTCTCAAGAGATGCTAGAACTAGCTTTTGAAGTATTGAGTCTTCAAAACAAAATTACATGGAATGTGAGCTTTCCTTTTATTTCGAAAAAAATCACATTATTTGGAATTACTTATAGATTATCACTCCTACATAAATCAACCGGTTCAAAGCATCATAAATATTTTCTTCGAAAGAAAAAAAAATCATTCTTCCCTATTGAAAGTTATAATCATAGCAATCTCTTGAGCAAACTTTTTTCAGAGAAAAAAAATATTATGTTCTCCGGCGCTAGTAGTTCGGGGAAAACAAGTTTAATGCAATCGTTGTTAAAAGAGTCTTGCCGCGAAGAAGATGTCTTAGTGATTGAAGACACCAATGAAATATTACCAGTTCATGACCATTGGACTTTTTTAACATCTAATAACTCTGAGCAACTAAAAAAGTATTGCTCCTATAGTGTAAGAATGTATCTAGATAGAATTATTCTTGGTGAAATTCGCTCTATTGAGATTTATCCATTTATTTTAAGTATGAACACAGGCCTAAAAGGCTTCATGTCCACTCTTCATGCAAATAATGCTCTAGATACGATGCATAGATTAGGTGTCTTATTTGAACTCTATTCAGAAACTAGCAGTTTAAAGTTTGAAACAGTTATGAAGCTTTTGTGCTCCCAAATTGATTTTGTTGTTTATATGGAAAACAAGCAAATCAAAGAAATCATAGAAGTACTAAACTACGATCAAAGAGTGATCTATAAAAATATTACATCTTCAATTTAAATATGAACAAATATTTACAGACGATCCCTACTCCATAAACATTACATGTTATCTTTTCAAAGGAAGACCATGAACCGCAGAGCAATTACTTATGATGATGTTTTATTAGTCCCTAGTTATAATCACTATGAATCAAGACGAATAGTTGAAACAAAAATTACAGACCGAACAGGTAAGCTCTCTCTTGATCTTCCGGTAATGACTTCCAACATGGATACAATTACTGAAAGCTCGATGGCAAATTTTATGGGAGAAAAGGGTGGAATAGGTTTTTTACATCGCTTCATGGATATAGATACCAACGTTTCAGAGTTTAAGAAGTGTAAGTCAAAGGTTGTTGTCTCAGTTGGTTGTAACGTTAATGAGTTTGAAAGAGCTCAGGCGCTAAAAGATGCTGGAGCAGATTATTTTTGCATTGATGTTGCTCATGCTCACGCTAAATATATTGGAAAAATGTTAAAAAACTTAAGAGAACTATTAGGAAAAGAGGCCTGTATAATTGGAGGCAATGTTGCCACTTATGCTGGTGCAGATTACTTAGCCTCTAAAGGAGCAGATATTATAAAAGTTGGTATCGGCGGAGGTTCTGTTTGTACCACGCGTATCAAAACAGGTTTTGGTGTGCCTATGCTAAACTCTGTTCAAGAGTGTGCTCGATGTGATAGGTCAATTATTGCTGATGGCGGAATAAGAACTCCAGGAGATATTGTAAAGGCCCTTGCTTTTGGAGCTGATTTCGTCATGATTGGATCGATGATGGCCGGAACTGGTCCAACTCCAGGTGAAGTCTTTGATAAAACAATGCCAGATGGAACAATAAAGAAATTCAAAAGATTTAGAGGGATGGCAAGTCTTGAAGTTCAAGAAGATTACAAAGGTAAGATGCCGGAGTGGAAAACTGCTGAGGGAATTTGTACTGAAATACCAGCAACAAGTAATGAACATGCAATTTTAGCTGACATAATTGGTGGATTGAGATCAGGCCTCACCTATGCTGGAGCTGCAACTATTAGTGAACTTCAAAGAAAGCTTGATTATATAGAAATTACTCCTGCCGGGAGAATTGAGAGTTTACCTCATAAGGTCCTTTAAGTTGTAAATAAAGCAAACGACTCAATAACTTTAAGCTCAAAAAGAAATCTTATTATTTTATAGGGTTTAAATACTTACAACTTAAATTATTTTCTTTAATACCTTTACTTTCAGTTCTTGAGGATTTCAATATTTCAAAATCTCCAAAGAAGGTATTCTGACTTTGCCCCAGGAACTTTATAGAATTACTACTTTTTGTAAGTGAAACATCAAATTTAATGTTCTTAGTCTTCTTAAAACTAATATTCACATTTCCATTGTCTAATACCTCAACCTCACCTTGAGTAACATACCCAAAATCATTTAAATATGCATCAGCAGTATAAACACTATCTAAAGAATAGTTTTGACCTTCTAAAGCAATTAAATAATTATATTCTTCACAAAAAATATAATGATATGTAGGAGAAGTGCTAACATTTGCAATGACTCTAGATTTATTTGGTGTAGTCGCACAAGAAGCTAAAAAAAGAAGAAAAAGTAATACAAGTTTCATAGATAATTCCTTTGTAAATATTTATAGTTAAGCATATGTTTTTTAATGAAATAGTAAAAATGAACTATTTTTCCTTTCATGAGCCTATAGGACCTAATTCAACACCTTCAGAATAAGCAACTTTAATATTATGCTCACTCATTGCTTTTTTAAGATTAGCATTGACTGCAAATAGGACATCCCAATAATTTTCAACCTTAGCAAATGGCCACACAGAAAGTCTAATACTGTGAGAATCGAAATCTTTAATTCCTACAAATGGAACAGGGTCACTTAAAACTCCCGGTGTATTTTTAACAACATCTTCTAAAATTTTTTTAACTTTAGGAAAATCTTCAGCATAAGGCATTGAAATTTCTGTATCTACTCTAACCACTCCTTCAAAAGAATGATTTGTAACAATATCACTAATTGCTATTCCATTAGGGATGATGGCCATTTTCTTATCAAACAGTTCAATATTTGTGTTAATAATTTGAATTCCTCTCACTACTCCAAGCTGACCTTGAACTTCAACAACATCTCCCACTTTATAAGGTCTAAAAATTAAAATCAGGATTCCTGCAGCAAAATGCCCTAAACTTCCTTGTAACCCCATTCCGATAGCAAAAAAAGCTGCACCCAAAACAGCTACAAACTTTGTCGTTTCTATTCCAATAATAGAAGCAATAATAAAGAAAAGAATAACCTTTAATCCAAGTGAGAAAACACTATTTACAAAAGGACGTAATTCAAGACTAACATTTGTTTTTTCTAATAACTTTTTTCCCCAATCAATTAGAACATTTATAATTTTAAGTCCTATAAATAAAACAAAAAGTGCAATGATAAATTTAGGGACAAAAGTTACAACCATATCAAGGTATTGTTCTGCTTTTTTTCCTACGACGCTTTTTAATATATCTTCCATAGAAAAGATTATGAAATTCATTGGCTTATTAGTCTAGTGTCTTATTCTTGACTTTATTAATCACTGATTATGATCTTGCTACCTATTCCTAAAAGGAATTACAGTCATACGCATTTCATTCTAAATCAATATTAAAAAATAACTTATATTTAAAGTAATAACAATTGGAGTAAAATATGAAATTTTTATTTGTCCTGATCATTTTTCTTAGTTCGTGTAAAGAGGTTAGAAGTTCTTCATCTGCATTAAATAATCGCTCTTCTTCTATTAACCCAGAGACTAATTTGAACTCACCTGTAAACTCTCCTAGTACTAAAGTAAGTTTTGAACAATTACAAAATGAGCTCTTATTTGGGAAGTGTTTAAAATGCCATAGCTGGGTGAACTCTCAAGAAGAACTTAATAAACGAGTAATCCCTGGGGAACCAAATTCAAGCTCACTCTTTATGCAAGTAGACTCTGGTAATATGCCAATTGGTGGACCAGTTCTAAACAGTGATGAATTAGATTTAGTTTTTAATTATATTTTAGATTTATAATTTTTTTAATTAAAGAAATTCAACGCTCTTTGAAGTAAGCTGGCTTTTTCCTTAATACTTGTCATCCCATCCAAGTATAGCTTTCTTTTTAATCGAGAACTTTCTTGAAAGATTTTTTCTAAGTCAGCTTGAGTTTCATAACTTCCTATTGATCTTTCAAGTTTGGCATAATCTTCAATATTCCTAGCACAAATTGATTCAAGTTTAGTGTAATAGGATTGTAATTCATTTTTTAACTGCTTGATATAAGGACGTTTGCCATCATGCAATTTAGCCACTTCAGGGGCATAGAAGTCAATAGCAAAGTCTTTATCGGATATAATAAAAGTATTAAAAGATCGAATAACATTTTTATTTTCAAAGTCTTTTATAAATGACTTTTGCAAGTCAATCATCTCTGCAGTTGCAGACATAATCTTTCTTGCAAAGTTTGCAGAATTTTTTAAAGAACTATAGTACTTTTTTTTATTTCCAGTTTTTAAGAGATTTCTGGCTTCCCAATAGACATCACTGGCTAAAGTGTAAACTTCTTCCGAACTGTAGGATCTAGAGTAAATATTTTCAGAATGTAATGGCACTCCCGTAACGGCCCTAACGTCTAATCTATTATAAGAATTCAAGACTCCTTGATTTCTTAAAGAGTTAAAATATGCATGTCTGTATTCATGAAATAAAGTTCGTGGCTTCAATTCAAGCGCTAGATCTACTGCTGCACTTGGGTTAATAGTTAAAGAACTTTGAGCAACAGAATAAGCTCCATTAGAATACATTTCCAGCATTTCATAGACAGATACATAAATGGACTTTACCTCAAACTTCTCTTTTAATTTATTTACAAGTTTATTACTTGAAGATGGAAAGATCTCTAAAGCTTCTCTAGAATTTAATTGTACTATTTTAGATTCTAAGCCTAATAATTTATAAAACTTATCTAGCGCCATAACTATTTCGAGACTATGTTTATGTATTTCAGATTCATTATATTTCTTGAAATTTGTTCTTAACTCTATAAATCTAGTATCAATTTTATCTTGAAAAAGTTGAATCTTCTCTAGGTTTAAATCTTCAAGATATTCTTGGCCGCAAACCCCTCCAAAAAGAGAGAGTGAAAATAAGAAAAAAATAGAAGCAAATTGAAACTGCAGCATTTCTTAATTTTATCACATTACCTTTAGAAGATTCTTACTTGAAACTATTGTCAGATTGAAAAAAGCTCAATATAGTCACATATGGCTAATAAATGTTTGGCATACGAAACAGAGTTGAAATGAAACTAAGTGATTGTAAAAAAGGTCAGACTGTACAAGTCACTGACTCGATTCATGACATATTTGATAGGCACGGATTAGTTGATGGAGAAGAAATTGAGATTGTAAATAATAACTGCTTAATGCCGATGCAGCTAATGATAAGAGGTTCAAAAGTAGCTATCAGAAAATCAGTAGCCAAACAAATAAGTGTCACAGTATCAGAGAGTAAAGAATGAATACATTTGCATTAATTGGTGCACCCAACTCAGGTAAGTCTACTTTATTTAATTTATTAACAAATAAAAATCAAAAAATCGCCAACTACCCTGGCGTCACTGTCGAATCAAGCATTGGTAATATTAATGAAGAAGTAAAAGTGATCGATCTCCCAGGTCTTTATGGATTAAAAACCAAAGGACTAGATGAGAAAATTACAAGAGACTATATTATTAAGGATCATTCTAATCCTTTATTGGTAAAATTTAGTAAAGAAGAACTTAACTATCATTCTTTAATTATAGTGGCTGATGCAACTAAGTTAGCAAAATCATTGTATCTATGTATTGAATTAAAAAGATTAAAGATACCAACTATTTTAGTCTTAAGTAGGACTGATCTATCTGAAAAAAGAAATCAAAAAATTGATTTAAAAGTACTTCAAAAGCACTTAGATATTCCAGTCTATGAAACATCACGACTTAATGATGATTCAATTGAAAAACTAAAAAAAAATATCCTAAATTTAGCAACGACTGAAAGAAAATCAGTTCAATCCATTAACTCAAGTAAACTTTCACATTTAATCAACGTTGATAATTGGTCAAAAGATACTTTTGATGAAATCGATAAAGTCTTAAAGTTGGCAATTCAAGAGAAAATTAAACCTGATACTTTAAGTGAAAAAATAGATGCCACTTTAACTCATCCAATTTTTGGTCCTATCTTCTTGCTTCTTATTATGTATTGCATCTTTCAAACTCTTTTTGAATTCTCTGGTCCTTTTCAAGATATCATTTCTAATTCTTTTGACGCTTTCTCTGCTGGTGTTGTTTCTCTAGGCTTACCACCAATGTTAGAGAGCTTTATTGTCGATGGAATTATTGCTGGTATTGGTGGGAGTGTTATCTTTGTACCACAAATTGCATTTTTATTTTTATTCATCGGCATAATGGAAGAAACTGGTTATCTTTCAAGAGTAGCCTACTTATTAGATACCTTTATGATGAAAATGGGACTCCCAGGCAAAGCAGTTATTCCATTGATTTCAAGTCACGCATGTGCAATTCCTGGAATCATGTCTACAAGATCTTTAAATA
Source organism: uncultured Bacteriovoracaceae bacterium (assembly GCA_938017795.1). Lineage (GTDB taxonomy): Bacteria > Bdellovibrionota > Bacteriovoracia > Bacteriovoracales > Bacteriovoracaceae > JAHDHG01. Next base: position 14,280 of record CALIJZ010000013.1, read on the forward strand.
ATGAAAGAGATAGAATTATCACGACCCTCGTTGCTCCTCTCACTCAGTGCTCTGCAAGGTTACCTGTTTATGTTTTATTACTAGCTTGTTTTTTACCTCTTGCTTCTCAAGGACCAGCTCTTTTACTTCTTTATATTATTGGAATTGTTTCAAGTTTTTTAGTTGCTTTTGTTATGAAGTTTATTCTTAAAGCAGATAATAAGCAGGCCCATTTAATTGAGCTTCCTAATTACCAATTGCCTAATATGAAAATGGTTCTAAAAAGTGTAATTGATCAATCATGGTCATTTTTAAAAAATGCTGGAACTGTTATTGTTGCCCTTACTATCGCTCTTTGGTTCTTAACTTATTTTCCGACAAGAACTGCTCCCAATACTGGAATAGAACATTCTTATGCTGGCAAACTTGCTGACGTTGTCATGCCAGTGTTTGAGCCTCTAGGCTTTGATCATAAACTAACAGTTGCTTTAATTCCTAGTTTCGCTGCTCGAGAAGTCATGGTCTCCACTCTTGCAACAGTAATGGCAGTTGATGATCCTGAAAGTGAAGCTGGACTAAGTAACTTAAAAGAAACTCTAAGTGAGCAATATGGACTGGGTGTTTTTCTTGCTTTGATTGTCTGGTTTATTTTTGCACCACAGTGTATCTCAACCTTTGCAGTGATAAAAAGAGAAACCCATGGCTATAAGTGGCCCATTATAGCTTTTGCATACAGTTTGGTATTAGCTTACGTATTAGCTTTCATTGTGAAGATTTCTTTTTCTTAATCTCTAAGATTCTATATCCATTTTTTTGATCTAAGTTCTTCATTTCTATTTTCGTTAATGGTTTATTTTCTTTTAGCTCTAACTCTACTGTTTTTAGTTTATGATTATACTTTGAAGTCACTACCGTTCTAATCGATTTTAAATATGAATCAATAGATTTCTCACAAGAAGGACAAACGATATCAGGAACAGAATAAGTAAACTTATAACTTCCCAGAGCTTGGGTAGAGAGTAAAAAAAGAAAAATTAGAAATTTAGTCATTACTTATCATTGTACAGTTTTTAGTACCTTCTTCACCAGCTTCTACATTAAAATGAATTCTCCTGCCAATATTATCATTAGAAGCAAAATGATTATAAAAAACAGCTGCCCGGTCTCCATCATCAGGAACAACCTTAGGTGGAAGATATGTATCCCCTGGCTTCATTCTAACTGAAGTATCACAATGCTTAAGAGGTCTAACAGTATGGATGCATGGTCCATTACCATTTTCACCAAAATTCATTGTCATATTTTTAAAAATAACTTGGACACCTTGCTCATGCTTAGTTAAACAAATGTCTTTATCCTTAATATTATATTCATGAGGGATAGCATCATTGATAATCCCAATAGTAACTTCTGGTTTAACTTTTAAATTAAACTTCATTTTAGTTCCCATCGTTTCATTACCTAGTGATCCTAACAAAACAAATTCTTTATCTTCAAAGCTCTCGCTCATAAGGTCTACTTTTATACTTACCTGAATATCAGCTGATTCATTTGCTTTTAAACTTACTTTTTCTAAATCTGTTTTAATTTGAATATATTTTGAAACTTCTTCAATTGAGAGGTCTATATCTCCACCTTTGAAGTCTTTAAGAGCTTTTACAGATACTGGAATAATAACTTCTTCATTTAAGGCCAGTTCAACTTTATTATCGGCTACTTCAAAAACAAAGTCGGCTGAAGTTTTAGGAGGTCCAACTGGATCCTCATCATCGTGATCTTCATCCTCTCCATCATCATTACCATCTTCATCTCCAGCAGTATCTTCACCATCTTCTTTGTCTTCATCTGTGGAGTCTTGTTCATCAGAGCTTTCACCATCAGTATTAGCATCTTCTACATTTGCAGTTTTTCTATCTGTATTACTATAGCTAGCAGTTGGTTTTCTAAGACAAGAAAATAGTAATACAAAAATTATTAAATATTTCATTCTTAGATTATAAGTCAAAGAGAGATCAGCATCAAAGGATCTAGTCTTTACCTCTTTTTGCCGACTCTCTTAGTTGGCAATCAGAAAAACGAAGAAGTATTTTAGTCAATTTTAATTGTCGGTAACTTAAATACTAACAAAAATGGGATGATTAGAAGGAAAGTTCCTATCAGATACGGATAACCAGAACCGTATTTCCAGTAGATAATACTTGCCACAATTGGGCCAATTACTCTCCCTAGAGAGCCCAATGATCTGAAGACACCTATTGCTTCACCTTGAGATTCATCTGGAGCATAAAATGAAACTAGGCTTGTAAGACAAGGAACAATCATCGCTGATCCCATTGATAAGAAAAATAATCCAATATATAAAAAGAATGTAGAATAACTAAAATAAATACTAATGAGACCAGGAACTAATAAAGCTAAACCCGTTAGAACAACCTTTTTCTCACCTATTTGATGGGCCTTTCTTCTGACAAAGCCTCCTTGAACCAATGCAATCATAAAGCCTATAAAGACAAACATCATCGCATTATCTAGTGAGTCATAGCCTAAACGCTCAACAGCTAAAAATGTTAAAGTAAACTCCATTCCAGAAAATGCAGCAATAAAGAAAAAGTTTGCCAGGTTGGTTTGATTAATTCCTTCATAAGGAAGAGTTTTAAAGAGCTTGAAAATATTTGAAGTTCTAAAGTGCTCTTTTACAAAGTTTTCTTTAGGTAAACTTTCTTTAAAATTCTTTTTTATCATCCAAAGATTAATAAAGCTTAAAATGGCAGCAAGTAATGCTGGGGCAGAAAAAGGATTAACACCATATTGGGTGAGAGCTGGAAACATAAGATCTAATCTCACCATCGATAAAATTCCACCAATAGCTGGACCAAAAATAAAGCCAAAAGCAAATGCAATTCCTACAAAGGCCATTCCTTTTGATCGTCTCTTTTTATCTGTAATATCTGACACAATAGCAGTAGCAGTAGAGAGGTTTCCTCCCATTATTCCTCCTAATATTCGAGCAATAATAAGAACTAAGAAACTTCCAGAGAAGAACCAAATTACATAACTTAGTGCTAAACCAAAGACTGTATAGAACATAACCGGTTTTCGACCAATTCTATCAGAGAGCTTTCCCCAATATGGAGCTGCAATAAACTGTAAAAATGAATAAAGAGCACCAAGAACTCCTCCAAAAAGAGCAATGGATCTAAAGCTTTGAATACCTACATCTGCACTATTAGCACTCACAAGAGATTGAATATTGCCCCATAAGAAATTTAAAATTGAGCTATTAGGATCTACTTCTAAGTAATATTTAATTAATTCAGGAAAGAGAGGAAAAATAATCGAAAATCCGATGAGATCTAGAAAAATTGAAAGAAAGACAATTTTTAAAGTTCCTTTCATTTCCTTAGTAAGTGGAGGTGACTCTACAACTTGTTCAGGAATAGTCTTCATGATTTCTCCATGATCTATATCGTAGTAAAGATCTCGTTTTTCAGCTTCAGATCCATAAATTTTAGTTTTAATAAAGTGTGCATACTCTCTCACCCACTGATCATCATCATTTGGACAACTTGCTGAAACAATCTCAGTTCCAAATTCATGAACTTCTTCAGCTAGTTCGTTTCCAATTTCATCAATGGTTTCTAAGCAATCGACTGTAAAGCTGGGACAAGCAACAACGATTTTCTTTGCACCTTTTTGTGCTAACCCAATAACATAGTCTTCTGTCGATGGTCCCAACCATTGCTCAGAACCAAAACGAGATTGAAATGTGAAATGCATTTTCTCATCAACTATATCTAAACGTTCTCTAATGAGACAAAATGTTTCATAACAATGTCGATAGTAAATATCTTTTTTCTCGAGAACTCTTCTGAGAGGGATTCCATGAAAAGAAATGACAAGTTCATCATACCCTAGATCTAATTCTTTTTTAATAAATCGAACATAAGTATCAATAAAGCATTTTGCGTTATGGTAATGACTAACAAAATTGATATTGGGAATGTTTACTAATTGTTTTGCATCTTTTGCAACAGCATCAAAAACAGAGGCAATTGTACTTTCAGAATATTGTGGAAATTGAGGCAAAAGTAAAACTGAATCAGCTCTAGTGAGCTCATCTTCTTGCGCCCAGGCTCCAAAGACATCAATTGGCCTTGGAGGGGTTAAAAGAAAACATAAGTTAATTTCAACTTCTTCACTTTCAAGATGCTTTTTTAATTTTTCAACAAATGACTCTGAAATAGAAATCAAAGGGAAAGATTTATCCTCTTCATTCCAAATCCTAGAATATAAAAATGCAGATTTCTTAGGTCTAAAAGGGAGTACAAAACAATTTAGAATAATTTTCCATAAGAGCGGATTAATATCTACTACTCTAGGATCGCCTAAAAATTCTTTTAAATAAGATCTAACATCTTTTGTAGTTGGAGTTTTAGGTGACCCCAACTGCCCAATGACAACTTTAGTTTTTTTCATTATTTATAAAGGTGCTCTAAGGCCTTATCAATTTTGGGATATTGATAATTATACCCAAGCTCAAGAGCTCTTTTGGGAAGAACTTTTTGACCGTCTAGAAGTATCGTTGAAAGTTCCCCTAGAGCTACTTCTGCAGCAAAGCTTGGAAGTGGAAATATCGTTGGTCTAGACAATACTTTTCCTAACGACTTAGTAAATGTTTTATTATTAACAGGGTTTGGAGCTGTTGCATTGATTACACCTGTGAATTCCTCTTTTTTGACGGCATCAAAATATAACTCTCTTAGATCTTCAACATGAATCCAGCTCATCATTTGTTTACCTGAACCAACAACTCCTCCGACTCCACACTTAAACGGTAATTCCATTTTAGAAAGAGCTCCTCCATTTCGGCCTAGAACAATCCCTACTCGCATAATACATTTTCTAATTCCAGCTGGTAAATTCTCATCAACTGCTTTTTCCCAATCAATACATAATTTAGATAAGAAATCTCGAGGTATTATTTTTTCTTCTTCAGATATATCTTCATCTTCTCTTACGCCATAAATCCCTATGGCCGAAGTTGAAACAAATGTTTTCACTTTTTGCTCACTCGCAACAAGACCTTCAATTAAATTCTCAGTACCAATAATTCGAGAATCATAAACTTCTTTTTTTACTTTCTCGCTCCACCTTTTTCCAGCAATATTTTCTCCTAATAGATGAATTACAGCATCCACGTTTTTGAAAGCTCCAGTTGGTGCAATTTCATCTATGGGCTCCCACTTAAAATAATCAACCTTATCACCGAATTTAACTGCAGCTCTTGGAACATTTCTTGTTAAAACGTTAACTGAAAAATTTCTTTTTAAAAACTTATCAACAAGACCTGATCCAACAAAGCCAGTAGCACCTGTTATTAATACTTTCATCTTAAATCCTTAATATATATAATTGACTAATTAGGTGAGAGGATAGCATTTATCCGATGGAATTAGAATCCAATAAATATACTTTCCCCTGATTCCCCCCTAGATTTTTTTTAGAATTAGCTTTAAATTGAATATAATGAAAACTTTTATATACATATCTTTATTTCTTAGTTCTTCTCTTTACTCCCAAAATGCGTTCTTTGACATAGATGTTGATGGTACAGTCTTTACTGGGCCATGGACCGCAGGTGAGGAATCAGTCATCCAGGATCTCTTGCAAGATGTGGAAGATGCCGGGCAAACAGACCTCATAGACTTTGATGTTACCGAGTATTTTAAAAACTCAGCCAATGCTTCAGCGATTGCAAGTTCATTTGTAGGCTCTGATTATACAAATGAATTTAAATTTTTATTTGGTATAAACGTTAGCCCAGCAGTTGTTGGTAAAGATGCAAGTGCTTTAGATTTGCTTTCAGGGGATCTACAAGAAGACGTTATTGAAGGTGCAGCAGCATCTGGCTCAATTATGCTTGGTTACCAATTCGGAGATAAACATACAGTCATTGTAAATGGTTTTTCAGCTGCTGTTGAAGATGGTGATTTTAAATTAGGCTTTAAAACGGTTGGAGCTAGATATAGAAGACGACTTTTTGCAAGTTCAAAAGAATTAGAAGCTCCGGTTGCAGTTCGTGAAACTAGCTCTACTCAAGAAGCTTCAGGTTATACAAATAATGCAGCGGCACCTTCTACAGTCCTACCTCCAGCAACCACAACAACTCCAGTTGAAGAGAGCCCTAAGATTTCAAATAGAATAGAAACAAGAGTCTATCTCCAAACAGGAATCCAATATAATACGATGAATATTAACTATAAAAAACCTGTTAATTTAACAGAGACCTCTAGTAGTAGTGGAGTTAATGCTACGGCTACCTTTGATAGTACTCTTAATTTAGATGTTGATATTAATACTCTCAGTATTCCAATAGAGCTCTCTGGTAGTGTCCGATTTTTTAGATTTTTAAACCTCTATGGTGGTTTAGGTGGAAACTTAAACTTTGGCTCTGGATCAGGAGAAGCAACTTTTGATGATTCATTTATAACAGTTGTTGATAATACTAATAATGCTAAAACTGCTAGAACAGGCGTAAAGGCAAACTTTTCAGAAAAAGAATCACCGGCAGTTTTTCTTCCCAATCTATTTACTGGGGTTCAGTTAGATCTTTGGAAACTAAAACTATTAGTTCAATACAGACTATCTCTTGGAAAAGGTGTTCATAACGTGGGTGCATCGGTAAGACTCGCTTTTTAATTTTTTGGATCTATGCTTATATGGATCATAGAAATCTCCTATTCCCCAAATTCCAATTAAATTATCTTTAGCAAACTTAATAGCTTCATTGTAAGTAATGGCCTTTGATTTAGAATCAAAGGTGTTAAACCAATAAATCACCGCTAATCCTTCTTCAACTAACTCAAGGTTTATATTTTTTCTCTTCAAGGTAATCTCGCCTAATATCCGTTTATATCGATCTCGAATTTTCCAATCTAATTTTATTAACTTTTGCTCAAGTCTGCTTTTCAAATACTGTTTTGAATACTCTCCAATATCCACACAACCTTTATCTCCAATTGCCATTTGCCCCAACTCTGGAGCGTCAATATTTTTCAGTCTAATTCTCTCTTTTTTATTAGATATCTCTACAATTACTGTATCCCCATCTAGAACTTCAAGGACTCGTACCTCAACGCTCTTTTCCCAATTTATAGCTTTAATCAAGACAATCATGATCAAAACTCCAAATAACACATAATTTTTATCTGCTTTTAGAAAAGTCTTTGCTAAAGAGTGCTTCATTCAGTACCAATTAATCACATATGAGTGATATAAGAAGCGAAAATAAGAAACATTTCAATTTTGAATTAGTTCATAAAGATAAAAACTCTAATGCCAGAGCAGGAATCATTACAACTCCTCATGGTGAAATAGAGACCCCTATTTTTATGCCAGTTGGAACTCATGGAACCGTCAAGGCCTTGCAACCAAAGGTTTTGAAAGACCATAATATTCCAATTATTTTATCTAATACTTACCATCTAGAAATTTCTCCTGGATCTAGTCTTGTTAAAAAGGCCGGAGGTCTTCATAAGTTTATGGGTTGGGATGGACCAATTCTAACAGACTCTGGAGGTTTTCAAGTTTTTTCTCTTCAAAATAAATCAATAAAAGAAGAAGGTGCTGAGTTTAAGCTACCAAGTGGAAATAAGATCTTATTAAGTCCTGAATCTTCTATAAAGATACAACAAAACCTAGGCTCTGATATCATGATGGCCTTCGATGAATGTATTCCTTATCCAGCTACTGAAAAATATACGGCAAATTCTATTAAAAGAACTCATCGCTGGCTGGAGAGATGTGTGAAAGCTTGGGATAATCCAAAGCAATCTCTTTTTGGAATTATTCAAGGTTCTACTTATAATAAATATAGAAAAGAATGTGTTGAAGAAGTCTGCTCACATGATCTTCCTGGGTATGCAATTGGTGGCGTCTCAGTTGGGGAAGGACCGGAGTGGATGGAAAAAATTGTTAAATTCACTGCTCCATTAATGCCAGAGAATAAGCCACGATATGTGATGGGAGTTGGAAATCCTGAAGATCTTTTTATGATTTGGGAGCATGGAATTGATATGTCAGATTGTATCATACCAACTAAGTTTGCTAGAGGTGGAACAGTTTTTACAAATCGAGGCAAAATAAGAATCGGTCATAAAAACTATCGTCGAGACTTTTATCCTCTAGAGCCAAATTGTGATTGTTATACTTGTAAAAATTTTACAAGGTCTTATGTGAAACACCTTTTTGATTCAAATGAAATACTGGGAGCAATCTTAGTAACTACTCATAATATTGCTTTTTATGTTGGACTAGCCAAGAGAGCGAGAAAAGCAATTTTAGAAAATAGGTTTCTTGAATTTAAAAAAGAGTTTTTGAGCTCTTATCAAAGAAAAAATTAAAAATATACTCAACAATAAGCCTATGAGAAATCCTAATAAATAATTGGGATTATCAGGATCAGAGCTAGCATCTTTAATCGTCCCTCCAATACCACATCCATCAAACTTTTTAGGGTATAAATATGTAAGGGCCTGAGCATCATCTGGTCCTAAAGCAAACCTTTCTGGAGTTGGAGTCCAAAACATTAAATTTGCATTATTAGTTGAATGTCCAATTCCAACTGCATGACCAATTTCATGAGCAAGAACCGCAATTTTATCTTCTTCACTTAGTGAAGAAAATGGAGAAGAAGGCGTATCGTTGATCAAGATAATTGAACCAACAATATTACTCCCCACAATATTATTAGGAAGAGTAATAGCAATTACCGAAGCAGGAGATCCTCCCCCAATAGAATAATTGGCAACATTATCATTACAAGTAATTACGATATCAGTTACTTTAGGGATTGGGTTAGCAACTCCATTACAACTTACAGTTGTACTTTGATTCACACAAATTTGTCCGGTACTAAAAAGAGCATCAGAAGTATTAAGTCTTTTGCCATTTATTAATTTTAACCGACTAGTTGTCACTTCATTCCAATAATTATCAATCGCGGGAGTAATATAATCAATTAATTCTTGAACGCTAGTTCCAGCGTTTGAACAACTGGAATTAGAAGTAACTCTTACATTTACTTCAGAGTTTTTAAAATAAGAACCGGTTGAACTCATAAAAGTTCCACTAAAGCAGTGGAGACTAATAAAAAATATAAATACTATTTTTTTCATAACATTTATTCCTCTGGAGTACTTAGCACTTCTGGTAATTCATCAGGTAACTCTTCTGGTAATGTATTTGGCAGAGTTTCAGGTAGTTTTAATGGTATGCTCTCAGGTGCCCCATCTACTCTCTCTTTTGGCTTTTTATTGATTTCATTTTCTTCTATTGGAAGCTCCTCGATAACTTCTGTTTCTGGAGCTGGGTCTTCTAAGGTATTTTTCTTCTTGGCCCAATCAAAATAATAATTAACCATAAGACCGTAACTCATATCTCTTTTGGGCTTATCAAATAGTGAAGTAAAGCTTGTCTTTAAATCAATTGAGAAACGCTTCAATTTAAGCTCTAACCCAACATCTAATGTATTATTAATAGATGTTCTTGGTGTAGCAACTGTAAAGAACGATCCTTGTCCACCTGGAAGGCTCTCAAGGCCTGTTGTTTTATTATTTAAAACATTAAATAAGACAGTTGTCCCTACAAATGGTCTAAGTATTGGAAGAACTCTAAAATATGCATGAAATTCTAAACCAAATCTAAACTCATTCATAAACCCATCTGGACTAGTTTTAGGAAGAGTAAAAAATGTATCAACTTGAAAAGCTAAGAAATTAGGACTCCCATACTCAATCCCAAGACCAAGAGCTGGATTAAATTCGTAACCAATCTCTCCTCCCGTACCACTTGCTTGATATTTATTAGGGTAAAAACTAAATGCTCCTAGTCCAAGTTTGAAACTTCTAAAAAAAGTTTTAGTTTTAAAAACTGCTTTATTTTCTTTATCGAATAAAAAATCATACACTTTTTTCTTTGGCTCAGGCTCTTGCACTTTAGGCTCGATAGGAGGCTCAATTACTTTGGGAACTTCTGGTTCAGGAGTTACCACTACAGGTACTTCTGGAAGAGATTCAAGGTCTGGTCTTTTTTCTAAATCTTCTAATTTTTTATTTAAATCTTTCTTTTTTAATTTCTGCTCATCAATGACTTGTTCATCTGAAATTATTTCATCTTCAATTTCTTCTTCATCTAAAATCTGAGGTCTAACCATTTTATCAATCAAGATAATTCCATCAATTTTCATTTCATCTAAAGAAACTTTTTTATCTTGGGTAAAAGTATTAAGAGCAAATAGGAATAAAATTAAATAGACATTCATAACTGAAATTAGTTTAAAGAAAAAGTTCCGATTTTCCTAATGCTTTTCTTACCCATATGATTAAAATAAAAAATAATTCGAGGTAATAAATTATGTTTGAAAATTTAACTATTCCATCAAACCTTAAACCAAATGATCCTAGATTTGGGGTTGGTCCATCCTTAATCCCTACTGAATATGTAAATAGCCTACATGATACTGGAGTGGAGCTCTTGGGTACCAGCCATAGAAAGCCAGCCGTAAAGAATCTAGTTAAAGAAGTTCAAGATGGATTTATTCAATATTTTGAACTAACTGATCATGAGGTCATTCTAGGTAACGGTGGAGCTACTTTTTTATGGGATATGATAGGGCTTGGTCTTACTGAGAATTGCTCTAAACATCACGTTTGTGGTGAATTTTCTAATAAATGGCACCTTGCTCATGACAAAATTCCTTGGATTGATACTTGTCTGGAAAAAGTTGAATACGGTCAAGGGCTTCAAACCTCTAACTCTGATAAGTGTGATCTTATTGCTCTAACACTAAATGAGACTTCAACTGGTGTTCAAATGGTAGATGTCCCTCAAAGTGATGACTCAACAATTATTTGTATGGACGCAACAAGTGGAGCGGGCCAAATAGAATGTAATCATAAAGATGTCGATTTTTACTACTTCTCTCCGCAGAAAATCTTTGCTGGGGAAGGTGGACTGTTTTTTGGTTTTCTATCTGAAAAAGCAAAAGAGCGTGCCTTAAAAATTCAAAAAGATCAAAAGCGATATATTCCAACAATTATGGATTGGAAACTAGCTATTGATAATTCAAAGAAGAATCAAACATATAATACTCCAAGTGTTTCAAATTTATTTTTTGTTAACGAGCAATTAAAAGCAATGAACAAATTAGGTCGAATAAAAATTAATGAGATGGCTCAAATCAAAGCTCAACATGTTTATAATTGGGCAGAAAGTAAAGAGTATCTAAGTTGTTTTATTCAAGATGAAAAATTTCGATCAAAATCAGTTGCAACTATTGATGTGGATGAGAAAATTCCTGTTAGTGAACTCACTCAAAAACTAAGAGATCAGCATCTCATCTATGATATAGATTCATATAGAAAGCTTGGAAGAAATCAATTTAGGATCTCTATGTTTCATAACGTGAGTTTAGAAAATCTAGAAAAGTTAACTAATATTCTTAGCCATAGTATAGAGTCAGTTCTTTAAAAAGTTTTCATCCACTCATACATATAATAATGATCTTGGCTCATTCCGAGTTTTTCATAAGTATTTATTGCAGGTTTATTACTCTTATCAACATAGAGCCTCAAACCTCTTAATGATTCATCTTCATTAACTAGATCTTTTAGATATCCATACATTTTTGAATATATTCCTTGTCGTCTATTTTCTTTGACAACATAAACCGAGTGAATCCAAAGCACATTCCCACATCGCCAATCACTCCATTCTTTTAATACTAGAAGACAAGCAGTAGGCCTATTTTTTATTTTCGAAAGAAGATAAAAACCAACAGATGGATTATTTAAAATATATTCGACACCTTTATTTACAGTCTTGAAAGTTAATTTCAAATTCTCACTCTCAAGTGCCATATTTATTTGTGAGTTAACTATAAAGTCTTTATCAGTAATATTGGCTTTAATAATTTTCATAATTTGTCCTAAAAGTTATTTTAAACACATCCAGTTTAGTACCTCTCACTACAACTGCAGGTAATGTTATAACACTTAAGAAAAATAAAGAAGAGAACTCTTCTCAACTACTCATTATCGGATTAAAGTTCTTTAACTAGGAGAAATTTATGAAATTAATAATAGTATCTATGGCACTAATGCTATTTTCAAACACAATTTTAGCTAAAAGTTATATCAAGCAAAAGTCTCTTAAATATAAAGACTCTCTTGCAGTATTTCCAAATGTCTTAACTGCTCATTACAAGATCACTTATGATATTAAAGAAAAAACGGTCTCAGCGGTTTCAATTTTAACATTTATTCAAGATGAAGCTGGATATCCAGTCTTTGACCTTGTTCCAAATCCGCAGAAAGTTTCAATTAATGATCAAGAAGCCAAATTTAATTCAGTTAATATTCCCAAAGTTACTAAGGTAAGGGTGCTAACTAAAAAGTTAAAAAAAGGTCAGCATATTCTTAAAATTAAAAACAACATCACAAAACTTGTAAAATTTAAGTCTAATTCTGTTAGTAATGCATTCTGGATGTCAGACCTGAGTGATAGAGAGTTTCTTGAACAATTTCTACCAGTTCCTTTAGAGTACGATCAATTTAAAATGGTTATGGATGTAAAAATACTAGGAACTTCAAAACCTCATAAATTATTTACCAATGGTAAAATAGAGAAAGTATCTAAAAATAATTTTAGAATTAGATTCCCTGGCTATTATACTTCATCTTCTGTTTATTTTCACTTGCTACCAGAAGATTCATATTCAATCATAAAGAAAGATTATAAATCTATTGATGGTAGATTGATTCCAATTACTGTTTATTCTCAATCTCATTGGCTATTTGTATCAGTTGAGAAATTTATAAGAGACGCAATAAAACATATGAAAGTTCTTGAAAAAGACTTTGGTCCATGGCCACATGACTCTTTATTAATATTTGGAGTTGGTCCACTAAATGGTGGAATGGAATACTCAGGAGCAACATGGACATCTCGAAAGGCCTTAAGGCATGAAATGGATCACTCTTACTTTGCAAGAAGTATTATGCCAGGCAGAGGTAATGCTGGCTGGATAGATGAAGCAATAGCGAGTTGGGGAGATAAGAATTATTCTAAAAGTTCCCGAATCGCACCAACTGGAGTTGCTAGTCATTCTCCATATAGACGAACAACAGATAAAGAATCCTATGGTCCTGGAAGTAAGTTATTAGGATATTTGGATCAAAAGTTTTCAGATAAAGGTGGGCTTAAAAGGTTTTTAAAAGATTATTTTCAAAGAAATAAAAGATCAGTTATTTCTAACGAGTTTTTCAAAAAAGAATTAGAAGACTATTTCAATACTGATTTAACCAATTTTTTTAATAAGTATATTTATTCTAAGAGCCTTAAAACGTTTAAGTATAGAAAAGACTATGTACAAATAGAGACTAATCCGAATCATAAGAAGTTTACTCATAAAGAATTAATGACGTTTTTATAATTTTCAAAGGCCTCTTAACTGAGGTCTTTTTTCTCGCCTGTTTACTTTTTAGACATCTATGTAATTTCTCCACATCTAAGACATTAAAACTAAAAAAACTGATACATTTATAATAATGAAAGCAATATACTTAACGATTTTCACATTTTCTTCCCTGATGTTTGGATATTCATATCCTAGTTTAAACTTTGCTTTATCTGAGGCAAGAAAATCGAACAAAAAAATTGTTCTTTCCTTAGGATTTAAAGAATGTGCTCCTTGCATCAAATATAAGAAAAACTTCATCACAGGTAGTGATAGTTCTCATCAAGTAAAAAAAGATTTTCTATTTGTTAATGTTGACTATAGAGAATTAGAAAAATTTGGATTTGCTTCCAAGAAGGTGGCTCAAGACTGTTCTTTTAAAGAAGCTTTAAAAAGCTCTAATGCTGACCAATCGACAGAAGCAGAGATGAATAGATGCTTCACTTTTTTTGGTGAGCCTGCCAATATGAACTATCCTCTCACTTTAGTGATCGATCCTAAAAAAAGTACTATTTATAAAATTTCAGACGATATAACATCAAAGCGCCCATTTACTAAATTAGTACAATCACTTGCAATCCAAGCTTACTCTGATGAGATTGGAGTAAAACTTAATAAGATTTTAAAAGAGATTGGATCTGGAGCACAATACCCAAGCATGCACCTAGATACTTTTACAAACGAGTATAAGAAGTCTTTTAATCGTTAAGAAAACACTCTGGATCGCTTTAAACATTGTTCTTTATAGCCTTCGTAATACCGTCTCTCATCAGGCGAGAAAGTTTCTAGATCTAGTAATGGCTCTTCTAACCCGATAAAAACTAGCGAGCGAAACCTTAAAAACCCAGCAAACTTTGGATGCTTTTCTACTACAACAATATTTTCATGACGTATTCCAAACTTATTAGCAAAATATAGTCCTGGCTCGATAGAAACAATCATACCTTCATTTAAAGGCAGCTCACTTGCTTGCGAGATTCTTACTCCAGGTTCATGAACATGAACTCCAACACCATGACCAATACCGTGACCAAAGTCTAAACCTTGCTTATAAAGAACTTCCCTTGCTAGCATAGCAACCTCTCTACCTTTAGTAGCAGGTTTAAATATGGCTGACTCGGCTTGAATTTGAGCTCTAACAACCAACGTGTAAGCATTTTGATATTCTTTAAATAAGTCATGATCAATACAAGAGCTATCAGCAAGAAAAGTTCTTGTAGTATCAGTTGCTAGTCCACTTTCAAAATATCCACCAGAGTCGAGTAAAACTAAATCTTTTTTAGAAATATATCTATCATTTTTAGGATTACCATAATGAACAATCGCACCATTTTCCCCTGCACCACTTATTGTATTAAAACTCTGTTCAGTGGAGCCATACTTTTGATAAGACTTCGTTGTCTGATGATATAAATCTAATTCAGAAACTTGTTCATTACTTTTCACTTTGTCTTTACACCAATTAATCGTATCAAAAATGGCCTGATCTCCAAGATTAAAAATTCTTTCATACTCGGGAATCTCTACATCTAATTTAATATTTTTAATAAACGTTAACCCGGAACCTTCTTTTAAGATCACTCCAGAGTTTTTTAAAACCTCTTTATCATTTAAGGTGCTAAAGCTCTTATCATAAGTGATTTCTTTAACTGAGTTCGAATCAATAATACTGTTTAATACCTCGGCGATATTTTCTTTATAATAGTGAACTTGAATTAAACTATCATGAGCTGAGAACTTAATATTCTCTGGTGATAAAAGATGTATTGAGTCTTTAACAATAATTGCCTTGGATAAAAAAGAACTTAAGAAACTTAAATGATATCCTCTAAGGTTTGTAATCCAAGCAACATCATCAATTGCAGAAAGAAAAAGAGCTTGATTATCTTTTAAATTACACCTCTGAAGTCTTTGCTTAACACTTTGACCAAGTAATTTAGAATCAATCTCAACCACCTCAGGAAATGACTCTTTTACTTGAAAATTTATCTTTTCTGAAAACATACTTTCATTAATATTTACAAGTTTAAAGTTATTAAACTTTTCACTTATTTCGTTACAATGACCTATCGGTGTTCTCTCGGGAATGACTCCAAAATCTGAGACACCTTTTTGTTTTGCAAGATCTAGCAGCTCCAGGAATATGCGACCCTTTGACTTATGTACAACTACTTGATCGGAGCTTATCTCCTCATCTGCTTGCAGATGATACCGGCTATCAACAAAAAGATGGGCCTTATCTTCAATTATCAATACATCTGCTGTAGATCCCTTAAAGCCCGTTACATAATATCTCAGATTATTCCACAAAGGCACATACTCACTAATATATTGATCAAAGCTTGGAACATATAAGCACTGTGCTCCTGAGCTTTTCATGATCGCTACCATGGAAGATATATTCTTATTAATTTCACTAGTTGATAGATTCATCTCTTCTCCTATTAGTAAATTATAACTATAATACAGCTAAATATGCACTACGCACAATATCTAAAATTAGACTCCATACTTGATGCTCAAAAACTTGAGAGTGATAAGGTTGGTAAACATGCTCATGATGAAATGCTTTTTATCATTATTCATCAAGCATATGAATTATGGTTCAAGCAAATTCTTTTTGAACTTGGATCAATCAAAGACATTTTTCAAGAAGACAAAGTTGATGATCAAGAATTAGGAACGATTACATCTAGACTTGATAGAGTTAATAAAATTTTAAAACTTCTCGTTGATCAAGTGACAATTATTGAAACAATGACTCCTTCCTCCTTTCTTGAGTTTAGAAACCTTCTTAACCCAGCTTCAGGTTTTCAGAGTTTACAATTCAGAAGGTTAGAAACAATGCTCGGTCTAAAATATGAAGACCGATCAACAGTTGAGAAGAAATTTTTTAATCTCAGATTAACTAAAGAGGAGTCTGAAGAGCTAGAAAATGCATTGAAAGAAAAATCGATTAAAGAACTATTAGATAATTGGCTAAGCAGACTAGATTTAATTGACTCTAAAGGCTTTAGTTTTTGGAAAGTTTTAAGACAACAAGTTGAAAAGATGTTTGCAGAAGATAAGTTGTTAATTGAAAATAATGAAACATTAGATGAAAAAGAAAAAAAGACAGAACTAGAAAATTTAAAAAGAACTTTAGAGTCTTTTAATATCTTATTTGATCAAGAAAAATTTGATCAAGAGAAATTTTCTTTTTCTAGAAAATCGATGCTTACTGCTTTATTTATCAACCTATACCACGACTACCCTCTAATGCACCTTCCATTTAAAATCTTAAATTCATTTTTAGAAATGGATGAATGGATCACAAAATGGAGATACGCTCACGCTCTTATGGTTAAGAGAATGCTTGGAGGTAAAATTGGAACCGGGGGCTCTACTGGTCATGAGTATTTGAAAAAAACCGCACAAAAACACGTTCTGTTTAAAGATCTCTTTAAGCTCAATAGCTTTTTAATCGCTAGAAGCCAAAGACCCAATTTACCGGAAAATATCAAAGATCAAATGAGTTACCATTACCAGGTATTAAAAAAGAATGTATAAACCTTTATTTTCTCAAACATTTGATAACCTTGGAGACAAACTTCCTTTTCAAGCTCATAGTCATCATTTTTGGCCAGATATTGCAATGGAAGGGATGGAGCAATACTGGAAAGATTCCACCAACTTAATTGATGAAAAGTGGGAAAAAATTTTCTCTATAATTATTCCTACTGCTCAAGAACTTGTGGCCAAGATGTTAAATGTCGAATCTCACAAACAAATAGTTTTCGGAAACAATACTCATGAGCTAGTTTATAGATTCTTATCAAGCTTTAAAGATGAGAATTTAAAAATCTTAACCACTGACTCAGAGTTTTATTCACTAAGTAGGCAACTCAACAGATTAAAAGAAGATAAAATAGAGATTGATTCATTAATAATTGAAGATGGAGCTAGTGGAGCAATTATAGAACAAATTATAAAGCGAGTTCAACGATACAAGCCTAATGTTTTAGTCTTTAGTCAATGTTTTTTTAATAGTGGATATTATATTACTGAACAAGACCTTGAATTATTACTAAATTCTATAGATCCCAATATTGAAGTACTCATAGATGGCTATCATTCTTTTGCAACTAGACCTATTGATTTAAAAAATATTTGCAAAAGAGCTTACTTCACATCCGGCGGATATAAATATGCGATGGGAGGTGAAGGCGTTTGCTTTTTAGTAACACCACTGGATACCCAACTTAGACCACGCTTTACTGGTTGGATGGCAGAAATCGAAAAACTTGATAATATGGATTCATCAAAAGTCTATTATCCCAAAGGAGCTAGTAGATTTTTAGGATCCACATTTGATCCTTCAGGATTGTATCGATTTATCGCTGTATGGAAACACCTTGATCAAAAATCAATTACTACTCAGGTCATTCATGAATATGTCTTAAGTTTACAAAATCAATTCCTGAAGCATTTTCATTCTTCTACGACTTTTAAAGGTTGCCAATTACAACTAGTAGATATGAATAATCATGCACATTTTTTTGCCATTGATTGTAAATCTCACCAAAGAGCTCTAGAAATTTTTGATTTACTTAAAGATAAATTAATTCTTTGTGATAAAAGGAAATCAGTCATACGTTTTGGATTTAGTATTTATCAAGACTCAAGTGATATAGATGAGCTTTTTGCCAGACTATCTAGTTAATTCTAGGCCACTTAAATTTCAATTATAAGTAAGAAGAAAGTATAACAACTGAAAATAATGTAGATATTAGCTGGAAATATCCGATTAATATTTAATGAGTCGATTTTTTATATATATCTTATGTTTTTCAACTTTAAGCTATCCGCTTAATTGTAAGCTCTTTCTTTCGAATCGATATAAGGCAATAAAAGGACTTACAGCGCTTAGTGTAAAATCAGGAATTAGTAAAAAAAACCTTAATGAAGCAGTAACGAACCTTCTTTATGATGGAATTGAGAGAAATTTCTTATCTCAAAAAGATATTGAGAAATTACTCTTGAAGTTAGAAAAATCTAATGATCCTAAAGCAAAAGCTTATATGAATTACTTTGACGATCTAAACTTGAAGATTTCAAAAAAGCGTGAATTAGCAATAGATCAAAAAGATAGTAATATTGAATACCTTCTAAATTCAGATTTAGAGATAGAAACAAAAAACTTCATGCTAAATCTGGGTAAAATCTCTGGTGACGAGGATATTTTATCAAAAATCCAAAGTGTTGATTTAATTATTTTATCTAAAAAATCAGAAAATCTCTATACTTATCTAAAAACAAAGAAAAGCAAAAATCTTTTCATTGATCTTTATAAACTTATTGACCATTACTCAGACAATAAAAAAATTGCATTACTCTCTTCTTTTGACCATATATTTAAATATATTCAAAGTAATAAAAGTAATGACTTTATAAAAACTCACCCCAATATTAAAGAAATTGAAAACATTAGAAATACATTAGATAAACTCAACAAGAAAAGTCTTTCATTTTACAAGAAAAGAAAAAAGCACCTCAAGGTTCAAAATAAAAAATCAAAAAATGCAATCAAGGCTCAAAAGGATTATTCTCTTTATAGAGAACAACTTCTTACATGCAAGGCACGAACGATCAAGCCAGACAAAGTACAAAGGGCCATGAAATGGAAGTCAATGACTTACCTGATAGCAATAGGATCAGTTGTTTGGGGATATCATAGAACTGAAGGTTGGGATAAAGAAAAGGGTTGGGAAAAGTTTATTCTTGAAATTGGGATGAATATGCTATCTACTACTGCCTCTAATCAAAATGTTCTTTTCGACGGTACTACTACCGGTGAGAAAATGATTATTAAATATGCTCTCACTTTTTTAATAAGTCTTTTAGAAAAAACAATTTACAAAGAAAGGTTTGAAAAAGATTTAGTTGAAGAATTAGAAAATAGTGATTTTTTTAAGAGTTTTGTAAAACAATTAGTAAAAAACAAAGAACTTAACTCTATCTTCAAAAGAGTTGAAAGGGCTTCCAATAGAAAGCTAGAAATTCAAAATATCTTATCACAATATAAGTTTGATCCTAATAAAGAAGTTATTAGTTCAGCTCAAGCTGATGCTTTTTTTGAGATGCTTACTGTCGCTCAGAATTATGAGTCACTTCACCATGACAATATTTTAATCAAAACAGGTGAGGAATCAAAAGATCGATTTATTTATAATAACTCCTATGGAGCTTTATCAGCGGTAAAAAGTATACTCATTGGCCTTTTTACCTATAATTTAACATGTCAATCAAAGGCAATTGGCCCTTATTTGATCGCAGGAAATAGTTCAAAAAACGTTGCTATTTTCATTGGTACTTTTATTTTCATGTTAGATAAATTTATTAGCACAGAAATTTACTATGGCGGAAGAGAAAAACTTATAAAACAATAGACTCTTTATAATTATCTTGGATGATTTTTTTAAAATTTTCTCCACGATCTTTGAAGTTTTTGAATTGATCATAAGAAGGGAACCCTGGACTAAAAAGAAGTATTGCATCTTGGAACCGTTGCTCTCTAAAAAACTCTTCTAAAAACTCCTTTTTAGAACTTTTGAAAAACCTAGATAATAATTCTCGAGATTGCCCAAATAAATAAACCTGATCGTCTTTTAGATACTTTTTTATCTCTAAGAACTCCTCAACATTATTTGATCTAAGCTGGCCTCCTAGAAATAAAACAAGCTCTTCCTTGTTCTTGAAGGACTTGATTGCAGTAAGTGTTGAGTTAAAGTTTGTACTTTTGGAGTCATTATATACCTTTAGTCCTTTAAAATTTCCTACAAATTCAATTCGATGCTCAACTCCTTTAAAACTAGATATAAGTTTATCTATTACTTTTGTATTCATCCCAAGAACATTTAATATTTCTTCCACAAACTGAAAGTTTTTTTGGTTATGTTCACCAACAACTTTCATTTTTGAATAGTTTCTTATTCCTTTAGGAGCTGAAACTTTAAAATCTCCTTTGACCTGTTTTTTTAATTCATCAGGAATGATAAGGTGAGAAAATTCATTCATATTTTTAAAAATATTGAATTTTGCATTTTGATAATGCTCAAATGTAGGATGGCGCTCTTGATGGTGGTTTACAATATTTAAAATAGAAGCAACTAAGGGTGAGAATTCATTAATAAGTTCAAGCTGAAAGCTAGAAACTTCAAGTAAGGCATAATCAAAATTATTTCCTAAAATTTTGGAATATGGATTACCAATATTACCACCTAGAAAAGTATTAATTCCCAACAAATCAAATGCTTCTTTTAACATAGTACAAACTGTCGTCTTACCATTGCTACCAGTAATAGCAATAATAGGAGTATCAGATAAAAGTGAAACAATTTCTAACTCACCCAAGACAGGGACTCCACTTGATTTAAAAAAATTTAACTCAGGTAACCATGGAACACCTGGAGATTTTAAAATCAAATCAAATTTGATATTAGATTCAATCACTTCATTTTGGACAATAAATTTATCAAATCCTAAATACTCCTTGTCAGTATTCCAAACACTGGCTCCGTAGTCCTCACAAACTTTATATAATGCTCTACCAGTAACACCCATCCCCCATATAAGGACACTTAATCCTTCAAGGGATTTATTATCCTTTATTTTTGATAAAATCTCTTGGCTCATTTATATTCTACTCACATGGATAGCTTGCTTATTATTCAAACCATCGAGGAAATTGAAAAATTCCTTAAACCCTATCAACAGTTTTGGTCGATGGAAATTTTAAATAATTATCCCAATACTTATGAAGATAGTATAGAAGAAATGGCTAATGAGCCTAAAAATTGGGACTCTCAGAAAATTGCTAATATGATCAACTTTGAAGATGAAGATCTTTCACCAAAGTTGCAATCTTTTTCAGACTCATGTAAAGAGCTGGCCAATATCCCACAAGCTAATACCTCCCCTATTGATATCCTTAAAGACTTTCAACTCTCCAATAAGAAAAAGCATGAACTATCACACTTGATTCCTTTACTTGATTGTTCAGTCCCAATTCTAGACTTTGCAGGTGGTACTGGTCACTTAAGTGAACAGTTTAGTAATTTTTCGAATCAACATTCGACTTGCCTTGATATTGATAATCTCCTTTTATCTAAAGGAAGAAAAAGATTGAAATCTAAAAACGTAGAGTTTAAAGAGTATACAATTAAATCAAATATGGTCTTAAAAGCTGCTCCCTCTAATTTAGTGGCCTTACATAATTGTGGAGATCTAAGTGATCATGTTATTTCATATTTTAAGAAAAATAGTAATGCGATAAAGCTTTATAACTTAGGGTGTTGTTATCATAAATGTAGTAATCACTTTGGTACAAACTTACAACTATCCAATCATGCTAAAACCCTGGCAATAAGATCTTCTTATCAAAAAGCAAGCGAGCTTTTAAAGAGAATACAAGTCAAAAAATTTCGCTACAGCTTTGAGCTTCTTCTACAAAGTGAATTTGGAAAAATGGAAACGAGCTCTCTTTTAAGTTCAACTCAAGGTTATTACAAAAGTGATTTTTCATACTATGCAACAGAGCAGCTAAAAAGATTAAACCTTAAAAGTAGCATCCCTTTGAATTCTTTCTATAAAGATCCCAATATCTCCAAAAAAGTTGAGAGGTTAATACGCCTTGGTTTTATTAGACATATGTTTTCAAGAATAATTGAAAAATTAATTATTTATCATCGTGCCAAAACCCTTTCAACAATATCAAAAGTTGAGATCAAACAAGTTTTTGATTTTAGAATATCTCCGCGCAATATTTTAATTACAGCTTCAAAAAAGTAGCACTATGCCCCACTCAACTGGAGTCATTCGTTCTCTGATGGTCAATATGACCTCAAAAATGATCAAATCTATTGGCACGAAACTTGTAAGAGTATTGGCATCAGTCAAATTTGAGCAATGAATGTTCAATAAGCTTAATCTTAACTAGGGGGCCAATATGCTTAGAGTAATTTGTATTTTTTCAATTCTATTTTTCTCATCTCTTTCTTTTTCTCAACGAGGATCCAGAGGTTCTAATTCAATTAACTCTCTGCTAGCTCAAACAGCAAAACTAGAACAGGCCCTCTTAAAGAAAGGTCACAAGATGAGCAGACTCGACAAGGCCCAGGTTGCTAGCATACTTAAAGAAGCGATTAATACAGTTAAGGGCATAGGAGGAGGGCATTTCCCAGGTGGCGGCGGCTCTCATCATCAAGAAGCAATTTATGAAGCAAAGTGCCATGTTGACGATGATACAATGCTAGATTTTGATCAAATGAGTGCAGGTCTTTTAGTAGGAAGTATTGATCAAATATTATCTGAATGTGCTCAAAGAGCTCTTGCAATGTATGGATCATATTCTTCTTCTGGAATAAATAAATTAAAGCTTATAAGTGCACCACCTTCATCTATGATTGCAATCTGTCATATTGATGATGACTCTATGCTTGATTTTGATCAATTTATTATTGGAAAAATCGCAGGCCTAGGTACTGCTGATATAAAGAGCCAATGTGACTCCATTGCTAAAAGTGTGTTTGGGAGTTTCAGTAGCTCAGGGCTTAAGTTTCTATAAATAATAGAAACAAACTTTCTTACAAATAAAGGCCGGATTAAAAGTCCGGTCTTTTAATTTAAATGGTAAACATCCTTCATTTCTTTAGCAAGCAGACTCATTTTTTTATCAATCTCTGGATGGTTATAATCTTTTTCATCCATTAAATATCTTTGCGGACCAAAGCTTTTAACCATTAATTTCGTTTGCCAAATATTATCTCGACTCATATTAAGATCGGTTTTAAATTCGTAGTTTTCCAAAATCTCAGTTTTAATAAAGTCTTGAATGGAATTAAAGTATTGATCATTATAAATTTTTCGACCATCTTCACAGCGAGTAAACCCTCTTACTACATAGTCGATAAAAACAACATCGCACTCAAAAGATTCAAATAAATAGTTAATCGCATTGAGAGGAATAATCTCTCCACAAGTAGCAATATCAATATCTACTCTAAAACTACAAATTCCTTGTGGATCACTTGCATCAGGATAAGTATGAGCCGTTATATGAGACTTATCTAAGTGACAATTTACTTGAGCACTATGGGGTAACATATTTTCATTTTCTTCCCACTTACCTTCGCCTTTGATATCACTCATTAAAACCATGCTCGAAGCACCAACAGGATCATAATCTTGAGCCGAAACATTTAAAATATTTGCTTCAATGATCGAGCAGATTTTTTTTGAAATTTCTATAATCCTCTGTGCACTATACTTTTTATTGATATATTGGATATATCTATGACGTTGGTCCTTATCCATTGTTATACAAAAGTCGTATAGGTTAAAGCTTAGAACCTTTGTTAAATTATTAAAACCTGAAAGCTTAAGCTTCTCATCTCTAGATTGATTCATTTAAGCTAAATATAAGGCCAAGCCTTCAAAATGTGAAAAGTTTTAGACAGTACTATGAAAAAAAGAAATACGATCCCAAGAATTCATATTACTATGACTAAGTTATGAAATACCTATTGATTGCTCTTATCTCTTTATTTTCTCATGCACAAACGCTTGAGATTAAAACCGTTTATACTTTTGATATTAACTCAACAATAAACCCCGCAACCTTTAGATATTTAGAAAAAGGTTTTAAAAAACTAGATAAAAACTCCCTTGCTTTAATAAAGCTAAATACTCCTGGTGGA
Organism: uncultured Bacteriovoracaceae bacterium; assembly: GCA_938017795.1. Classification (GTDB taxonomy): domain Bacteria; phylum Bdellovibrionota; class Bacteriovoracia; order Bacteriovoracales; family Bacteriovoracaceae; genus JAHDHG01. Next base: position 38,511 of record CALIJZ010000013.1, read on the forward strand.
CTAGTATCAACGACTAAAGAGATTCTCACCCTTTTTGGGAATTCAGAGTTTCCTATAGCAATTTGGGTTAGCCCTGAAGGCTCCAGTGCTACTTCAGCAGGAGCACTCATCTCGGCCGGTGCAGACTATTTATTCATGAACGATGGTACGAATATAGGAGCAGCGACTCCGATTACATCCACCGGTGAAAATATTGGAAAGAATAATAAAGATAATAAAACGCCAGATTCAAGTGACCTAAGGGCCAAAGCAATTAATGATCTTGTTTCCTTAACAAAGTCTCTTTGTGAAGCCAAAGAAAGAAATGCCAATGCGTTTGCTCTGATGATCAGCCAAGCAAAGTCCTTTACTTCTAAAGAAGCAATGGAGCAAAACGTTATTAATCAAATCACTAATACCACTGGTGAAATCACACAATACCTTAATAAGAAAAAATTCACTCATAAATCAACTGATTATGAACTCATTATAAACTCTCCAGAATTTATAGAACTCAACCAATCTATCTTAGATCAAATATTAAATGTTCTCTCTCACCCTCAGCTTGCCTATATTTTGTTCTTATTAGGTGCGGCTCTCATTTATTTTGAGCTACAAGCACCAGGAGGATTTGTTGCAGGTGCTCTAGGTCTAATATCATTATTAATTGCTGCAATTGGATTTCAAGTTCTCCCAATAAATTTTGCAGCGTTAGGATTAATAGCATTATCTTTAGTTTTATTTGTTATGGAATCATATATTACTAGTTATGGTATTTTATTTTTAGGAGCAATGGGTTGTCTTTTATTCGGTTCACTTCTTTTATTTGATACTCCTGATTCATTATTAGTCTTAGATAAGAAGGTAATCTTTTCTACTGTTGCATCCTTAACTGCAATTTTTGGATATATTGGATACTTATTTTACAAAGACTCTACAAGAACAACTTCCAATAACTTCTTTGTTCCAACAGGAAAAAAGGGGAAGGTTTTCAAAGTCCTAGATCTTCATCAACCAACCAAATATCAAATAAAAGTAGAAGGACAGTTTTGGAATGCAATAAGTAGTGAGTCTTTAGAACCAGGTGATTTAGTTGAGGTCATCGACTCAGATAAAGAAAAAAAAGAATTAGTATTAGAAATAAAAAAATCAGTTTAAATATCAAGGAGATTTTATGTTAACCGCCTTTTTGCCCATTATTATTATTGTTGTATTTTTTTTAGCAAGCTCAGTTAGAATTTTAAATGAGTACGAAAGAGCTGTTATTTTCAGACTTGGGAAATTCACTGGGGTTCGTGGACCTGGATTAATTATTTTAATTCCAGTTGTTGAAAAGATGCAAAAAATTGACCTAAGAGTTGTGACTATGGATGTTCCAAGCCAAGATATTATTACTAAAGATAATGTTACAGTTAAAGTTAATGGAGTTGTTTATTTTAGAGTCAATGAACCAAGTAAAGCAATTATTAATGTTGCTAATTATATCCATGCAACAGCTCAAATTTCTCAAACCACATTAAGATCAGTCATCGGTCAATACGAACTAGATGAAGTTCTTGAAAGAAGAGACGAGATCAATGGAAAACTTCAAGTTATCCTAGATGAACTTACTGAACCATGGGGAATTAAAGTTACTAATGTTGAGTTAAAAGCAATTGATTTACCTGAAGATATGCAGAGAATTATTGCTAGACAAGCTGAAGCTGAAAGAGAAAAAAGAGCAAAAATTATTTCAGCTCAGGGTGAGCTAGAAGCCTCTGTAAAATTAGCAGAAGCTGCAAAGGTTTTAAGTTCTCAAAAGGATGCTATTACTCTTAGGTATTTAGATACAATGAGAGAGATTAGTCTTAATAATAATGCTTCAACAACTTTCATGCCCTTTCCGGTTGAGTTATTAAATTCTTTTATTAAGAAAAATTAGTATTTTTTAAATTAGAGAAGTTAATCTCTTTTGGAACTAGTAGATTTAACTTCTCTACTCTCAAGACAATCATCTTCATCTTTGCAATTGGGCTCAACTGAAGCCGGCATTCTTTGAATTTTCAATGATTCATTTTTAATTTGTGCAATGAGTTCAAGGTTTCTTTTTCCACCATCGATTGGTTCTAGACTAAATGAAATTAGAGGAGTTACCAAGATGAATGAAAGAATGGTGAAAATCAATATCCCTTTCATACTTATATTATCGCTAATAAGAAAACTTATTACAAGGCCCTGGAAAAATTTGAAAAACACTCAGTACCAGACTAAAATCGTTATCGATGAAAGAAAAATCAAAATATGTTTCGCATCCATTAAACTCAGACGGAATTGTTGAATATTCCGACACCGAAAATGAAACTTGGGACTTTTTGGTGTCAAGACAGAACCGATTAATTCAATCAAGAGCATGCAAAGAATTTATCAGTGGTGTCGAATTGCTCCAATTTAAAAATAAAGTTCCACAACATTTTGAGGTTAGCAATATTCTTAGGGAGCATACGGGTTGGGCCATTGAGCCAGTCCCTGCAATTATTCCCGCACAAGATTTTTTTGAACTACTTGCTAATAAAAAATTTCCATGTGCAAACTTTATTAGAACAAAAGAAGATATCGATTATCTAGAAGAGCCTGATATCTTTCACGAAGTTTACGGTCATTGTCCTCTTTTAACAAATGATTCATATGCAAACTTCATGCAAGAGTACGGAAAGTTAGCATCAAAAGTTACAGGAAAAGTTCGAATGAGACTTTTTAGACTTTTCTGGTTCACGATCGAATTTGGTTTACTTCGAGAAAACGGTGAATACAGATCTTACGGTGGAGGGATTTTATCTTCCAAAGATGAAACTGTTTATGCTATTGATAGTGATATCGCTGAAAGAGTCGACCTTAGTGATCCTTTGGTGGCCTTAAGGACGCCCTACAGAATTGACATCCTTCAACCAGTCTACTTTGTTTTGAATCAAATAGATGATCTTTGGAAACTTTTAGACTTTGATTTAATCAAGCTTGCTAAAGAATCTTTAGAACTTGGAAACTTTCCTCCCAAATTTGAACCTAAACCCAAAGATACAACAACCATGGTGATATAAATGAATGAACTAAAAGCACTTTCTGCTGAAGAAATTTCAAGCGGAATCGAAAACTTAAATGGTTGGAGTTATCATAAAGAAACCTCTGAGATCTCAAAAATATTTACTTTCAAGGGATATTATAAAACCATTGCATTTGTTAATAGTATTGCTTGGCAAGCTCAGAAGCATGTCCATCATCCAGATCTAAAAATTTCATTTGGGAATTGTGAAGTACGCCTAACAACTCACGATGTAGATGGCTTGAGCTACAAAGACTTTGAGCTTGCTGCTCTTATTGATTCTCTATATTTCTAATTGAAGTAAATTCTAAAAATTGAACTCTCTCATCATTCCTACCATTAAATTGCCAAGAAAGATCGTATATACAAAAGCCTTAACTATTGGAGTGCCACTATTTCTTGTAGGTCTTTCCTAGGTATAAGTTGTAATTAGGTCTGTTTTGAGAAAGAAGATATACTTATCTACATGATTAATAATATTTTTATTCTTATATCTATCTTATTTTGTATCTCATGTTCTAATAACAACGTTCATGGTTGCCCACCTCCTGTAGAACCAAGTCCAATGGCCAGTTGCAATGAAGGAATAAATTTTTCTTTACATAAAGAAAAAGAAGAATATTTTTTAATTGCAGGTCAAAATCTTACTGATTTTTTAAAGGAACAAGAATTACAAAGACTTCCTTATCAAACACGAGTGTCTGATAGCAAGCTTCAAGTTATAGAAGAAGATGAAGCTATGTTTCAAGATTTATTGCCCTCTTCTGTTGAACTAATTTTAAGAAGCTTGAGATGGAGTCCGGAATTATACCTCAATCTTCTAGAAGAAGCTGATCGTAGTTATCTTGAAGATTTGTATGAAAATTCTGATATCCCAGACAAGTTAAAAAATGGAATTGAGGTCAATTCAAAATATTGCAACCTTACTAGAAGTATACAATATTGCATGTAAGTTAATTCAGAGATATAGATCTAGTTTTTTTTTTAGTTTGCCAACTTTATCACACACAACTACACTTTTGATAATTGCTCTAAGCTAAGGTTTAAGGTTTTTTATATTCTTGTTAGAAGTTAAAAAAGCTAAAAATATAATATTTGATTCTTTCATATTGTATTAATAATAAGAAAACCGAAGAAAGAATCACAGCTAAAACGCCTGGAACAATTGTATAATGGGTAAAAGCACTTCCAAAGAAGCTATTTGCTTCGACTTGATCTATAAACTCATCGGAGACTGGATTCTTAGACCTGTAAATAATCTGTCCTACCCCTATTGCTAATATAATAAGTTGAATCACACTAATATCTAGGTCTTTATAAAAGTTAGCTCTTATTTCATTTTTATAAAAACATAAGAAGTCGGTATCTTGTTTTGATAAAGTGACTTTTTCAAATGTATAACTCTTTATTTCTGAGCAATCAACTCTTTTTGATAAATCATCTAAATAAGGTGTTCTATACAAATACTCATACTTTGAACAATTAACACAGCCCTCTGGTGCTAAGTAATATTCATGACCATTTATTTTAAAAGCTTCTCTCTTAAAAAATGTTGAAACTTTAAGGTTCAAATGAGATCACCTCTTTTCTTAAGTTAAAATCTATTGATCATGTCTCTTGCAAAATATCCTTTAACTACGATGTTAATAATTTTTTTCAAAAGAAATAAAATTAAAATGATACTTAAGAGTTGCAATATATAAACTTTCCACTCATTTCCATAAAGCTTTACTGCCCTATATAGAAACAATATTATTGATGCTAAATAATAGAGTTTATTAAGAAATGATATGACTTTCAAGTCTGTTTCATTTAAATCCATTTTGAGTTTTTTCAAAAATTTAATGTTGTTTTAACTTACTGACTTTCTCACACTTCCAACGACAATCAGAACTTGAAAAAGCAGGTAAAAACGTCTCAGGACAAACCTTCAATTCTCTGGGTTCACATTCCTTATAAACCCGACACTCAACAACACAAGCCGATAAATCATAATGAGCAAACCCTTCAACACAGTTTTGCTTCATAAGAACCTGAATAATCTCTGTACTTTTGGGGCATTCTGGAAAATGAAACTTTACCATAGAGTCATCTTGAACAGACTCTGTATTTCCTGCAACTTTAAGACTAGTTACAGTAGTATGTTGACTCTTGTCATTACAAGAAAAGAGTAAACATATAAGCAGAGCGATATATTTCATTAAGACTTAACTAATCTATCTCGCCACGCAATCAAATCATCAGATAAGTAATCATATTTCATATCTGCAACTTCATATTGAGAATACTCATAATCATCCGTATGAGTTAAACATTCAGTCGGACATACAACAGTACAAAGACCGCAATAACAACAAAGAGCAGTATCAATTACGTATTGAGTAAGAACTTGTCTCTTAGGCGTCCCATCATCACATTTTGGAACATCAAGATCTTTAGGTCGTGGAACCGATGAAATATAAATACAATCAACCGGACAACTAATGGCACACATATTACAACTAATACAGTTGAGAGCGTCATTATAAAGTCGCGAACGAGTATTATCAGGAAGAACATCTCTAACCTCAGGATACTCAACAGTTACAGGTTTTTTTCCCCATACATATCGGAATGTAATCCACATTCCAATCAAACTACTTTTTACTGCAGTATAAATATTTCTGAAATAACCAAAAAATGTTAATCTTTCATCTCTCATTATCTATCCACCTCTCCAAGAACAATATCGATACTTCCAATACTTGCTACAAAGTCAGCAATCATCTGACCTGGAGCAATGTGAGGTAAAATCGATGTGTGAGTAAAGCATGGAGATTTCACTTTAAGTCTATACGGAGTTTTATCTCCCATAGATACTAGGTGAATTCCTAACTCTCCTCTTGGGCATTCTGTTCTTGTATATGTTTCGCCTTTAGGAACTTTTATCACTTTAGAAACTTTTCCAATCACTGGTCCTGGTTCTAAGAGTTTCATACTTTGTCTGATCATTTTTACAGATTCAACCATCTCTAACATTCGGACAATATATCTATTATAACAATCACCAAGCTCACTACCACGTTGACCTTCTCCAATAGGAATATCAAAATCTAATTCATCATAGATTAAATAAGGATCAACTTTTCTTAAATCCCAAGCTTGACCTGAACCTCTAAGAACTGGTCCAGTCGCTCCAAAAGAGTGAGCATCGGCAAGACTTAAAGTTCCAACTCCCATTGTTCTTTCTTGAAAAATTCTATTTGAGCTTACAAGCTTATCGTATTTCACTAGTTCTTTTTCAAAACCATTTAAAAAGTTATCGATATAACCAAGTTGTCTATCGGTGATGTCATTCCAAACTCCACCAATCCAAAAATAATTATAAAGTAATCTTGCTCCACTTATTTCTTCAAAAAAAGTTAGAATTTTTTCTCTTTCATCAAATGCATATAGAAATGGAGAGAAAGCTCCAAGGTCAAGAGCATAGGTTCCAAAGGCCATTAAATGTGATGCAATTCTTTGAAGTTCGCTAACAATAGTTCTTATAACTAAAGCTCTTCGAGGAACTTCTGTTCCAAGCATCTTTTCAACTGCCATAGAATAAGTTAACTCTTGGCTCATAGCTGCCAGATAATCAAGCCTATCAACAAAAGGTATTACTCCTCTGTAATCAATAGCTTCACAATGCTTTTCCATACATCTATGAAGATAACCAATATGAGGGATTGCTTGAGCAACAATTTCTGAATCGGTTTTAATCTCAACTCTCAAAACTCCGTGCGTTGCCGGATGTTGAGGTCCCATATTTACTGTCAGTAATTCTGTCTTGAGTTTCGTACCAGGAAGATTTGTCTCTTCCTCTTTTAACTCTTCTAAATCCATATCCCAGGTTTGCATTACAATCCTTTTGAAAGGGCCCACGCAATAAGATCTGCCTCATTACCCTTTTGTTTATTATCTTCAAATAATTGATCGTCTCTATTCATCTTATTCTCAGGATTAACTTTCATCCCTCTATAAACTTCTTGAACTTTATAATCTTTTCTAAGTGGCCATCCTTCCCAGTCATCAGGACATAAAATCCTTCTATGATCTGGATGGTTATTAAAACTTACTCCGAACATGTCGTAACATTCTCGCTCTTGCCAGTTAGCTGCAAGATAAACTGAGCAAATAGAATCAAGCTTCGGAGCAACTCTATCTTTAAGTCTTGTTTTAATCATCACATCTTTTGGAGCTGCTGGATCAAAGTGAGCTAAGAAGTAACAAACTTCTATATACTCAGTATAATCAACACCGCTTATAACCTGGAGAGCGTTATATAATGGCTTTAAAAATTTCATCACCTCTAAAACTGACTCAGGATTTATTAGAACACTACTATCACCAATCTCACCTTCACCCGGAGTTACTAAAGTTGCGTTAGCGTTAGTTACTGCTGAATTTATTGAAGTAATTAATTCGCTATACATTTCTCACCCACTTTTCGTGAAGTACTCTCTCGTTAGCAATTTTCTTTTGAAGTACCATCAAGCCTTCAATTAAAGCTTCTGGTCTAGGAGGACAACCTGGTACATAAACATCAACAGGAACTACCTCATCAACTCCTTTAAGAACATGATAACCATGCTGCCAATAAGGTCCACCTTTGTTAGCACAAGATCCCATAGAGATAACATATTTTGGTTCAGGCATTTGCTCCCAAAGTATTTTTACTCTGGTTGCCATTTTTAAAGTTACAGTTCCAGCAACAATCATAAGATCTGCTCTTCTTGGTGTTGCCATAAAAGCACCACAACCAAATCTTTCAAGATCATACTTACTTGCACCTGTTGCCATCATTTCGATAGCACAACATGCCAACCCAAAAGTCATAGGCCATAAAGAGTTTTTTCTACCCCAACTTAGGAGTTCATCCACTTTGGCCAGAACGATACCGTCTTGCATTAAAAGTCCTTAGGAAAATTTCTTTATTTTAACTTTTGGCACGGGAGGACGTCAATATAAGAGTAGGAAAAGAGATAGAACAACTATTGTATAAAGCTATTACACTTAGACTCGAAGTCACTTTTCAGGCTAAATAAAAGGTTCTTTTGTTTAGTCTCTTGAGCAATATTCCTAGAGGCCAATTCAAGTCTTCTAGATTCATTCTGGCAAGCAGCTTTAGAGATCGTTAGATACTCTTCCACTGAAGCGATTGGGTATGGTTTTGAATATGCCGATGAATGAAAACTCACTTGAGTCCTGCTTAAATGTGGAAACTCAAGACTTAGATCAACATAGGGATCTACTTTCAGTACTGAATCTTGGAATCTTTTGAAGTAATCACCTAATTGGTAAAACTTTTTAATGGCTGCTGTTTTTTGCTTAGTTTTATCATTAGCTTTTAAAACTTCTCTGCATCTACTTTGTTCAGAATTTTCTAAATCAAATAATTCAAGATTAACTTTGCATTCACTTAAATAAGCTTCAGCCTCTCCACCAGTTCCTTCAATTGTATTTTTGATAAATCCACTTAAAGAAAAATTTCTCTCATAAGGATTAAAATCTTCACGATAAACATAATGAATTAATTCATGGGAAAGATCTAATACTGCATGGTAAGTTTTCAAATGTTTATTGATATAAACAATAGCACGAGAATCATAGGCAACATCTAAAGGATTATTAGGATTAAATCTTCTAAGAAGAGTCGTATCAGTTACTGAACCATCCCCTATTTTAACAACATCATAGATAGTTTTTCCATAACTTGCTGCTTTTTCATAAGCTAAATCCAGAACTCTTTTTCCTTCTTTAGACTGCTCCATCATTGAAATTAATCTTCTGATATTTTTCTCATCCGATGCGTGGTAATCAGTCCATAAATGGGCCTTCTGGCCAGAAGCATAGGTAAGAAAACTAATTGAAATTAATAGCATTTTAAGCATAACTCCTTATCGACAAGTAGAACTCATGGCTAAAAAATGATTTAAAAATGGGTAAATTTCTTCACCGAAACTTAATACTCTAGTATGGCTCAATTAGAGCTCATGTAAGCTGCTTAACGCCTTGCAATTATCACTAATAAATTCAGCATGTTAGTTTACACTTATCATGAACAATAAAATCTTAATTATTGAAGACGAAGCTGACATTGCTCTACTTTTGAAAGCTCAGATTGAAAGCCAAGGCTACCAAGCCGAAATAGCTTACTCAGGTTTAATAGCAAAAGATATAATCTCAGTAGATAAAACGTTTGATCTTTTTCTTGTCGATTGGATGCTCCCCAACTTAACTGGAATTGAGGTTTGCAAGTTTATTAGATCAGATTCATCAACCAAAGATATTCCTATTATTATGGTGACTGCTTTAACTCAGGCTGAAAATATAATCGAAGGACTTGATGCTGGAGCTGATGATTATATTACCAAACCTTTTGATATGGATATTTTATTAGCAAGAATTCGAGCCCAACTCAGAAGAAAAGAAAAACCCACTAATCCCGATATTATAAAAGTAGAAGATCTTTCAATCGACTTAGGGAGGTGTTGCGTAAAAATTCTTAATGATGAAATAAATCTTACTCATACTGAATTTAGAATTTTATCTCTTCTCGCTACTGAATCTGGAAAAGTTTTTACTAGAGAGCAACTTATTAAAACAATTATTGGGGAAGATGTTCATGTAACCAATAGAACAATTGATACTCATGTTGCTGGACTTAGAAAAAAACTTGGTAGCTACTCTGATGTAGTCAGAACAATCAGAGGGATTGGATATCGATTCATTGATACAAAATAAAAGCATGACAAACTTATCTTCTAATTCTATTGATCTTAATACTACCCTTTTAGAGTCTACTCATGATGCCATATTAGCAGTTGATAAATTATTAAACTTGAATTTATCTAATACACAATTTAATAAAAAATTTATTAAAGGTGTCGAACATAAACATATTGAAGAAATTTTTGAGGACCAAGAAGTTATTACAGCTTTCAAAGATTGTATTAAAACAAGTGAAAGTAGAAAAGTTCAAGAACATTCGATTTTTCATAAGAATAGAACTCATTATTATGAGATTGTTGTTTCTCCAATTATTAGAAATGAGCAATGTATTGGAGCAATGGGAGTATTTAAAAATATTACTGAAGCAAAACTAACAGAGCAAATGCGAGTGGACTTTGTAGCCAACGTTTCTCATGAAATTCGAACTCCTTTAACTTCCATTAAAGGCTTTGCTCAAGTTCTTGATAGTAATGATAAATTTATTGCTCCTGAAGCAAAACATTACCTTGATAAAATTATTACCAATACTGAAAGATTACATGCTCTCTTTTCCGACTTATTAAACTTATCTGTAATTGAGTCAAGGCATCGCCTTTTAAAAAAAGAAGTAAACCTCAAATTTATGCTAGAGAGTGTTAAGGCCATGCTCCTTCAAAACTATGCTGATAAAAACATGAATATCTCTTATGACTTATCTGTGGAATTTGTAAGAGTAGATCCAAAGCTATTTGAGCAAGCTTTAATCAATCTTATCGAAAATGCGTGCAAGTACTCAGGCAATGATGCCAATATTAAAATTTCTAACTTTATTGATAATGAAGAGTCAGTAATTATAACTATTTCTGATGATGGGCCTGGTATTTCTAAAGAACACCTCGGTAGGATATTTGAGAGGTTCTATCAGGTGGATAGCTCTAGAAACAAAAAACACGACTCAACTGGAACAGGTTTGGGATTATCGATTGTTAAACATATTATTGCAAAGCACAAAGGTGTTATTTGGGCAGAGAGTGAACCTGATCAGGGAACAATTTTTTTCATAAAACTCCCAATTAACCCAAATAAAATAGATCAAAACGACTAGCAATTTTTTCGGCTATCTTTTAAAACTTTCAACAATTCATTAAGATAGATCTTATGAAAATACTACTAATTTTACTTTTATCTCAACTCTCAATCTCAAAAACTAAAAGAATGGAATTTCCAATCGATAAAAAAGACCAAATGGGAGAAATGTTTTTAAAAACGGGAAAGTTAGCGGCCAATCGTCATTTCAGTGTTGATTTTAAAAAAGTTATTAACAAACCAATTGATTCTGTCTTAAATGCTTTAAGATCAGCTGAGCAGAGATGTAATGAATCTTACAAAACAAGTAGAAAGTTTAGTAATCATGACTATCCATGTAAATATCATTCACCACATGTAGTTGAAGCAGTAAAACATGCAATTGTAATTCCTGGATATTCTAAAAATGATTTTGTTCAAACGAAATTTATAAAAAAACGGGGCGATCAAATAGTCCATGAACTTTATCTAATTAAAAAGAAAGTCGTTGCTGGCAAGAAGCAGTACTCACTCTGGACGGAGACTCTTGATGACTCCACTACGAAGAAATTAACAGGAAAAGATTTAAAACTACAAACAGCAATTAAAGTTTCAAATTCAGAGTTTATTTTAAAAGAAATCTCACCTAATAAAACGGAAGTTGTTTTTATGTATGAAATGGCAACTGATCATTGGTTAGTAAACAAAAAAATCGTTGCTGGTAAAGTTTTCTCAGACCTCAACGAATCTATCTTGGCCCTATTTTCTAAAGTTGAAGAACAAGCAAGTTTCTTATAAGTAGTAAGTCTTATATAAAATAGGACTTACTACCTCAAAGTTATTCTCTACATTTAACTGTTTTGATAATATCAGTTGTTGCTTTTCCAGAGACACTTGAACTCCCACCTTCAAAGAAATAGAAACCATTTGCTCCGTTTAAAATTTCAATTTTATAATCAAGTCCAGCTGTAATATTTTGAGCAATTATATGCTGTGGAGTTGATAAATACTTTGGTTCTGAGTCAGTACCTTTAGTCAGTGTTAATAAAACTGTATGATAAGCATCATTTAAACAGCTATCATCTAGCTTGATAATAATTTTCTTACCTGCTCCTCCATTACATTTTTGCTTTACACAAACTTTTTCTTTATCAAATGGATTAAAGCAATTTGTATCAATCGGTTTCCCGATAAGAGTCGCATAGTTTTGAATATGCATTGTCACAACAGAGTCACAAGTTTGATAAGCTCCTTCATAACAAACAAAGAAGAAACAACTATTATCTTCAATGCTCGCCTCTGCTCTATAATTAGCAGCATACGGATTAGTACAACCACTCATATTGTGACCTTCTTTACATGTACTATTAACGATATCTTTAAGATCTTTTTTGTGAATACTTGCATATTCTACAGCGGCAATCATCTTTTCTTTATCTTCCACAGATGGATCGATACACATGTCTGCACTTTGTTCTTTATAAGTACAATCAGTACAATATGAATACTTACAAGTTCCGTTATCTTTATTTGCATTTCCAACTGTATTGTCTGCTTTAGGATCCATACACCCAACAATTTCATTATCATCTGTACAATTAGTTTTTAAAGTTACGTACTTTGCAAGATCAGAACTAGTTACCTGATCAACATTTTTCCCTAGAATTGTTGCGACATAAGCTTTTATATGAGCTGGGATTGGAGTTGTTCCATATCCAGGCTTCTTACAAATCTCCCAACGACAACTTCCATTTTCATCTGTTGCATCTTTATTATAATTCTTTGCAGATTCTTGAGTACAACCTGGCTTATTAACACAAGTACTTTGGTTAATAAGAGCTTCTTCAGTCTTATTAAATTTACTAGCATAATTTTTTATTATCGTATGTATACTTGCTACATATCCATCATATCCACTCTTTAAACAAGCATTCCACTTACAACTACCATCGTCTCTTTGATTATCTGAACTATATCCGATTGCACCTTCAACCATACATCCACTTTTTACAACACAGATATCTTTATCAATATAAGATTGAGCAGAGGCACTCCCATGAGCTGATGCATAAGCATTGATTTTAGCAGCTAAGTCAGCATCAAAGCCACCAAATCCACTTCTGATACATCCTTGTTCCCAACGACAAGTTCCATTGTCTTGTAGAGCACTCGGATCATATCCCTTTGCACCAATAATAGTACAACCTACTTTTTTATTAACACAAGTATTAGAAACAATTAAATCACTCACCCCAATTGAATATTTCTGAGCGTAGCTTTGAATGATTTGTATGAGTTCAGAATTATATTCAGTATACCCAGGAGTTAAACAAGCACTCCACCTACAAGATCCATTTTCATCCACTGTATTTTTTGCATCATAATTTGATGCTCCTTCAGTCATACAACCATTATAAGGCCTAGGAGTTGAACAAGTATTTTCCACTAAACTATCAAGACTTAGCCCATGCTCTCCTGAATATTTAATCGCTGCTTCAATAATAGTTTTATTATTATCAGCATCAAATTCTACATACTCACTCATTCGACAAGCTTTATATTTACAAGATCCATCTTCATAACCTGCCAAAGGATCTGTATTATAGGCATTAGAATCCATGCACCCCGGTAAGACTTTTTTATGCTCACAATAAGTTTCATCATGCTCCACTACAACTCCATAAAGAGATTGCAGGATTAAATAATCTTGATATTCGCAATATCCTTCAAGACCGCAACCTTTATACTTACAACTCTCTTGTGTTTGATAATTATAAGCTCTCGGGTCATTACATGTGTTACCATCTTCATCTTTTTTATTTTTACATAAGCTCGCATCGTTAATGATCGTTCCACCATGTTGATCAATATATACTTGAAATACTACTCTTTTTTCAAACTCAGAATAACTCGCATCATCACATGCTTTGAATATACAAGCACCAGGTTCAGTCCACTGACTCGCATCAAAGTTTTCACCTTCATGATGTTGACATAACTCTTGTGGACTAACTGGAATCACTCCGCCACCTGGAGGAGGTAAAACTGGACCACTTGGTGGTGGATCAACATTTGTAGTGTTTGTAGAGGATCCTCCTAAACTACTTGAAGCTGGATCAAATAGATTAGCATTCCCACAACTAAGTAGAAATAGAATCACTGACAATTGAATTATACTTTTCACCTTTATCTCCTATTGGTTTCAAGGCATTTATCGGATAAATGTAGAGATACTTTAGAAAATAGCTTAAAGATTATAGGGAAGAAAAAAGGGCCCAAGAAGGCCCTTTAATATTTTTTATTTTTACCAATCAGAGTCTACACATTGATATCTATTGACTCCTCTACAGGTATTTGTTCTCACCGACTGACCTAGGTTGTGCCTTTGAGAGTAAGCTCTAATAATACTCTCAGTTGCTGTACCTACATAGCCAGTTTTACACTTATTTAAACAAGCATTCCATCGACAACTTCCATTATCAATATCCGGCATTGGACTAGTTGTATTTCTAGCACTTGCTTCTTTACAACCTTGAGTGAAAACCTGACAAGTGTTTGTGTTAATATAGTCAGACTTTACTCCACCGTGGTTACTAATATATGTATTAATAATACTTAATAATTGTGCGTCTGGGTTCTTAACTCCGCTTGACTCTGGACATCCATTCCAACGACAAGATCCATCATCTACTTGAGCTCCAGCTGTAGGGTTATTTGCCCTTGGAGCCATACAACCTTTTTCTTTACATAAATCATTATGGATATAGTTTTGAGCTGTACCACCAAAGGTTTTAGCGTAATTATTAAGAAACCTTAATAATGTCTGGCTATGACCCACTGAAACATCTCCATTGATACAACCATTCCATTTACAACTTCCATTTTCAACTTCTGCATTTGGGTTATAACCAACTGAAGCATTTGAATGTGTGCATCCTTTTAACTTACAAGTATCTTCACCAATATAACTTTGAAGACTTCCATTGTGAGTACTAGCATAAGTTGAAATTAAAGCTAATAATTGAGGATTATGAATTGCATAGTTTTCACCTTTAATACAACCTCTCCACTTACAACTTCCTTTATCAACCTGAGCTGCAGGGTTATGATTAAGTGCTCCAGGAATCATACATCCTATTAACTTACAATTATTTGCTTCAGGGTTAATATAATCTTGAGGGTTACCTCCATGTACTGAAGCATATTGAGTAATTAAACTTAAAATTAGTGAATCATGTCCTTCATACATTGCACCTTTAATACATTCATCCCATTGGCATGAACCATTATCCACTTGGGCTGCTGAATTATAATTATTTGCTTTTCTCTGCATACAACCTTCTACTGGTTTAACAGTACAAGTATTTGATGCAATATAACTTGCAGGTGTTCCACCATGAGTAGTTATATACGTTTGAATAATTGCTAATAATTCTGCAGAATATCCATTTTTATCAGATTCAATACAACCATTCCATTTACAACTTCCATCGTCTTTATTTGCATTAGAATCATAACCAATAGCACCTTGAACTCTACATCCAAGAACTTCTTTAACTGTACAAGTATTATTTCGAATTAAACTTTCTCTGGATACTTGATGCATACTTGCGTAGGCTGTAACCGTTTCTAAAAGCCCTTGTGAAAATCCTTCTTTACCTATCTCAATACAACCGTCCCACTTACAACTTCCATCACCTTGAGTAGCTGCTGAGTTATGATTAACTGCAGTCTCAATAACACAACCAAGCACAGGCTTTTCAGTACAAGTATTCGTTTCAATATAAGTACTCAAATCAGTCCCACCATTAGCTGCAGCATAAGCAGTAATAGTTGCTAATAAGTCAGCAGAGAATTCATCACTGTATTCATCAAGACAACCATTCCATTTACAACTTCCATTTTCTTTATCAGCACTTGCATTATAACCAATAGCACCTTCAACCTTACAGCCTAAAACTTCTTGATAAGCACAAGTATTCATTGCAACAAGATCGTCAATATTTAAGTTATGAGTTGCTGCATAAGTAGTTAAAGCTTCTAGTAAAGCTTGATTTTCAGTTGTTCCATAATCATCGGATCTTGAATCAGTACATAATTTATACTTACAAGTCATATCATCAAGAGTCGCCGTTTCATCATAATTTAATGCTAATGAATCAGTACAACCTTTATAAACGTAAGGAGTTTTACACTCTAATGGATCAGCACTAACAGCATCTCCAAAAAGTTTTTTTAAACTTAAATAAACTTCATGCTCATAAAAACCTTCAGTTGGACAAGCTTTGAATACACATTTTTCTGCTGATCCATTATTAGATGCTAAAGGGTGAGTACAATCATCTTTATACCCATCAATCTTAGTCACACATAAATCATTATTAGGAGTAATATTTCCTCCATTTCTTTCAATATATTCTAAAAAGATATTTGCTAACTGAAACTCTGCATATTCAGAGTTAGGGCATGCTTCAAATTCACAAGGACCAATTTGCTTCCAAGAAGAAGCATCATAATCTAGAGCTGCAGGATGATGGCAAGCCACTTCATCAGGGATCTGAGGTGTTCCAGGTTCTTCTCCACCTGATGGAGGTGATAAAGGTGTAGTTGTTCCAGTAGTTGAGCCCCCTGAAGCGACATCAGCGCTCGGGTCAAATAGGTTCGCATTATTACAACTCACCAGAAATACAATTGTAATTACAATTTTTAATACACTCATTTCTTCCTCCAAAAAATTAAATCTTTCCTTAAAATCATTTTACTATGATATATCGGTCTTTCTTGAGGAAAACTTTAGTTCTTATATATTTCAATCACTTAGAAGTACAAGTTCAGATATTTATGCAAACTTTTTGAGTCTGCTAAACTCATACTCAAATTAACTGACCATTTTAAGAGGGGAAATTCTTATCTACTCTAAAATCTCATATTTTGGCATGATAAAATTTAGTGAACTTTCTAATTAAGGAATATATATGAAACACTCAGTATTAATATTAATGATCCTAGCAATTTCATCTTGTATGAAAGCACCAGTTCAAACTCAAAAAGTATCAAAGGCCAAGCCTGTGACTAAGAAGGTCATTGAGCACAAGCATACCAGAGGTATTTCAAGTGTTAATATGAATTTATCTTTGGAAGATGAGATAGATTTTCAAGCAAAACAATTAGAGAGCTCTTTAGAATAAAAAAAGGAGTACTTTTTCAAATACTCCTTCTTTCATATAAAATTTAATTACGGTGTATGTGTTTTACACGTTTTAGTTAAAATATCATCAACAGTTAATCCATGAGCTGCTGCATAATCTATAACAAGTGGGTTTAGTTCTGGAGTGTATTCATTCCAGTATTCATCTAAACATCCAGTAAATGTACAGCTTCCATTCTCAACTTTAGCTGCTGGATTATAATTATCTGCACCAACAGTCGTACAACCCACATTCAAAGTCTGACAATTAGATCCACAAGTTACAACCTCAATAGTGTTACTTGCACACTGAGGATTTCCATTAACATAACCATTAACGACAGTATTGTACTGGTCATACTCAATATACCTGTCATCAGTACAAGATTTAAATCGACAACTACAATCTTCTACCACTGCAGTTGCATCATAATTTTCTGCACTTGGGTTTGTACACCCAGCTTTTACTAAGTCTCCACAAGCTAATGGATCAGTATCAACTTCAACATTTTCAACTCCATAAAGTTGAACTAAAATTTGATAGTGAGCATAACCTAATTTACCTGGTTGATTACATCCTTTGTAATAACATTTTTCAGCTTTACCAACATTATAAGCGTTAGCATCGTTACACTCGCCATTGTAAGCATTCTTTTTTGTGAGACAAAGTGCATCGTTATCTAGAATAACCTTACCTCCATATTGTGCATTATATGCATCATAGACTCTCTTCTGATCACTTTCTGCATAATCGGAATCTCCACAAGCTGTAAAGTCACAAGCTCCAGGAGCTGCAACATAATTGTCTGTGCCATAACCATTACCATCAGCGTGTTGACAGTATGGTTTCGGAGCCACTGCATACTCACAAGTATTAGCCGGAGCTATGGTGGTCGTTGGTTCTGGTGGTATATATCCAGCCGCAGCAGGATCATACAAATTTGCATTGTTCGTGCACCCTATTAAGGTCACTAAAGTTACTATCAAGTAAGTTAATTTCATTTTTCCTCCTAACGTACTACTAGAGTATTATTATACCTGAGTATTTATCGGTAGGGTCATGAAAAACTTTAATGATGTTTTATAAGTTAATAATTATAACGAGTTAAGAATAATTATCAGTAAGGAGAGCTTACTAGAAAAGTTGCCACTCAACTTCTCTAGTAAAAAGACATATTTACTTTTCATTACAATTTGCATCTGAACCGGTATTTCTAAAGTCACAATCTTCCGTAGGGGGAATTGGATCTACAGGAACTCTATTAACAACTTTTCTCAGTATATCATCTCGGCAAGAATACTCATATTCAGATAATTGCATATTATCTTCTTTCCAATCTTTAGCACTTCCACCAGATTTTCTTTCGTAAGCATTTAATAAGTGAGAAATTCTAGTCGCCGCTAAAGGACCAGCATCACATCTAGATTTCCCATAACTCTTCATTTTTTCTTTTTGATTCCAAGAAACGGTACACATAAAGGCAATGTCGCCTCTTGAGCTTGTAGCTTCATATAAACAATTCTTTTCTTTCATTAAAGAGATTGCCTTTTTTACTAAAAACTTAACATAAAGAATTGTTGCAGATACAGCTAAAGCACTCACCATCTCAGGTCCTAACAAACTCTTAAATGCTTCCTTAGGGCTTTTAAGAATGCTAAGTCCTAGTTTTTTAGCGTCTAAAGGTGAAAAAGTTGTAAAGTGTTTTTGAATAACGGAGTCAAGTAATTGCTTACCAGAATAATTTAAAACATTTACACCAAACTTCTTAGGATCTAAGTCAAAAGAAACATGAAGAATACTTGATACAATTTTAGGATCAACCTTAAATACATTTTTGAAGATATTACTAACCATTTCAGCATGAACGATTTTTTGAACAGCATACTTAAAGGCTGCTTCTTTTGTTCTTTCCAACAAAGCATCTTTACTGACATCAAAGTTATTTTCTGCGAAGAACTTATATACATCATTATCATACAGACCTGAGATTCCTTCTTTTACTTTATCACTTTTTAATGAATTATAGATGACGCTAGCTAGATATTTTGCTCCATGTGGAAACAACTCTTTAACAAATGATTTAGGGTCTGACTTTAAGGCCGCATTAATTAAACCGCCAAGTTCAGCAGAGATCTTCTTTTTCTCTACTAACTTCTCAAGGGCAAGACTTGAAGCAGAACTAAGAAAAGCTTTCGGATCTGTTGAAAAAGAATCACCAAGAACATCTGCAATCATCTCATTACTGATCACCTTTGGTATAAGAAAATTAAATCCAGATTCTAACAACAAAGAATCAACTTCAATTTTTTGATTTAAAAAATCTTTTGAAATAACATTAAATACAGCTTCAACTGCATCGCTATCGACTTCTTTAGACAACAGCCCCAAAGAGTTATCCATTAAAGCTCTGGCAAACTCTTTTTGATCAGTTCGATAAGCTTCATCGAAGATTTCAGAAAGTAACGAATTCCCTAATAAGGTGGATAATGTAAAATCGATACCATTTTGAACGAAGACTTCTGTCGGATTTTGTTTTTTCTCTTTTTCATCCTTGAAGTATTTATCAATTATAAGTCTTAAATCTCCATTAGAAGGCATGTTCTGAAGGTTTAATGCACCAGCAAAAACGTTGTCATGCTTTGCTCCTTCTTCCATAAAAGCTCTTAAGTTTTCAGTATAATTCTGAATAAAAGCTGAAGGATTTAGATCAAAAGATTTCCTTGCAATTTCTATTAAGTTTTCATCTATCTCAACTCTTTTTTCAAACCCACTTAACAAAGCGTTAAAGCCAGCCTCTGAAGCAATATTAATAATTTTAGATTTATTTTTAGTTATTTTATTTTTAAACAATCGAGAAATAATTCCTGTCTTAGAAGTATTTCTTAACTGTGATAAATATTGAGGGCTACTAATTGTTTTCTTTAAAATTTCATGCAAGCTATTTTTTGTTTTCTGATCATTAAGATCATAAAGACCAAGAAAGTATTCATTCTCCGCCAAAAGATCATTAAATTCTTCAAATCCAAGATTAAATGGATCTTTTACATTCAAAACAAGACCATCATCTCCAATTAAAAAACTCTTACACCCACATTCATTTGAATTAAATAAGTTTGCATTTTTTTCTTCCTCACTAAGAGAAATACTTTTATCCATTTCTTTAGATTTACAAGCTGTAATAGAAATTAGAACAATAAGAATACGTACAAATAGTTTTTTCATAAAACAATCATATACTTAAGCAGAAGTAGAATTTGTTTTGATTTAAGTTATATGTGATATTAATAACTTATAAAAAAAAAACATGAGAAATTCTGCCACTTATTATTGGCAATGAGCTCACTTAGATAGAAATTGATTGACCAGGTCAAAGTGCTCTTCACTTCTTTGAGTCTTAGCTTGAAGGGTTGCCATCAATTCCAGGTGATCTTCCAAACTTGAATCGTAAGCATCTTTAACCCCTCGCTTATTCATCTTCAATGCATTAAATGGTAGAGAACATAATTTTCGAGCAAAGTTATATGTTTCATCTTCTAATTTGTCAGCTTCAAAAACTTGATTTACTAAACCTATTTTTAATGCCTCTTTAGAATCAACTTTTCTACCACTTAGTAAAAGCTCCATAGTCTTTGCATACCCAATTATTCGATGAAGAAAATATGCACCTCCATCTCCCGAAACAAGAGCTAAATTAATAAAACTATCTTTCATAATTGCTTTATCACTCATAAATCTAAGATCACACATACAAGCAAGATCACAACCGGCTCCAACTGCAGGGCCATTGATCATAGCAATAATTGGTTTTTCAATTTTCTCAATAAGTTGAGGGATTTGTTGAATCCCCTCTTTGTATAATCTTTTTAACTCTTTTTCATCTCCTGCAAACATTCCTGTCTTATTTTTCATGGCATGCAGATCACCGCCAGCACAAAATGCTCTACCTGCTCCTCTTATAATAATGACTCTTGAATCATCTAACCTGGCAAGGCTCAAAGCTTCTAGAAACTCTTCAATTAACTCTAGTGTAAATGCATTTAAAAATTCAGGTCTATTTAAAGTAATAGAAGTAATCAGGTCTTTGGTCTCTACAGAAATATTTTTATAACTCATGTGATCTCACTATATATTGATTTACTTTTGACATTGATGATTTACCTAGGAACTCAAAAATTTCTTTTGAAGCTTGAACTAATTTTTTTAAATCTATAGAAGTTTTTATATTTCTCTCATTTAAATAATGGCATAAGTCTTCAGTTGCAAGGTTCCCACTAGCACCTTTTGCATAAGGACATCCTCCTAAACCTCCAGCCGAGGAATCAAAAACCCGAACCCCTTGCTCATAAGAACTATGAACATTTAAAAGACCCATTCCATGAGTATCATGAAAATGCATCGCTATTTTTGATATTTCAAAATGCTCTTTTATTTTTTCAAGTATCTTTAGAACTTTATCAGGAGACCCTATACCAGTAGTATCACCAAGGGCCACCTCATAACATCCCATTGCAAATAATTTTTCTACTCCATAAAGAACTTTATCAATAGAAATATCTCCTTCATAAGGACAACCAAAAACAGTGGATAAATATCCTCTAACTTTTTGATTATTTTCAATATGAGAAAAGATCTCTTTGATTCTCTGATAAGATTCAGGCAAGGAACACTTCGTGTTTTTATTCGCAAAGGCTTCAGAAGTTGTAGTAAAGACACAGATCTCATTAAAATCATGCCTCTTGGAAAGTTTGATCCCTTTTAAATTTGGTATTAAAACTGAAGCATTAAATTTACTTAAATCTATATTAGAGCAAACTTTATCAGCATCACTCATCTGAGGAACAGCTTTTGGGCTTACAAAGCTAGTTACTTCAATATTTTCAAGACCTGCTTTATAAAGATTATTAATAAAATTAGTTTTAAGATCAGTAGGAATAATTTTGGACTCGTTTTGAAGTCCATCTCTTGGCCCTACCTCAACGATTTTTACGATACTCAAGTTTTAGACTCCTCAAGTTCAACCAAAAGCTGATCAGCGCTGACTTGATCACCAACGCTACCTTTTAAAGTCTTGATTGTTCCATCCAAACTAGCTTTTAGAGAATGTTCCATTTTCATGGCCTCTAAAATCAAAACTGTTTCACCTTTACTAACCTTATCCCCGATATTTTTTAAAACTTTAAAAATCTTTCCAGGCATAGGAGAAATAATAACATTAGAACTTGCAGCACTTAACTCGCTATGGCTTCCTTCGCCTAGCTTAACAGAGTAAACATTGCCTCCGAGACTGATTAAATATTGAGAGTTTTTAGAATTATAACAATAATAAACACTCAAGTTTTTACCATTTTTTGAAACAATTAATTCATGATCACTCTTTCGAACTAATTTATAAACATCTTCACCAATTAGTATTTCTTCGTTTTTCTTACTAAAACTCTCGGGACTAAAAACTTCTTTATTAATAAATATATCCATTAACCTAACCATTGCCCTGAAGAGCGCATCCAAGCATCTTCTATACTATCTCTTGATTTTTTTCTTTTCTTAACCAGAAAATTAAAAGCAGCAAAAATATCGCTAAGACTGTCATCAGTCTTTATACATAATTCATCCATCCAGGCCTCTAAGGAGTGAGTATGATATTCTCCTTTCATAAATTTGGGGTAAGCTAACACTTTTATTAAAAAGTCTCTATTTGTTTGAACACCAAGAAAAGGTAGATGTATCAAGGCTTCACTCATCTTTAAAATATTTTTATCTCGAGTCCTATCATGAGTAATCACTTTTGCCATCATAGGATCATAGTTTGTACTAACAGTATTACCATTAACATAACTTGTATCAAGGCGAACCGTTGGATCTTTGAGCTTTCCTATAAACTCTAAATCTCCTGCTTGAGGTAAAAAGTTATTAAAAGGATCTTCAGCATAAATTCTGCACTCAATGGCATGACCAATTGAATGTATTTCATTTTGAGTAATATTTAACATGTTATTTTGAGCAATAAAGATCTGCTCTTGAACTAAATCAACACCTGTGATCATCTCAGTAATAGCATGCTCTACTTGTAAACGAGTGTTCATTTCTAAAAAATAAAACTCACCAGATTCAGCTAAAATAAGCTCTACAGTTCCAGCTCCCCTGTATTTCATTCCTTTAGCAAGGCTAACTGCCATCTCACACATTTGCATTCTAAGATCTTGAGAAATATTAGACGCTGGTGCTTCTTCAATGACTTTTTGATATCTTCTTTGAATGGAGCATTCTCTTTCAAATAAATGAACAGCATTTCCTTTTCCGTCACCAAGAACTTGAATTTCAATATGTCGTGGATTAATAAGATATTTTTCTAAAATAACTCTATCGTTTCCAAAAAATTTTAAAGCTTCACTCTTAGCACTACTTAATCGTTCAAGAAATTCACTTTCTTTTTCTACGATTTTCATTCCTTTTCCACCACCACCAGCACTGGCCTTAATCAAAAGAGGAAATCCTATTTTTAATGCTTGTTTTTTTAAGTGCTCAGCATCTTGATTATCTTCATTATATCCAGGAACGGTAGGTAACTTCAGAGACTGAACAAACTTTTTTGATTCTAATTTATCACCCATGAGTAAAATATTTTTTGCTCTTGGGCCAATAAATGTTATTCCATTTTTCTCTAGCAATTGCCCAAATTCTGAATTTTCAGATAAAAATCCATATCCTGGGTGAATACCATCTACTTTATGTTTTTGTGCAATTTCTAAAATTAGATTTTTATTAATATAAGTTTCGCTAACTTCTCCAGATCCAAGGCACTGCGAGTAAGTAGCATCTTTTACAAAAGGTAATTCAGAATCAACTTCTGTAAAGATTGAAACCGTTTCTATTCCCAATTTATCACAGGTTCTAATGACCCGTGATGCAATCTCTGCTCTATTTGCGATAAGAATTTTTTTCACTTTTTCACCCACGATGCTGAACGTTTTTCCAAAAGAGCATTCATCCCTTCTTGACCCTCATCACTCACTCTCAGTTCAGATATATTATCAGCACACCAATCAGTGTAGTTTAACTTTGTATCTTTAAAATTTTCCATAGCCTCTTTTACAAATTGTTTAGATCTTCTTTGAGCGTTTTTGCCAGCTTTTAGAAAACTCTCTACAAGTTTTTCTGACCTTGCTTCAAGTTGACTCTCATCAACACATTCATGAATCAGACCAATCTCTTTTGCTCTCTGAGCATCAAAGCGCAATCCAGAAGTAAAATATGCTTGAGCTTGAGAATATCCTATTTTAGGAATTACAAATTCAGAAATCACAGCAGGAATAAGACCAAGTCTAACTTCTGAAAAGCTAAAAAGAGGTTTGTGACTTGAAATAACATAATCACAAACTGAAATCATTCCCAAAGCACCACCAAAAGCATGGCCATGAACAACTCCAAATAATAATTGAGGAATATTATTCATAGTCGAGAACATTTTTGATAATTTCAAACTATCTTTATGGTTATCAGACTTTGAATAATTAATCATTTTTTTCATCCAATTCAAATCAGCTCCAGCGCTAAAGCTCTTTCCATTAGCATTAAGCTTTACAACCTGAATAGAATCTTCTTTAGAAACGTTTTCAAAGGCATCAATCATTTCATCAATAAATTCATCATTAAAAGCATTGTGAACATCAATACGATTTAGAGTAACCGTTCGAATATTTCTTTCATCATGAATAAGGATATATTTATAATTCATATTACATTCTAAAAATACCAAATTTCGTCTCTGAAATCTCAGCATTTAAACTCGCACTTATGGCCAGAGCGAGGGCTCTTCTTGTTTGTGTTGGTAAAATAATTCCATCATCCCAAATTCTAGCACTAGAATAATAAGACTTACCTTCTGTTTCGTATTTTTCAAGAATTGGTTTTTTAAACTCTTCCAATTCCTTATCACTCATTTTATCTTTTCCACTTTTAGCAAGTGCATCCTGCTTTACCGTTGCTAAAACACCAGCTGCTTGCTCTCCGCCCATTACCGAGATTTTTGCATTCGGCCACATCCATAAAAATCTTGGATTGAAGGCCCTTCCACACATTCCATAATTACCAGCACCATAAGATCCACCAATAATAACTGTAAACTTTGGTACTTGAGCACAACTTACAGCTGTTACAAGTTTAGCTCCATGTTTAGCAATTCCTTCAGCTTCATACTTTTTCCCAACCATAAAGCCAGTTATATTTTGTAAAAATAAAAGAGGTATATTTCTTTGACAGCAAAGTTCTACGAAGTGAGATCCTTTAAGAGCACTTTCACTAAAAAGAATTCCATTATTTGCTAAAATTCCAACTGGCATACCTTCTATTTTTGCAAAGCCACAAACAAGAGTTGAACCATAATGTTTTTTAAATTCACTAAAATCTGATCCATCAACTAACCTTGCAATAATTTCTTTTATATCAAAAGGCTTTCTTGTATCAGCAGATAAAATCCCTTCGATTTCATCAGCACTGTAAAGAGGTTCTATAAACTCATCAACATTTAGTTTTTTTAAATTAGTACTCTTGTGAGAGAAATAGTTTAGATTCTTAATAATCTCTTTAGTAATAGAGAAAGCATGATCCTCATCTTGGGCCATATGATCAGTGACTCCTGATTTCATAGAATGAACTTCGGCTCCACCAAGGTCGTTAGCAGTTACTTCTTCTCCTGTTGCAGCTTTAACAAGTGGTGGTCCACCTAAAAAGATAGTCCCATTACCTTTTACAATTATAGATTCATCACACATTGCTGGAACGTAAGCACCTCCAGCGGTACAAGAACCTAATACAACTGCAATTTGAGGAATTCCCTGGGAGCTCATCATTGCTTGATTATAAAAAATTCTTCCGAAATGCTCTTTGTCTGGAAATACTTCATCTTGCATTGGAAGAAATGCTCCTCCAGAATCAACTAAGTAAATACATGGTAAATTATTTTGAAGAGCAATTTCTTGAGCTCTTAAATGTTTTTTTACAGTTAGAGGAAAATACGTTCCACCTTTTACAGTAGCGTCATTTGCCACAATAACACATTCAACTCCACTCACACTTCCAATTCCGGTAACTATTCCTGCACTTGGAACTTCTTTAAGGTAAACTCCATAAGCAGCAAGTGAGCTAAATTCTAAAAAGTCTGAACCAAAGTCTACAAGTTTTCTAATTCTTTCTCGGACTAGATATTTATTTCTTTTTGTATGTCTCTCAATAGCACTTCCTCTAAAGTCGTTGAGTACTTTTTCTTTGATCTCAAGGAACTCATCTTTGATACCTTTAAAGTTATCAAGATTAACTTTGAAATCGTCGTTGTTAGTTTGAATCTGAGTGTTAAGTATAGTCATTTATTGCATCGCATTTTTTATAGATATTGTGAGTTTATTTTAATAGATTCTAAGCACTTAATAAAACGACAAAACTAGGTTTGTTTACAATGCAGGCCTAAAGAGCGAGACTAAAATGAAATATGCAATATTCGCATTTTTAGCCACATTAATTTGGGCATTTAACTTTATTATTTCAAGATCTCTTGGTGATGCTTTCCCTCCTATGGCCCTAGCATTTTTTAGAAATTTCATCCCAATTTTAGTTCTTACTCCATTTGTTTTTAAAACATTCACCAAAGAATTAAGTGCTATTAAAAAAAATGCCGCTCATATTTTTTATCTCTCTATTTGTGGAATGAGCGCTTTTATCGCTTTATTGTACGCGGCTACTAAGTTAACAAACGTTATCAACTTATCAATCCTTAGTGTTACAGCCCCAATCTTTATAGTTCTTATTTCAAAGTTTTACTTAAAGAAAAGAGTACATATATTCCAACTGCTTGGAGTATTTGTTTCCTTTTTAGGAGTTATTTATATTGTTAGTGCTGGGAATTTTTCTATCTTAATGAGTTTGTCCTTTTCTCTGGGGGATCTTTTTATGCTAATTGCTGCAATAATGTGGGCAGTTTATTGTTTGCTAATAGAAAAAGAAATAAAAGGTGTTAGCGAGTATAGCCTTCTTTATACAATGTTTTTATTCTCTATGATAGTTAACGTTCCACTGTTTCTCTATGAATACTATTACATCTCTCAATTCGTTATCACTCAAGCCAATATCTTTGCTATCTTATATGTTGGAGTTTTTACTTCTTTAGTGGCTTATATTTTTTGGAATAAAGCCAATATTGCACTTGGCTCGTTTAAAGTTGGCTTAATATATTATCTATTACCGATAGAATCGGCTTTAGCTTCTCAAGTTATTCTTGGGGAAGAAATTCGGACTTTTCACTTAATAGGTTTTTTCTTGATACTACTGGGCATCTTTATCTCTAATCATTATTCAAAGAAATAAAAGATATCGATTTAATTTGATAAAAACATGAGGCTACAAAAATACACTACGATAATAGAAATAATGAAAACATATGAGAGAGTTGAGTTATTTTTTGTATAATCTACGACTCTATCAAGAAAACCTTCGAGATTCTGTACGCTCTTTGGTGTTAGAAGAAACTTTTCAAATTGGTTCCAAATTATACTTCTTAAAGAAAATAAAGCCAAAGGAAGCAATACATACAAAAATAGAAATAGAATTATGCTCAATGTTGAATCTTTATTATTGATAATTTCATTCATATTAGATTTGGAACTCATCCTATTGCGACAATCATTTCTTAAATCATAACTAGGTTCATCTCTGCATTTTTTGTCAACCAATATATAGTTTACCCGTTTGTAACACTTTCTTTTAATAAAATCCCATTTCATTTTTGAACATCGTCTATTATCGGGAAAATCCATTCCAGTAGCAACTTGATTATCATCTAACACTTGCAAAATACTAAAAGGAGTAATGATAAATACAAAGAAAACACAATATTTAATCAGAGTTACAATCACGATATATAATCTCATGAATTATACTTAAATAGAAGTTTATAGATTGTTCGAAGTTTTCTTTGATTTATTTTAAATTCCGAGTTTCAAGAATCTGATTTTTAAATTGCTTTATCAATTATCTACAAGAAACAACTTTCGTTTCTTCTACCATTGCTTTTATGTAATCTTCTACTGTATAACCTAATTTCACATAGTCATTAGAACTTCTTTTTTCGAAAATTTGAGTTATGTTTTCAAAAAAACCTTCATGTACATGAATCTTAAATGCAGTTGAAATATTATTATTATAAGCAAACTTAAAGAAAATTATAAACTCATCTGTTAAGTTACTATTTTTAGTACGTCTGCCCATTTTAGAAAGTTCAATAAATCCAATTTTTGCATTCATATCAAAGCCTACATTGGGATATCTTTTTTGGGCTAAACCTTTCAAAAGAGTATAGAAATGATCTGATACAACTTCCGTATCTCTTCTAGTTTTATAATATTCTGATGATGCAGGATCAAGATCTTCGAGTGCTGTGTCCATTATTACTTTTCTTGTATAAACATCATAATATGGATATTTAGAATATGTATAAGAAGATTTTTTTGTAATATATGTATCCAAGATATTATCTAAGTCTTGATCTACCTTTTCATCCAAGAATCCATCATTAAAAACGACCTTTAATTCTCTTTGGATCTCTTTATTTCTTTGTGATTTTAATGATTCTTTACAAGTAAGAGTTGTTTGAGCCCAAAGCATAGGTATATTTAATAATGCTATTATAACTAAGCTTTTTTTCATTCATGACTCCTGGTTTTTTGAAACCTTATCATGTTTTATAATTTCACTAGTTACACTCAGTAAAAATTACATTTTTTGATTATATCTAGACCTCTAATGCTCAAGTAGATGTTTTAAATTATCTAGATAGTATAAAGTGAATTACTTCTCTCGAACATCTGCAATACAAGTCATTGGGCTCTTAATTACTCCATGTTCTAAGTGCAAGTCTTTATGAGTATATCCTATAGTTATGTGTGGATGAAAACTATAAGGATTAAATTTTTCTTTTATTCTTTTATATTTCTTTTTTCTTAATTCAACTTCAATGGCTTTTCTAATCTTCATTAAAGCTCTAGATTTCACAACGAAATAATAAGTAAAATCTCTTATTCCTGGTCTTAAAGTACCCTTTTTTCCTATTCCCTCAGCGAGGCAAACGACTTCAAAGTCACTTTCTTGAATTTTCATGATCTTATTGGCAATCTCGTTTATCCGATTAATAGTTAAACCAGCTTTTTCTAATTGGTCTCTATACTCTATAGGCGTGATAACGGTAATATGAGCTTCTTCTCTTGCGTTTTCAACACTTAATCTTCGATCTCTACGTAGATATACTAATTCATCTAAGTAGTTGAAAAACTTCTCTATTGGTTCAAAGTTAATATTCATTTGTAAATAAGTACCAAATCTTCCATCTTCAGTGTGTGATATAAACTTCACTTTTTTATGAACAGAACCTTTTAAAGGAACGCTCTGTGCAATTAAGTTAGTTGAAATAAAAAGAAGTAGGATTAAATTTTTCATATTTTGCTTTTAGCAAATTTTTTTCCATCTTCAAACTTGCTAATGTAAAAATTAGGCAAAAAAAAACCTAGACGTGAGTCTAGGTTTTTAATTTTTTGATTCTTTAAACAATTTCATAACAGTCATAAGAAGCAGAAAAGAATTAATTGCTTGAGTAAAACTTAAAATCTAATAACGCTGATGTTTTA
>CALIJZ010000014.1 GCA_938017795.1 uncultured Bacteriovoracaceae bacterium
ATTGATCGTATTCATAATGAACCCTATAGTAAGGAGCTTCATGCTCCAATGCTTTTAAATTCTACCACTCCATGAATTTAATTGACAAGTTGTGACTATTTTTCATAAACAGTTCTTACTATGAAAACTTTACCTCCAATAGCGACCCTTAAAGAGGTCTTTTTTAATAAAGACGGCAAATATGACCTGACTCAAAGCATTGATTGGGTTCATGATCTTCTTGCAGAACTAAATGAAAACTCTGAATACTCTGAAGAAAAACTTGCTAAGATTAGCTCTCTAGATATCAGCTTAGAACTAGAAAGATTTTTTGATCCTAAATTAGAACAAACTCTCTTAGTCAAAAGTAAAATTAAAAGTTCTTATTGCACCAGATGTGTAAAAAGTCTTGATCCCCTTCAGAGGCAGTTAGACTTTGAATTCAAGGGAGCTTTTGTTCATGAAAGCTTTCAAGATGATGAGGCCTATAAAGAACTTACTGAAACTTATTTAAAAGATGATGTTTACGATATTTATTATGAAGATAGAGGAAAGTTTGATTTCAAATCAATGATTCACGAACAACTTTTTTTAAATTATGATTTTTTTCCAAAAGTTGAGGAAGAAGAACAAAGCTAGAGCTTTTTATGGCCCTAGCTTTATAGTTTATTTAAATTGATATCTTTGTTAAAATCATTTTTCCATTAGATTTATAAATTTCATAAGTAAGCTCTTTTCCTCTTTTGCTTATAAAATATAAAAATGCATTATCAAAGTTCTTCTGAATCGTTCCAACTTTTAAACCTTTATTACATTTTACACCAACAAGCTCTGTTTGATAGTAAGATAGAATCTCTTGTTTGAGCGTCACTTTACTTCCCTCTATTAATAGATGGTCCGTAATCTCAACATCAAGATCTTTCCAATTAAGTCCATTGCTTCTTAAAAACTTTTGAGCATTTACATTTTGACAAGTCTGATCATCAAAGGATTGAAATGAATTAGAAAGAACAGGCTGAAGGTCCATTGAACTATTATACGTTGAGAAATCTACATATTTTTTTTCTCCTTGATAATGCCCCTTGAGGGTATTGAGATTTTGGAGTTGAAGTAGTTGATTTTGATTAGAAAAATTGTCTGTTAGAGCTGCGGTCTTATTCTTAGATCCACAAGACATAAATGTTAGAGTTAATAGAAAAAGAAAAAAGACATGTGATACTTTCATAGGCCCCCCTTGGTAGAAAGTTTTAAGTTTTTTACATCCAGTAAAAAATTTTGGTAATTCTATTTTCAAACTATCCATCAAGGTTGGTAATGACGAAATGTCACCAAATTGAATGTTTTTCATGGAATTTGCTTACAATTCGTAATAAAAAATATTTATCATTCTATTTTTTTTTAAGAGAACTACTATCAAACATCAAGATTGCTTTCAGTAATAGGTATTGTTTTTTCTGATGAATGGACTCTATATTTGACTATTTATTAATTGAATATAAGATCTTAAAAAAGGAACAAAAATGAAACAAATACTTCTTATTTTTTTAATTTCGTTTAGCTCTCTAGTAATTTCTAATGATATTTTACTTAAGTTTGATTCAACTCAATCGTTTGATATTAATTTATGTGAGGAACATACCGTCATTTGCAAGCCCTTTCAGCTTAAAGATGAAAATAATAAGTTTTCACAAACTATTTATAGACGAATTTTCAGATGTTTTGCTTACGGTGAAGAAATCTACTTAACTACACCTGAAGAAAGAAAAGAAATTTATACAACTGAGCAGGATTGCTTAGATGAATCTAACTAACAAAAATAATACGCACCGCACCAGTCTTAAGTTTAACTAACGCTTATTGACAAAAAGCCCTAAAATTCTGTAATGTAGCGAGACTATAATATTATAAATGGAGGTAACTGGTGGCAGTTCCTAAGAAAAAAACAAGTGTTCAAAGAAAAGGTCTAAGAAGAGCAGGCCAACATCATAAAATGTATAGAAAACATACTTCTAAGTGCGGTAATTGCGGTGCTATGAATCTTCCTCATTGTGCGTGTCCTAGTTGTGGAACGTACAAAGGTAGAGAAGTTTTCACTATCAAAGAAAGAAATACAGAAGACGCTGAAGAATAAATCTCTCTTTAAATCTTAAAGGATAAAAATGCACACTTCTAAAATATTAGGAACTGGTCATTTTGTTCCTGATCAAGTTTATACTAATCAATACATGACAACTCTTTTTGAAACTAGTGATCAATGGATTACAGAGAGAACTGGAATCAAAGAAAGAAGAATCGCAGACCCTGAAAAAAGTGAGTTCCCATCTACGATGGCAGCTCAAGCTGCTAAAATGGCCATAAAAAATGCCGGTATCGATAAGAATGAAATAGAAATGATTTTATTCTCATCAACAATGTCCGATTATAATTTTCCAAACTCGGCAACACTACTCCAAGATTTATTAGAAATTGAAAATAAATGTGCATGCATAGACTTAAATGCTGCCTGCACTGGTTGGTTATATTCTTTAGTAATGGCAAACTCCTTAATCGAAACTGGAGTTTATAAAAATGTTTTAGTTATAGGATCTGAAACAACAAGTAGTTATAATAATTGGAAAGACAGATCAAAAAGTGTTCTTTTTGGAGATGGCTGTGGTGCAATTGTCTTATCAAGATCAGATAACTCTGAATCTAAAATTCATAAAAGCATCTTATCTTCTGATTCAAGTAAAAAAGATGATTTAATAAAAAGAACTGGAATGGCCAGAAGTCCATTTTTTGTAGATTTTGAAAGCCCAGATATTGTTGAAATGAATGGCCAAGTTGTTTTTAAGTCGGCGGTTAAAACAATGGCTGCCCAATGTGCGACCATTTTAGATCAAACAAATGTGACAAAAGAAGAAGTTGACCTGTTTATTCCTCACCAAGCTAATATGAGAATTATTGAAGCAGTTGCCAACAGATTTGATTTTCCAAAGGAAAAAGTTTTTATAAATGTACAAAAATATGCCAATACCTCTTCAGCTTCTATTCCACTTGCTCTTAGTGAAGCAGTAGAAGCAGGTAGATTAAAAAGGGGAAACAAGCTCTTATTAACTGCTTTTGGATCAGGATTAACTTCGGGTACAGTTCTTCTAACTTATTAATGAATAAAAAAATCGCTCTTTCATTCCCTGGTCAAGGTTCTCAACATGTTGGAATGGGACAGAACTTGCTTGAATCTAAATATAGTGACCTAGTTAAAGAAAAGTTTTTAAAAGCCAGTGAAATACTTGGTTATGATGCCAAGAAACTTTGCTTAAATGGTCCTGAAGAAAAACTTAAACTTACTCAATATACTCAACCAATGATTTTTTTAATCAGTTCAATTTGTAGCGACATTATAAAAACTCAAACTTCAAATATAAGTCTATGCTTAGGCCATTCCATTGGTGAGTATGCTGCTCTTTATTCATGTGAAGCAATTACATTTGAGCAAGGAATAGAATTAACTTTAAAGAGAGCAAAGGCAATGAGCGAAGCAACTCCATCAGGAGTAGGCTCAATGCATGCTATTATGCGAGTCCCAGAAAAAATTATTCGAGAAATTTGTGAAAGTGTAAGTTCAAAAGATTCACAAGTTGTTCCTGCAAATTTTAATACTCCTAATCAAATCGTTATTTCCGGTCATACTGAAGCTTGTAATAAATTCTTAAAGAAATTAGAAAACGACTTCATTGATAACCCCTATAGGGCCATTGAGCTAAAAGTCTCAGCTCCTTTCCACTCGCCTTTAATGCAAAAAGCTCAAGAAGTTATGAGCTCTTACATAAGCACTTATAAGATCTCACAACCCAACTTTCCATACATTGCAAACGTTGATGCCAAAACCTATGATCATTCAACAACACCGGAGCAAATCAAAGAAAATTTAATTAAACAAATTTCATCCTCTGTGCTTTGGACTCAAAGCGTTGGAAGCATAACTGAAGATCATTTAATCATTGATATGGCCCCTGGAAAAGTCACCTCAGGATTGATTAGAAAGATTAACAAAAATCTCAAAATAATCTCATTCGAAAAAGATAAACTCTACGAAAGTCATCTTGACACTTTCGTGTAATTCCATGAAATTTAAAAGCTAACGCTACTACATATAGAGGTATGGAATGGAAATACAAGGTAAAATCATAGGACTGGTAAGCTCGGCAACTAAAATAGATAAAGATAAAATTCAGTTAAGCACAAGCTTTGTAGATGATCTAAATCTCGACTCACTTGATATGGTTGAGCTTATGATGAAAATGGAAGATGAGTTTGATATTGAAATTCCTGAAACAGACACTGAAAAACTTAAAACCGTTCAAGATGTTGTTGGATATCTAAAAGACAAGGATGTTAACTAAAAAAAGAGTTGTTATTACAGGACTATCTGGAATATGTGGTCTTGGTCATAATAAAAATGATATCTGGAATAATGCCCTTGCTGGAAAATCTTGCGTCAAAAAACTAAATGATCGATTCGTAGATGATATTGAATTTGATTACCCTATAAACATTGCTTCTTATGTTCAAGACTTTAAAATTGATGATGAAATTTTATCTCCCAAAGAACAAGATCGCTTTGATACATTTATTCACTATGCTCTTCATAGTGCCCACCATGCATTAATAGATTCTAAATTAAAAGTCGGTCATGATGTCGAGGCTCATAAAATTGGCTGTATCCTTGGCGTTGGCATGGGTGGTTTTCCACTTACAGAAAGTTCTTATCGTAAATTTTTAAAGCAAAAAAGACCAAGAACAAGTCCTTTCTTTATTCCCTCTATTATTCCTAATATGGCCAGCGGACTGATCTCTATTAAATTAGGGTTACAAGGTTCAAACTTTAGTATCTCAAGTGCTTGTGCTTCAAGTGGACATGCAATTGAAATGGGTGTTCGACAAATTCAAACTGGAATCCAAGACGCTGTTTTAGTAGGTGGCTCTGAAGCGGTATTAACAAAACTAACGATAGCTGGATTTAATTCAATGAAAGCATTATCCAAACGAGAGGTTGCATCTGAAAAAGCATCTTGCCCATTTAGTGCCGATAGAGACGGTTTTGTTATTGGTGAGGGTGCTGCGATTTTAGTAATTGAAAGTTTAGAGTCTGCAATAAAAAGAAAAGCAAATATTTTGGCAGAAATCCTTGGGTGCGGATCTAGTGCCGATGCTCATCATATAACCTCTCCTCATCCTGAAGGGTTAGGAGCTATAAAATCAATGGAGCAGGCTTTATTAGAAGCAAATATTAAATTTAGTGAAGTAGACTATATAAATGCACATGGTACTTCAACTCCTCTTGGTGATATTTCGGAAACGAATGCTATAAAAAATGTTTTTAAAGATCACGCATATAATTTAAATATTAGTTCTACAAAGTCTATGACTGGTCATCTTCTCGGTAGCGCTGCAGCTCTTGAGAGTTTTTTCTGTGTACAAACTTTGGTAGATCAAGAAATTGCTCCGACGATTAATTTAGAAAATCCAGATCCAGAGTGTGATTTGAATTACACTGCAAATTCATCTGTAAAAAAAGAAATAAATATTGCACTTAATAATTCATTTGGCTTTGGTGGGACTAATTCATCATTAATTTTTAAAAGATTTCAAGGAGAATAGAATGTTTTTAGAAAGAACTGATCCAGCAATTTATGATTTAATTAAAAAAGAAGAAAAAAGACAAGTTGATGGGATAGAACTCATTGCTTCAGAAAACTATTGCTCTCAAGCCGTTATGGAAGCTCAAGGTTCTGTTGTAACAAATAAGTATGCTGAAGGATATCCAGGAAAAAGGTATTACGATGGTTGTGAGTTTATTGATCAAATTGAAACTTTAGCCATTGAGAGATTAAAGAAATTATTTAACGCTCAATATGCAAATGTACAACCTCACTCGGGCTCTGGAGCAAATATGGCTTCTTATTTTGCTATGTTAGATCACGGCGATAAGATCATGGGTATGGATCTTGCTCAGGGTGGTCACCTTACTCATGGAAGTCCCGTAAATTTCTCTGGTAAACTATTTAAAACTTGTTTTTACGGAGTTGATACTGAATCTGAAATTCTAGATTATAACCATGTAGAAGATGTTGCTAAAAAAAATAAACCGAAACTAATAGTCGCAGGAGCATCGGCCTATCCTCGAATAATTGATTTTAAAAAATTTAGAGAAATAGCAGATTCTGTGGGAGCTTACCTATTAGTCGATATGGCCCACATTGCAGGCTTGATAGCTGGTGGTGTACACCCAAGCCCAGTTGGACTGGCTGATATCATAACCTCAACAACACATAAAACATTGAGAGGACCAAGAGGTGGATTAATTTTAATGACTGAAGAGTTTGAAAAGAAAATTAATTTTAATATTTTCCCAGGTATTCAAGGAGGACCACTAGAGCATGTAATTGCTGCAAAAGCAGTTGCTTTCAAAGAGGCCCTGGAACCAAGCTTTAAGACTTATCAAGAACAAGTAGTTAAAAATGCTAAAGCTCTAGCTAAGAACTTGCTAGATCTTGGGATCGATATAGTTTCTAAAGGAACTGATAATCATCTTATGACTATTAAAACTGATTCTGTTGGACTCTCTGGAAAAGATGGATCTATTGCATTAGACCATGTTGGAATCACTTGTAATAAGAATATGATTCCTGGAGATACTAGAAGCCCATTTGTAACATCTGGGATCCGAATCGGAACTCCAGCAATTACAACGCGAGGAATGAAAGAGACAGAAATGAAATTAATAGCTGAGCTCATCACAAAAACTTTAAAAAACCATGACAAAGAATCTGTTCTCAGTGATATTAAAAATAAAGTTTATGAACTATGTAAGGAGTTTCCAATTTATGAAAATTAGTTTAATGACATTTTTATTACTGGCTTGTAACTCTACCCCTCCGGTTGATGATCCAGCTCCTCCTAGAATTAATGATGCACAAAATTGTGTTTGCATGGAGCTCTATGCTCCGGTTTGTTTCAAGGGAAAAACATATTCAAATAGCTGTTTTGCTGGTTGTGAGGGAGCAAAAGAGGGAGATTATACTCAAGGGGATTGTCCATAAATGAATTGCCCTTTTTGTCTATTTAAAGACTCTAAAGTATTGGATTCAAGGTTAATAAAGTCAGGAGCTTCCATCAGAAGAAGAAGAGTTTGTCATAGCTGTGAAAGAAGATTTACGACCTATGAAACAATTGAGCTTTCTATGCCTAAAATTTTTAAAAAAGATGGAAGAAGAGAAGATTATAATAGAGATAAGATCTTTGGCGGTTTAGAAAAAGCTTGTCAAAAACTACCTGTCTCACCGAAACAAATTGAAAACATTGTTGAAAAAATCGAGAAGAAAATTCTTGAGCTTAATAAATCAGAAATTCGATCCAGATTAATTGGAAATTTTATGATGATACATTTAAAAGATCTCCATCCTGTTGCTTATATCAGGTTTGCATCTGTTTATACCAGTTATGAAGATATTGAAGAATTTTTTAATTATTTAAAAGAAGATCAAAAACACCTTTTCTTTAAGGATCAAATCCAATGAGTGCTAGCCCGTCACGCGAATTTGTTTTTCAAACTTTTTATCATTCAGTATTTTTAAATGAAAATATGTATTCTAATAAAGCTCAATTAGAATCAGTTATTAAAGATCTCTCTCAAAGTATTGAATGTCCTCAAAATCATATAGAATATATTTACGACACCTTACTTTGTGCTCAAAAAAATAAATCTGAAATTGAAAAAGTTATTACTGAGAATTTAAAAAACTGGAAACTAGAAAGAGTATCCAATATTGATAAATCTATCTTAATCTTGGCCATTGCTGAAATGAAATACATACAAAAAAAGACACCTACAGCTGTAGTTATCAATGAGTATATCGAAATTGCAAAGAAGTTTGGAGGCGAAAAGTCTCATAGTTTTGTTAATGGTATTCTTGATAAAGTCTCTAGTTAAAAAAATTCATTACCCCTTTTGAAAATTTAGTTATAAACTTTTAATAAGTGAAATCTATGTTAAAAAAGTTTAATATCAACATAATTATTAATCTTTTAATAATTATCTATCTCTTATCATATTTCCCTCTCAACTATTTATTTTCTGATCTGCCAGCAACAGGTGGAGATACGGGCTCACATTTCTGGCCACTTTATGTTATGAAGAAGTTTGGTTGGAGTATTGGAGATTTTTCAATTAAGTTTTGGAATGCTGGTAACTTTGGGGGAGAACCTCTCTTTGTTCATTACTTTCCATTTCCATTTATGATGATGGCGATTTTATCTTATATAATGCCCATCGCCGCAGCTTTTAATATTATTACTATTTTGGGTTGTCTCACTTTACCATTGTCTGTCTATGTTATGTTTTCAAAGTTTAAACTCAAAGATCCAATTCCACTCATTGGAAGTATTTTATCTTTGATCTTCCTTCTAAATGATTCTTACTCTATTTATGGAGGAAACTTTGCTTCTACTTTAGCCGGTCAATTCTCTCACTCCATTTCTATATCACTATTGTTCTTCTCTATTGGAACTCTTTATCAAGAAATTGAGAAAAAACAATTTCCACTTATTTCAACGCTTTTGTTTTCACTTATAGCAATCACTCATGCCTATACATTTATTCTTATTCCATGTGTCTTTTTAATCTTCTTATTTATTCATCGGAATACGAAGACTTTAATTCACTTGTTCTGCTCAGGGGTCTTAACTCTCATCCTTGCCTTATGGTTTATCTTACCAATGATTGAAAACCATGGATGGACAAGTCCATTTATGTACAAGATGACTTCTTCTGAGTTAAAAAAAGTTATTACTTCAGATTTTCATATTTTCCTAGCTATTTTCTTAACACCTTTTTTATTCCTCTTCACCAAAGAATCACTCAAGAATAAAACCCTACTATACAAGAAAGAATTTTTTATTCTTTTTTCTTTATTATTTACACTCGTTGGATTTTACTTTCTTTTTCCTACTATTGGATTAGTTGATGGTCGAGTTCTAGCAACTCTATTGCCTGTTGCAACTATTATATGTGCTATCCCTATTGGTCATGTTCTTAAACAATATCAATTTTTTGATTTATATCTCTCTAAGGTTTTTATCTTTTTACTAGTATGCATCTCAATGTTTTATTTAAATACTACCTTGGTGCATTGGGGAAAGTGGAATTACGAAGGTTGGACAAGAAAGCAATTATATTCAGATTTTAGTGCCATTAATAAAAAATTAAGTGGGAATTTATCAATGCCAAGAGTTTTTGCAGAAAGCTCAGATGAATCCAATAAAGCTGGAACGCCCAGAGCTTTTGAAATGGTTCCATATTTTGCTAATCGAGCAACAGGTTCTGGTCTTTATCAAGAATCAACAATTACTGCTCCTGCTTTTTTCTATGTGCAATCAATGCTTAGTAAAACTCCTAGCTGCCCCTTTTTTACAACTCGCAGCTGCTCTAGCTTGAATATAAAAAAAGTTATTCCGTATTTAAATGTGTTTGGTATTCAAGACCTTGTTCTTATGAGTAAGGAAGCAAAAAAGCAAGCATCATTTAACCCTGAACTGGAGGAAACTTTTGAGAGTGGTCCATGGAAGATTTTTTCACTGAAGGAAAATGTAAATTTAGTAGAAGTTTTTGATAAGAAATATAAGATTATCAATAATAAAAATTGGAAAGATTTTTTCTATGAATGGACAAAAGACTATACCATTAATTTGCCTTTTCTAATCTCTATCTTCCATGAAAAAGATGAAGATCATAGTTTCAAAAATATTAAGGATTTATTAAGTCACTCTCAGACAATTCAAAAAGAATGCCAACCGGCAATTCAAACAAGTTTTAAAGGCTTTGAACTAACAACGAATTGTCCAGGAAAGGCCCATTTAATTAAATTTACTTATCATCCTCACTTTCTAACGAGCGATAATTCTCCTTATCATCTTATTAGCCCAGGATTTATTTTAAGTTTTCCAAAAACAAATAAAGTTGTTTTTAAATTCGGAGCAAAGTCTAACTGGTCACTATATTTGATAATAAGCCTTATAGCCTACCTTTTTACTACTGTATTTCTTTTTAAAAGATTTTATAAAAGAACTTCTTAATATTTCTCTTTATAAATATTCTTAGAGATAATATCAATCTAATGAATCAAGACAAATTAATAAATTACTTTTTCCCCATTTTTTTACAAATCTCTATTTTAATGTTTTTTTTCAGTTATTTTCCACTTGATTTAATCTTAAACCCCAATCCAGCAACTGGTGGAGACATGGGTTCACATTTTTGGTATTTAAAAATTTTAAGAGAACAGGTTTGGGATCAAGGTATTTGGGGCATGAGAGCATGGAACCCAGCTAACCTTGGTGGAGAACCCGTTTTTTTACATTACTTCCCTCTCCCATATTTTTTTGGAGCAATACTCTCTTATATGCTTCCAATGGGAATGGCATTTAATATAACTACTATCCTTGGACCATTACTTTTACCTCTTTGTGTTTTTATTCATTGTGAATTAATTAAATTGGATCGCTTAACGAGCTCTCTTTGTTCTGTTGCTTCTCTTTTAATTTTGTTTGATGAATCTTTTGTCATGCTTGGTGGAAATATTTTATCTACTCTCGCCGGTCAATTTTGTTTTATTATTTCTGTAAACTTTCTTCTAATCGCCTCGGGTTTTTTTATAAGATTTTTCTTCATTGAAAAAAAGAAAAAAAACCTCATTCTTGCAATTATCTTTTCAGCTTGTGTTTCAATGTCCCACGCTTATCTTTTTATTACAATACCTCTACTTCTTTTAGGTATCCTCATTACTAAATTTTCAAAGAAGAACTTTATACTTTTATTCTTATCTGGTGTTGCTATCCTTGCTCTATCTTCTTGGCAATTATTACCAATGATAGAATCCAAGAAATACACAGAAGCTTTAAAGTTTTTCTTTTTTATGGATGAAGAGATAAAGAAGATCTTAACTGTTCCCGGAATCTTATCTTTGTTATTTCTTGTTTTTTCAATATTTACTCTCTTTTTAAAAAGAAATTCTATTTTAGCTCCTTATCTTGTGTATTTAATAGGCCTTATTGGATATGCATTTTTATTTTCCTCTTTAGAGCTCTACCCTTCCAGAATACTCGCACCATTTTATTATTTTTCAATTCTGGTGGGTTTCATATCTTTATCTCAATACAAGAAAGTTACATTCCAAATACAGTCTATTATTGGTGTTATTTTTATTCTCGGTGTATTTCTTTTTACTAATTACAATGCCGTAAATACTAAAAGCTGGGCCAAGTGGAATTATTCAGGGTGGGAGAAAAAAGCTCTCTTCCAGAAGGCCAAGAAACTTCTTACTCAAATAGATGGCAACTTATCAGATCCAAGAGTTCTCTACGAACATCACCCAGTCTTAAATGGAGCTGGAACAACAAGAGTTTTTGAAAGCTTAGGTCTTCTTGCCAATCGAGCAACCTTTGAGAGTTTATTCTCTGAAGCTCACAAATTCTCACCTTTTGCTATGTTGATGCAGGGATATGTGAGTGATAAACCAAGTTGTGTCTTTGGATATAAATACAAATGTGACATTTTAAACCTTGAACACTTTCATCATAAGTTTTCATTCCTTGGAGGACAGTCAGTCATTCTTGTAGATAAAGTTGCTAAAAGTAAATTTAAAGACAATCAATACTTTAATAAAATTGCAGAAGTTCAACCTTTTGAAATTTGGTCATTAAAAAATAAAACTAAGATGGTTAATATCATCAATGATAATACTTACTTATTTCCTAAAAATTTTACAGAGTCTTATTACAACTTCAGAGATAAACAAAAGTCTCCTTCAGTAGATGAAATTCAAGGCTGCAATGCAAGAGTGAGTGTAGACTTTCATGGAATGGATTTACATACTGATTGTCCAAATAAAAAGCATTTTTTGAAATACTCCTATCATCCTTATCTCAAATCACTCAATGGAGAAAAATTAGAAAAAATGTATCCGTTCTTCATTGGTATCTCACCAAAGAGCAATAAAACGAGAATTCAGTTTACAGGGTCTTTCATATCGAAAGTAACGCCTTATATAAGTATATTTACATTGTTTATACTGATCTTTATCCTATTTAGGAATAAAGAGTTTATATGATTAGTATTATCGTTCCTGTATTTAATGAAGCTGAATGTATTCAGACTTTTGTGTCCACAGCACAACCTGTATTAGCAGATATAGGTGAAGATTATGAAATTATTTTTGTTAATGATGGTAGTAGTGATGAGACAGAAGTCCAAGTAGAAGCAGCAATTAAAATAAACCCTAAAATTAAAACAATTAATTTCTCTAGAAACTTTGGAAAAGATGCTGCGATGTCAGCTGGCCTTAAAGAATGTATCGGAGACTATGCTGTTTTAATTGATGTAGACCTTGAACACCCTCCAGCTACAATTAAAGATTTTTTTAAAATCTTACAAAATCCAGAAATATATCAAGTATCAGGGGTTAGAGAAGGTACTCACCAAACATTGATGAAAGGAATCATGAGAAAAGTCTTTCATACTTTTTTAAATAAATATTCAAGTATCTACTTCCCTGAAAATGCTACTGACTTCTGTATGATGAAAAGAGAAGTCATTGATGCTATGAATAGTATGAATGAAAAAGAGCGATTTATTAGAGGTTTACTTTCCTGGCATGGATTTAAGACTGAATATATTAAATTCAAGGTTGGTAAAAGAAGTGCAGGAGTAACAAGTTTTTCTCCCTCTCAAATTTCTGCTTATGCAAGAAAAGGCTTTATATCATTTAGTAGTGCTCCTTTAAAAATCTGGGTAATGGTTGGAAGCTTTTTTGCCTCATTATCATTTCTTTATATTCTCTATGTTATTCTTTCAAAAATAATTTTTGGCAATGCAGTTCCTGGTTTTGTTACACTAGTATGTATGGTTGGATTTTTCGGTGGTTTAAACTTAATTGTTCTAGGTGTGATCGGAGAATATATTGCTGAATTATTCAATGAAATAAAAGATAGACCTTTATATATAAAGAAAAACTCTAAGTGATATTATACTGAGAATATTTTTATGAAACTTTTTCTTATTAGACATGCAAAAGCAATTCGAAGAATAGATTGGAATCACCTCAACAGTGATTTTGATAGACCTTTAAGAGAAGAAGGTATTTTAGAATTTAAAAATATGATTGAACATTTAAAAATCATTCATGAAATTGACCATATCTACTCGAGTTCTCTATTAAGAACTGTAGAAACTGCAAAACTTCTTAGTGCAAAAATCGATACAGACTTCACCTATCATACTGAATTAAATGAAGGAAATGCTCCAAAAAAAATGCTAGATTTTTTAAAAAGACAAAAAGAAAAAAATATAGCTTATGTTGGACACGGGTCAGAAATTCCAGCAATAATTGACCACATCTTTCAAAAGCAAATTCACACTAGTATGAAAAAAGGTGCTATAACGATCATAGATAATTATAAAGCCTATCCTCAACTTCTTGCGTTGATTTATCCACGATTAATAAATGATCAATGAGTCTTTAAAGCTCATCTTTGTCATGCTCCTTTGGGGTGGGACATTTATTTCAGGACGCATTCTAGCTCAGGACATGTCTGCTTTTAATATTTCTTTTCTCAGATTTTTTATTGCTTCTATTATTTTATTATTTTTTTCATTTAAGGATTTTAAATATTTTAAACTTCTTAATCTAAGAGATTATTTTATTCTTTTATTACTTGGAATATTAGGAGTGTTTTCTTATAATTTTTTCTTTTTCTCTGGTCTCAAAACA
Source organism: uncultured Bacteriovoracaceae bacterium (assembly GCA_938017795.1). GTDB lineage: Bacteria > Bdellovibrionota > Bacteriovoracia > Bacteriovoracales > Bacteriovoracaceae > JAHDHG01. The sequence continues at coordinate 13,788 of CALIJZ010000014.1, forward strand.
ATTCAGGCGAGTAAGGCTTCAATTATTATTGCAAGTAATCCTACCCTGACTGTTTTATTGGCTTCTATTTTTCTTAATGAAAAACTTTCTCTGAAAAAATCCTTTGGAATAGCCCTAGCATTCTTTGGAGTATTAACAGTTATCACTAAATTTGATTATTTAACTCTTTTATCGATAGGGTTAAAACAAGGTGAGTTATATTTATTTTGTGCTGCTCTTTCTTGGGTTCTCTACTCTTTATTAGGAAAGGTTATACTTAAAAAAGTTTCAGCACTTTTTGCTAATACAATTGCCATCATCATTGGAACGATTCTCCTATTTCCTTTTAGTTCTATAAACGTATTAACTCTTAAAGAAATCCCAATAGATTCCTGGTTTCACTTATTATATCTAGGAGCTTTAGGAACATCTGTTGGCTTTATACTCTATTATCAAGGGATTCAAAAAATAGGTGCTAGCAGGGCAGCTGCTTTTATAAATTTTGTCCCGGTTTTTGGTGTTAGTTTCGGTGCTCTCTTTCTAAATGAAACTCCACACCTCAGTTTATTTATCGGTCTTTTATTCGTTATTTTAGGAGTTTATCTCATCAATAAACGATAATTTTCAAAGCCAAAAGTGTAATAAATTCAGTACTTATCTAATTATGTGGACTCCGATAACGCACCGTGATATATTGTTTTCAGTTTAAATATATAGCTAGGAGCTTAAATGAAAAGACTTATAAATCACGCCATTCTCTTTGTTCTAGTTCTTGTACAATCTTATAAAAGTAAAGACTAAGTTTTCAATATTAAGAGTTAAATTAGTAGTTTCAAGCTAATTTCTATACCAATTGTTAACTTATGCTTCTTCCGAATTGCTGCTTTTAAAGGCAATAAGTAGGATTCACTTTCTTTAGAGTCATACCAAATAGCACTGTCCCATTTAGTTTCATTTAAACAGGCCTTAACTTTTAATCGTCCCCAACCTTCTTCATTTTCTCCATGATACTTTCTAATCTCTTGAGAGAGTCCTCTAGGTAAAGTAACAAAGTACCATCCTCCGGTTCCTTTGCTTATCCAAAGCTTGCCTTTAAATTGATACTTTTTCATTATTTGATTTCTCGAAAAGCAATAATAGTAATTCCCAAACGAACTTAAATTAAAAATGATATCCGGAGTTTCTCCTAATAGTCTAATACTTCTAAAACTTTCTCTTTAACTCTATTAGCATCTGGTAAGATAGCACGCTCTAATATTCGATTAAAACCAACCGGAGTAAACGTAGCTCCTACTCTTAATACAGGTGCATCTAAGAATTCAAAACATTTTTCATTAATCAAAGAAACAATCTCGCCTCCGAATCCAGCAAAAACCTTATCTTCATGAACCACTAAAGCTCTAGAACATTTCTTAACTGTTTCTATGATTGCATCTTCATCTAACGGACTAAGAGATCTTAAATCTAAGACTTCAATATTATATTGATCACTCAATTCCTCAGCAACTTTCAAACAATGATGAACAGTATTCCCATAAGTAATAAGAGTTAAGTCACTTCCTTCTCTTCTCACTCGAGCCTTTCCAAAAGGTACTTCAAAACCTTCCGGCACCACGCTTATCGCATCCTTAGAATTATAAAGTGCTTTAGGCTCTAAAAACATTGTCATTCCTCTAGATCTCATTGAAGTTCTAAGTAGACCTGCCGCATCGTCAGCAAAGGCCGGAACAACTACTCGTATCCCAGGAAATGTTGTTAAAGTCCCTTCAATATTTTGCGAGTGATATAATCCCCCACCGATATAACCACCAGAAGCTATTCGCACAGTTACGTTTGGTGAAAACGCTCCATTTGATCTCCAATAGTCGTGGCTTGAATCTACTAATTGTTCCATGGCAGGCCAAAAATAATCTGCAAATTCAGCGCCTTCAACCACTACTCTGATTTTATCATTAAACCTAGAAACTCCGTTTGCCGTTCCTAAAATAAAGTCCTCAGCAATAGGCCCGTTAAAAACTCGCTCTATTCCAAACTCTTTTTGCATCCCTTTAGAAACATTAAAGATTCCTCCTTTGTCTCCATTAGCCATGTCTTGTCCCCAAATAAAAGTATCAGGGTTATGTCTAAACTCTTCTTTCAATGTTGTATTTAGTGCGTCAATAAACTTAATCGGCTCACCATCTTCATCATGAGTCCCATCACCAAATTTATCTCCCTCATAGGGCTCAGGGATTACAAAGTCATAAATCGAATCTGCACTTGGGTGCGGAGCTGCAACTCCTTCCTTGTGAGCCTTCATTAACTCGTCTTTACATTCATTTTTTATTTTTTCTATGTCTTTTTTTGTTAAAACTTTCTGCTTTAAAAGTGCTTTTTCATAACGTGGAATAGGATCTTGAGCAACCGCCTCAGCGATTTCTTTTTCAGACCTATAAAGCTCGTGCTTATCTGAGTTAGAATGACTCCCCATTCTCACGCACATCGCATGAACAATGACGGGCTCACTATATTTAAGAGCGTGATCTTTAGCAGTTTTCATCGCATTCATTGAATCAAAAATATCAGTTCCATCACAATGAACAATTTTTAAATTTAAAAAACCAGAAAAATTATCTGCGTACTTTTCATGTGCTGTTTGATCACGCTTAGGAACAGAGATTCCATAACCATTATCTTGAATAACAAAAATCACAGGGAGTTTTTCTTTACTAGCACCATTAATGGCTTCGTAACAATAGCCCTCACTTAATGAGGATTCACCTTGAGAATTAATAACAACTCCTGAGTGATTATAATACTTCATTGCTCGACCAACACCTACAGCGTGTAAAATATGATTTCCTGTACAACTTGATACATTGTGAATATTCCACTCAGGCTTAGCAAAGTGATTAGACATATGTCGTCCACCACTAGCAAGATCATCAGCTTTTGAAAGTCCGTTTAAAATTAATTCAGTCGCGCTCATTCCTGCTGAGTGAGCCGTCATCATATCTCTATAATATGGAAACATATGATCTGTTTTTTTATCAAAAACTTGTCCAACAGCTAATTGAATTCCATCATGACCAGCACAAGGTGCGTGGTACGACCAACCAAGAGCTTGCTTTAAGTAATTTGGAGCTCTTTCATCAACCATTCTTCCGAGAATTAATATTTTATACCAATCGATTAAAGTTTTTTTGTTCGTTTTCTTTATATCGAAGTGTTTGCCAGGCTTTAGATAAACTTCTTTTGAAGGAGTTGGAAATTTTTTTGCAACTTTTTTAGGACTCTTTTTCATAGTCTTTTTACTAGTCTTTTTACTAGTCTTTTTACTAGCCTTTTTTGCTTTCTTTTTTACTGCTTTAGACTTTGATTTTTTACTTTTTACTCTGCTCTTTTTCTTGGCCATTTATTGCTCCGTTTCTAAAAATATATCTATCTGAAAAATTAGGTGATATAGTTATATCTAAGTTAAAGCATATTTAATAGAACACTCAATTTTTATTATTTAGGAACAAGATATGACTATTTCAAAACAATTCCATAGCGACCCAAAGGTAAAAGAGGCTAAAAAGCTCATTAAAGAGGCCCTAAAGTCTCATCAAGAAAAGATCACAGGACTTATGCCTAGTTCTGACCCTAAAAGCTATCAAGAGCTCATCAAAAAGCTTTCAGAAAATAGAGGGGGAAAATTATTTTATGATTATATTGGAAGTGGCTTTGGTAAAGGTCCTTTTGTAGAGCTTGCTGATGGTTCAACAAAGTATGATTTCATTACTGGTATTGGTGTTCATTATTTTGGACACTCACACCCTGGGCTGATGGAATCCTTAATTGATGGAGCGATCAGTAATACAGTTATGCAAGGAAACCTTCAGCAAAATACTGATTCAGAGAAATTAATAGATCTTTTATTAACTCAAGCAAATATTTATGGTGCAGACTTATCTCATGTTGTTTTAACCTCCTCAGGAGTGATGGCAGTTGAGAATGCTCTAAAAATGGCTTTTCAAAAAAATCATCCCGCCGATAGAGTGCTCGCTTTTAATAAATGTTTTCATGGGAGAACGATCGCAGTTGCTGGTATCACAGATAAAGCAAAATATAGAGATGGTTTACCGGAAGCATTTTGTGTAGACTATCTTCCCTTTTATGATGAAAAAGATCATAAAGGCTCGCTCGATAGAATGGAGTGTGCTCTTGCAGGTTATATAACGAGATATCCTGGTAAACATGCAGCTATTTTATGTGAAGTCATTCAAGGTGAAGCTGGTTCTTGGCTAGGAAATACTGAATACTTTGAAAAACTTTTTACTATTTGTAGAGAGAATAATATTTCTATTATTATTGATGAAGTTCAAAGTTTTGGAAGAACTGAAAAACTCTTTGCATTTCAATATTTTGGTCTAGATAAATATGTAGATTTTGTAACTATTGGTAAAAACTCGCAAACATGTGCCACTATATATCGAGGCAACCATAAACCAAGACCTGGATTAATTTCTCAAACATTCACTTCCTCTTCTACTGCTATTAATGCCAGTTATTTTGTTATTAATAGTCTTATAAATGATGGTTACCTGGGTCCAGATGGAAAGATTAATAAGATTCACTCCTACTTTAGTAAAAAGCTTGAAGAGCTTCACAAAGCTCACCCCGATAAAATAGAGGGACCATGGGGAATTGGAGCAATGGTTGCTATGACATTATTTAAGGGTGATGCGGCAAAATCTAAAGATTTTACTTTTAAATTATTTAAAAATGGAGTGCTCAGTTTCATTGCTGGTCAACACCCAACTAGAGTAAGGTTTCTTGTTCCAGCTGGAGCTATAGAGAATCATCATATAGATGAAGTTTGTAAGATTATTGATAAGACCCTAGGTGAGTTTTAAAGATCCATTTCTTTTATATTTTTAGGATTATACTATGTTAATCATTCGCCCAATTACTCAAGATGACCTTGGTAGCCTTATGGATCTACTCGTTCATGCTGGTCATGGTCTAACATCCTTGCCACTTGATGAAGAAGTTTTAATTCCTCGAATCATTCAAAGTGAAAGAAGTTTTGATTTTGCTGAAAATAATAAACCTGGTGGAGAGCAATATTTATTTGTCATGGAAGATCTCTTTAAATCTAAACTTATAGGAGTTTCTGGGATTATTTCTAAAATTGGTGGATTTGATCCTTATTATTTTTATAAATTAGAAAAACAAATTAGAAATTCACGAACTCTAGGCGTAGAAAATACAGTCACGGCCATGCATGTTCATAAAATTTTTAGTGGTCCTGCTGAAATTTGTAGTTTATTTTTAAGTCCTGAATATAGGAACTCTCAAAACGGTAGGTTTTTATCATTAACTAGATTTCAATTCATTGCTAATCATTTGAACCTTTTTGAAAAAGAAATTATTGCTGAAATGCGTGGACAAGTTGATAAAGACGGCAACTCTCCTTTTTGGGAAGCAGTAGGGAAAAAGTTTTTTAAAATTCCTTTCGTACAAGCTGACTCTCTAACCATGAAAGATAAGAGCTTTATTGAAGATCTAATGCCTAACCATCCAATCATAAAAGACCTTCTCCCTGAGGAGGCTCAAACCGTTGTGGGAGAAGTTCATGAAAACACTAAGCCTGCTCTAAGAATTTTGCAACAAGAAGGATTTGAAATATCTGATCTTGTTGGGATATTTGAACCTGGCCCAATTGTTAAGGCCCAAGTTGAAGAGATTAGAACAATTAAAAAAAGTAAGATAGCAAAGATTGCATTACTAAGCGAAGAATTCGAAAGTGAAGAAAGATTTATTATTTCTAATCTAGAAAAGCATAAATTCTTTTCAGTTCTTGGACAAATTTCAATACTTAATAATTCGGAAATTGCGATTAATAATCTTTGTGCTTCTACGCTGGGTTTAAATGTGGGAGATGAAGTGAGATATGTAAATCTAAAAGGTTAGCCTTCTTAGTGAGCATTGTCCTGAAGTGAACTCTTAACACTATTAGAAACACTTGTAAGGTGAGAGCCAATCAACTTTGTCGATCCAACTATCCCCTGTAATAAATCAATCACTTGTTCTTCATGTTCAGAGTACTCTTCATTTACAGTTATGCTTGACTCTAAAAAATTTGAAACTTTAAAGTAGAAGTCTGAATTTTCATCTAAAGCATCTACTCTTAGTTCATTAAATAGTTTATTGGACTCGGAGTTTCTTTGAAATAAATTTTCATTCAATGACATTGATTTTACTAATGCTTCTTGCAGACTAGAAAACTGTCCTGAGATATCTTTATAAACACCAATAGACTCTTCGTTAAGCTCTTCTATCTTTTTTAAGAGATTTTGAGAGTTTTTTAAATCAAATCCAAGGTTATTAATGTTTTTTTCTAAATGCTTACTCTTGTTATGCTTATAAGAAACAAAGTCTAAGAGTTTTTCATATATAACTTTAACCTCATTAACAGAAAATTCATTTGATAATTCATTGGCATCAATTTTACCGTCTTCAAGGTCTTCGAGAATTTTCTCTAGAGAGTTAATTAAAGAGTTCGAGTGAAGAGAAATCGACTCATTTACTTCATTTAAAGAATTAAAGAAAATCATTAAATACTTCTTTCCGCTTATTTCAATTGGAGAAGAATATGCTTGATAAGACCTTAACCTTTCTCCATTAATATCTACTTTGGACACTCCTGCAACAAGGGTTTCAAAACTTTGTTCGATAAAATCTAGATCGTTTTCAATTCTTTCTTTAAATGAATTCCATAATTTATCGGGATTATCACAAACTAAATCAAAGGTTTCATTAAATAGTTCGTTACACCATTTCACAGTAAAGTCTTCGGTAACTAAGATAGCGGGGTATGGTAATGTTTTTTGTAAAATATTTCCAAAATTTGTCTTTCTTTTAATATATTCTCGTAAAGACTTAACAGAACTTTTGTATTCAAAACTAGAATCTTTAGAAAAAGAAATATCATCTTTGACAATAAGCTTGTTTAAAATTGCAAGGTTGTTCTTCTCAGTTTTTAGTTCTAAATACTCACCGATCTTCTTAGCTATGAAGTAAAACATGATAATTGATAAGAACATGATAAAAAGTAATGTTAAAAGGTCTTTGAATCCAATGATATTACCTTTTACACTTTTTTTACCTAAAGTGACTTTATTCCATCTTTGAACCCATTTATCTGTAAATTTAAGATACTCTGAATACTTATCCTTATAAGGAATAATCTTAGAAAAACTTCTTTGAACAGAGCTAGTACTTTCTTTTAATCGTTCTACTCTTTTTTTAACTGACTCTTTTTCACTTTGGCTAAGAGTTGATTTATCAACAATTTTTAAAATCCCTTGATAATCTTTTTCGTTATCATTAATAAAATTTGAAGGTACACGGTTCCAGTCAAAGTTACGAGGTGTCCTCGCCACCATTCTTTTCGAGATGCTAGTTAATGTTTTCCAGTTGTTTGTCTTAACGTATCCAAGAAAATCTTTATTTTTCTTAACATAATTATTCCAAACTTCGTCGATATTATTAATTGGCAAAGGAGATTTCTGAAAAAAAGAATATAATTCTACTCTTTTATCATGATTGTCATCACTGCCAAGAACTTCTTGAATATCTAAGATTAAGTGGTTCGATTCTTTTAATGAATTTAAATTTTCAACAAAACTTGCTTGATCTAAGTTTTTTCTTTTTATTTTACTCGAGTTTTTTACAATGATAGCGACATTGTTTTTCAAGTTAGCTGATTTAATAGATCTCTGTAATGATTGATTTTTGAAATGAACAAAAAGAAAAAATGTTAAAAAAGTTATAATTGTAAAAACTAAATAAAAGCCAAAATAAATTCTTGATGTATCTTTAAATTGTTTAGCGAGCATACTTTTTCCTCAGTTTATATTCTTTGTATTTATATGATCGCTTAGAGGAAATGATTTGAAAAGAAGACCTAGTTAGTGAGTCAGGTTTATCACTATTCTATTATGCAGCAGACAGAGCATCTTCTTCACTTAAGTGATACTTAAGTTTTGATCGAAGTCTTATCATCGCTTGAGTATGCAATTGAGAAACCCTTGACTCAGTCACTCCTAATATTTTGCCAATTTCTTTGAGATTTAAGTCTTCATAGTAATACAAAGATAAAACTAACCTTTGTTTCTCAGGAAGATCTTTTATATATCTCATAAGTTTTAATTTAAGATCTTTATCATTGATAGTAGTGAAAGGATTCGCTCCATTTCTATTTTCAACAAGTTTCTTCATTGATTTTTTATCACATTTTTTAAATAAACTAGAGTCATTTATGTTTAAAAGAGAAACCGATCGTGTTTGATTTAAAAGGCTATGATATTCTTCAATGCTAACATCTAGTTCTTTACACATTTCATCTTCAGTAGCTTTTCTTCCAATCTTACTCTCAATCTTGGCTGCTGCTCTATCTAGAGTCTTTGCTTTATCCCTTACAGACCTTGGAACCCAATCTTGGGCCCTAAGTTCGTCAAGGATTGCTCCTCTAATTCGAAACTCTGCGTATGTTTTAAATTTATTTTGTCTCGTGGAATCAAATTTTTCGATTGCATCCATTAAACCGATCACACCACAAGACATTAAATCATCAAGCTCAATATTTGATGGTAATCTTGATGCTATTCGTTGAGCAATGAACTTAACCAATGGAGCATATTCAACAATTATTTTTTGTCGAACTTGCGGGTTCTTAGTATCACGGTAATCTTTTAAGTCTTTTAATTTAGTTGTCATTAAGAACATTATACAGGTGATTAAGACTAAAAACTGGCTCAAGCAAAATATATCACTTGCTCAGGTTATAAAGGCGACTATTTCAGTAATTAGAGATTATAGGTCAAAGATTTCTGAAATAATGCTTTCTCGTGAGGCAACTTCTATATCTTGAGGAATGACTGGCCCTGTTCCAAAAAAGACATAAGGGAGCTTGACGTTAAATTGAAGGTTAATCAATGCAGATAAATTTAAACATACATCAAGGTGAGAAATAACTAGTCCATCTACAATTGAAGCGTATCTTTGAGCTATTCTAGTATTATATAACTCTGAATGAATAGCCGATAAAGATAAAAAGACTTCTACATTAGAGAAATTATTTTTTATCGAACTTATAATCTTTTTTGTTTGATCTTCAGGGTAAGAATGTCCATTGAGATCTATAAAAATATTTCTCTGATTTTTTCGTTTCTGATTAATCATTGCAACAAGCTCATGTAGTGTATGAACACTTTCCACATCCATACCTAACATTTTTGTTTTAAAACTATTATGCTCATCAAATCTAAAATTAATAATTTGAGATCCTTCACTTAATTGAGCCATCTTGCTCAGCATAGAAGTTTGCCCGGATGATTGAGGTGAACAAATAATAGTAATTGAACAAGAATTATCGGATCTTTTTTCAAAAAACTTTGCTTCTCCAATCAAAATCATTTGAGAAACTTCTCTTAATGCTAAGTTATAAACTAATTCATGGTTTTTTAAGTCTTCCATACTAAGTTCAAAATTTGCTTTTTTTACAATATGAGAAATAACTTGTTCAGATAAATCAAATGATTTTAAAATTTTTCTTATCTCATAAACTGCACTCTTTTTTTCAATACTTGATCTAAGTTCAGATTGTAATTTATTGACTATCATCTCAAGTTGATTAATTCGTCTTTCCTGTTCACTTACAACTTCAGCTACTTCCTCTATAGACTCTGAAGAACTAAGCTCATTAGAAATCCCTGATAGTATTTCATCCTCATCAGATTGAACCGTTCTATTTTGTTCTGAAAAATTAATCAGATTTTCCTCATAAACTCCAGCAGTTACTTCAAACTTATTTTTTCTCAGGGCTCCTTGGAGTCCAGTATAATTTTTAGTTTTTAAAATCACAGCATCTGGACCAAAGTGCTGCCGAACTGATTCAAGAGCTTCTTCTAGTGAATTCCCTTCAAACGTTTTTTGCTTCATGACAAACTCCCTTGAACTTTTGATAATCTAAACATATGAAATGAGCACATAAGTGAAACTTCATTTTTCAAATCAACCCTAAACATATAATCTCCAATGTCACACATAGAAAGATTAGAGATTTCAGCAAAAAAGTCATCTACAAAAAACAATTCTAAATCACTAGGATGTCTCAAGTCTTGAATTGATTTTTTATTATCAACTCCTAAAAGTAATTGTAAAAATTGAGCAATCGTATCTTTAGTCAAAACACTAATAACCTCATAGTCATCAGTTTGAAATAATGAATACATTTTTTCAGAGCTTTCAAGAACTAGTTGAGACTCCTGTTTAGTAAGAGCTTCAAAACTCAAGCAATTAACGTCAATGTTTTGAGAATATACTTTCTTCACTAAATTTTTAATTGATTGAGAAATATTCTTTTCAGTTGACTCAACCTTAGTGGTAACTAAATTTTGAAAATCAAAAACTTTTGAAACTTCTAAATTATTTATTAGATTATTCATATTTACTCCTAATAAATATATTATACTGTGTTTTTTTTATGACACACAATGATAAGCAAAAAAAAGAGAGGAATAAATCCTCTCTTTCATTGTTTTATAAAAAACTAATTTAGTCAGTAAATTAGAACATGTCCTTCCAACCCTTAGCAGGCTTAAACTTTGGTGAAGTCTTTGCTTTAATTCTTATTTTTTCACCAGTTGAAGGATTTACACCATTTCTAGCAGCTCTTCTGATTTTAGTAAAAGTTCCAAAACCAAATAAAGAAACATCATCGCCTTTCTTAACAGTAGTTTTAATAGTGTTAGTCATACAGTTAATAAAAGTTTCACAATCTTTCTTAGTCCAGCTAGAAATTTCTTTGTTAGTTAACATTGCATCGATTAATTCTTTTCTGTTCATTTTTCTCTCCTTGAAAATTAAATTGTTTTTCTAATTCTATGAAAACTTAAAGGATAGAAATTGGCAAGAGTGCAATAGGCAATAAAAAAGGGCAACTAATGTTGCCCCTATCGATATTAAAAAATTTCTTTAAAGTTTATAGTTTAACTTTTCCTCTTTTTTTCAACTCTTCTACAATTCCAACAAAGTGATCAACCGGATAAGCTCCTTTAACAGCAACACCATTTAATAAGAACCCTGGAGTCCCACTAAAACCATGCTTTCGACCCTGGGCCATATCTTCATCAATTCTAGCCTTAACCTTACCTGCCTTAATATCAGCTTCAGCTTTAGCAGCATCGGCTCCAACAGCAGCTGTAACTTCCTTAATATACTTAAGACCACCGGATCTAATTTTACCTTGATTAGCATATAGCTCATCATGAAACTTCATAGCCTTATCTGGGTCTTGCAATCTGATTGCTTCATAATATTCAGCACATGCTCTCGAGTGTTGACCAATAACTGGAAGATGCTTGTAAATAAAACTTATTTTCCCTTTGTATTTCTCTAGAAGAGTAAGAACTGTCTGAAACCCTTTAGAGCAATATCCACACTGAAAATCTGAAAATTCTATCAACGTTAATGGAGCTCCTTTAGTTCCTCTAATTAATTCATCAGGTCTTAAAGCTATATTAATTGGCTTATCAAAGCTTTCTGCTTTTTGTCTTTCTTGTTGAACTTTCTGAGCTTTTTTAGCAGCAGCTTGAAAACCGTCTAATATTTTTACTGGGTGAGCATCTAAAACATCAACAATAATATCAGGATTTTCTAGTAAGATTTTTCTTACGCTCTCAACATCAAGTGATGATGCAGAACTAGTCCCTGAATTAGAAGTTGTAGCTGAGCCAGAAGATGAACCTTGCTTTTGAGGGTTGCAGGAGAAAAGAACAAATAAACATGTTATTAATAATTTCATTATATTTCCTTTGAATAAATTAATTAACACTTATATTAAGTAAGAACTTAAAATAATACAACACAGTAAATAGCAAAGAGTTGGTAAAAAACAGGTCAATTGTTTTTAGTTTAGTACGTGTAATCTTTTTTTGTGAAGCTGCCCACAATCAATACATCTCATAGTTTCTTGAATAGAGAGTTTCCCATAGTCGGGTAAATGAGTCAGTAATAGCTTGGAGTCACAATGTTTGCATCTATTCATTTGAGTTTGGACTTCTTCTTTTGAACCAAAGTATTCTAGAAAATCCTCTCTCTTTAAATCTACCTTTAACATTTTTTAACTCTCATGATTTTTTTATCGTCTGACACTAAAATTATCTAAACTTAGATCATATGAGACGAATTTTTTTCAACTTTATCCGAGCTACTTTGTCTGTCTTTGTTCCTTGTCATAATTCAAAACTATTTTTATGCTATTATTAGGCTTCGGCTTTAGTTCCAAGGAGGGAACTATTTTTTTCTTTATTTTAATTCTATTTTCATCACTCACCTATTCTTATAATCAAGATATTTCTGTTCTTATTGAAAAAAATGCAACTAAGGTAGAGATCACTGGCAAGAACCTTATTAAAAAAAACTCTTGGACTAATACGAAATCAATTTTACCTGGTACAAAAACTATTAGATATAATTGTGATACAAAAGAGAGTGCAATTAATCATCAAGACCTCTATGTTTCTTTAAGAAATAAAGATCAAAACATTAAAATCAATAATATCTCATACCCAGGAGAAATTAGCATAAGATCTTTAAGATCAAAAAATAGTTGTGATATTGTAAGTAAGATGAATATAGAGAAATATATTCAGCTTCTACTTACCAAGGAAATGAACCCTACTTGGCCAATAGAGGTTCTTAAAGCACAGGCGATTGCAGCAAGAAGTTATGCAATCCACAAAATGCAATCCAAAAGCAATAAGTCATTTTCACACATTGAAAACTCAGAAAAAGATCAAGTCATCGGTCACTTAAAAATGATTAATAAAAATGCACAAATGGCTGCAAAACAAACCAATGGATTAGTTTTAGTTAACGATAGAAATCAACTTACTCCTGTTTTTTATCATTCAAAATGTGGAGGTAGAACTTTTAATCCTAAAGAAATCTGGGGAAATAGTGTTAGAGGCTACTCCTCAGTTCCTTGTCCTTTTTGCGCCGGACTTGGAATGAAGAATTGGCTCAACAAAGTTTCTTTTAAAACTCTTTCAAGAAAAATATCCAAGGCTTTGAAAATTAGAGAAAAAATCACCTCTATTTCTATAAAGTATAGAAATGAACATTCTAACCAAGTCGCTCTTGCAGTTAATAATTCATTATTCAAACTCAAGAAATCAAAACTAAGAAACTTGTTTGGAAGAAAAATTATACCTTCTAATAATTTTTACCTATCAGAGAGAAATTCCAACTATTATTTTGAAGGTCAAGGCTATGGGCATGGTGTAGGCATGTGTCAGTTAGGTGCTTTAAAGTTGGCAAAAAAGGGAGTAGATCATAAACAAATTCTTAAGCATTACTTCCCAGGATTAGAAATCGTCAATCTTTCAAATATTTAATAAGATAAAATATGCGATTTTTTCTACTTTTTTTCTCATTCGCTAGTTTCACAAAAACCATTCTCATAGACCCTGGTCATGGTGGATATGAGGTTGGAGCAAAAATTAAGCATAATAAAAAAGAGATATACGAAAAAGACTTAACACTTACCTTTGCAAATTTACTTAAAGAAAAACTAAGAAAGCACCATAATATAATTCTAACAAGAACGGATGATAAGTTTTACTCCTTGGAACAAAGGGCCAAGATGGCTCAAGAAGTGAAAGCTGATCTCTTTATTTCACTTCACTTCAATGCTTCAAAAATAAAATCTGTCTCAGGAGCAGAAATTTTTTATCTAGACAATCACAAAAACAAAGCTGTTGCCAAGATTGAATCTTTAGAAAACTCTGAGCTTCACCAATCTAAAAGTGATATTGTAAATAAGATATTGATTGACCTTGCAATTAACCTAAACCTTGATGCTTCAAAAGAGTTTGCTAGTATTGTTCATTCAAAATTGAAGCCTGTTTACTCAAATTTTGAAATTAAAGATCGAGGTTTAAAGCCAGGGCTATTTTTTGTTTTAGCGTTATCAAAAACCCCGGGAATTTTAGTTGAAATTGGATTCATATCAAATGCTCAAGAAAGAAAGAAAATATTAACATCAAAGTATTTAGACAAATCAGCAGAAGCAATTACTTTATCAATTAATAAGTTTTTCCTCAAAAAACAAAAACTCTAAAGAACCTATCTTTAGAGTTTTCGGGATGAGAGACAGTTAAATTTTTGTTATCTTTAACTGCGGAGATTTATTTTCTTAGAATCCACTTTGTTGAAATTCTTGCTCACAAGCTGAAGTTGTAATAATTGGTTGAGGATCAGTACCATGAGTTCTTGATGTTACAGTCATATTTAAAGCTGTAATCTGGTTAAAATTACAACCTGTTACGTTACTTGTGCTATATCGAAAAACTTCAAAGCTTGTAATCTGACTAACAAAGGCCTCAGCTTCACACATTCTTATTAGAACTTCGGCAGTAGTTGAGTTTATTTCTTTAACTACTACGATATCGTTAAATTGAGTTGTTCCTACGTAAGTTCCCATTACATTATTTAAATTACTAAGACTAACGCTTCTTACTAAACGCTTAAACCTTAACTCAGGAAAAGAATTTCTATTAGATAAATCAGCTATAAAGCCAACACTTCTTCTAGTCGTTGCACCACTACCACTAATACATGGTAATGACCTCTCAAGAGTTTGTACTCTTTGAGCAATAGCACTTGAACCAACATTATTATTATTCACTCGATCGGAATCACTTCCACAAGATAGAAACAATGTTGTTAGTAATGCAGTTAAAATTGTCTTTTTCATAATACTCTCCCTTATGAAAGCTTTTAAGTTATATGTGTAATTACATTGCAGGAATGATGCCAATCTCTAATAGGGATATATTAGAGTTTAAGGTTCCAGATATGTTTAATTGTTATCAGGTGTAAAAAAATTAGACAATTTTAAAGTTTAAGCTCTCACTTCGTTTAAAAGATTGTCATTAATAAAGAACTCTTTTAATTGATGATAAGCCATCTCGCCTACTCTGAACTGAGCTTCTTGAGTACTTCCTCCTAGGTGAGGAGTCAAAACAAGATTTTCTATTTCATGAAGATTCGTTTTTTCTTTCAATGGTTCATTTAAAAAAACATCTAAGGCTGCTGCTCTAATAGAGTTTAATTTTAATGCCTCTAAAAGATCTTCCTCATTAACAATACCTCCTCTTGCAGCATTTACAAAGATGGCATGTTTTTTCATTAAGCTAAAAAATTTCTTATCTATAAGGTTCTTCGTTTGATCAACCAGTGGAACATGAACAGTGATGATATCTGACTTTTCAAAAATCTTTTCAAGTTTTTCAACTTTCTTAATATTATTATAACCAATAGAGTGAGAGCTTATAAATGGATCATAAAATAAGATCTCAGGTTCAAACCCTACTAATCTCTTTGCTACTAGTTGCCCTATTCTCCCAAAACCTACAATCCCAATAGTTTTATTGGTCATCTCATTGCCAGTAAACCTCGCTTTATCCCATTTTCCGGTCTGCATTGAGCTATTTGCCCAAGCTGTCTTTCTAAGCAATGTAAACATAAGAGCAATTGCGTGCTCAGCTGCAGAATTATTATTAGCTCCAGGTGTATTGGCAACCTTAATACCTTTTTCCTTACAGTAGGTTTTATCGATATTATCTGTACCTTCTCCTGCTCTAATAACAAGCTTTAAGTTTGAACATTTATCAATAAATTCTTTATTTACTTTGGTTGAAGATCTTATCACTAAAGCATCAGCGTCTTGAGCTTCTTTTTTTACTATTTCTTGAGAGTTTTTAGCCTCAGGATAAACATTAAACTCTTCATTGCTCAAAAGCTTTGAAAAAATCGCACTATCCATTCCGTCACAAACTAAAACTTTTTTTGTCATATTCTCTCTCTATATAAAAAAAGGTTCTTAAATATCGAAATATCTAAGAACCTTTCTATGTGTATTAATTGATTTTTATAATAACGGAGCAATAACAAGTGAAACAATACTCATAAGCTTCACTAGAATATTCATTGCCGGTCCAGATGTATCTTTGAATGGATCACCTACAGTATCACCGGTTACAGCAGCTTTGTGAGCTTCCCCACCTTTAGATTCACCTTTAATATGACCTTGCTCGATAGACTTCTTAGCATTATCCCAAGCTCCTCCAGCGTTAGCCATAAATAGTGCCAGTAAAACACCTGTTACAGTAGCACCAGCTAGCATTCCACCAAGAGCTTCTTTTCCAAGTAAAAACCCCATTAACAGTGGAGCTATAACTGCTACAATTCCAGGAGCAACCATTTCTTTGAGAGCTGCTGAAGTTGCAATTGCAATACATTTTTCAGTATCAGGTTTTCCTGATCCATCCATAATTCCTTTGATTTCTCTAAACTGTCTTCTAACTTCCTCAACCATGGATTGAGCAGCTCTACCAACAGCACTCATTGTGTTTGCTCCAACATAAAATGGAAGAACACCACCGATAAGTAATCCTATAACAACCATAGGATTCATAATATTAATTGTTTGTAACCCAACAGCAGTTGAGTAAGCAGAAAACATAGCAAGAGCAGTTAAGGCAGCTGAACCAATAGCAAAACCTTTCCCAACTGCAGCAGTTGTATTTCCAATTGAATCTAGTCCATCAGTAATTTTTCTAACTTCTGGTCCAAGCTCACTCATTTCAGCAATACCACCAGCATTATCAGAAATTGGTCCGTAAGCATCAACAGTCATAGTAATACCAGTAGTTGCAAGCATTCCAACAGCAGCGATCCCAATTCCATAAAGACCTGCAAAGTCGTTCGCATAAAAAATGGCAGCACAGATAATTAAAATAGGAACAATACATGAGTACATTCCAACTGCGATACCAGCGATAATATTTGTAGCAGGACCTGTTTTACCAGCAAGGGCAATTCCCTTAACCGGAGCAAACTCTCCAGCAGTATAGTACTCAGTAGCAAAACCAATTCCTAAACCAGAAAGTGATCCAATCACCATGGCCCAAAAAGGTCCCATTGCATGATTAAACTGAGTGAAATCCATAGCATCTACTAAAAACCAAGACCCTAAAAATAATCCAACGATTCCAACCACTGGCGTCCATCTTAATGCACTAGCAGGATTTGAATTCTTCAAAAGGTTCATAGTCATAATTGCAAAAAACGATGCTACCAAACCAATACTTGCAACAATCAAAGGTAGCACAACTGCACTTTTAATTTGCATAGCACTCAAAGCATCACCCATAGTACTCATAGTAATAGTAGAACCAATAAACATCGTAGCGATGATTGATCCAGCATATGATTCAAAAATATCTGCCCCCATTCCGGCAGTATCTCCAACATTATCTCCAACATTATCAGCAATCGTTGCTGGGTTTCTAGGATCATCTTCTGGAATTCCAGCTTCAACCTTACCAACAAGATCGGCACCAACATCTGCTGCCTTTGTATAAATACCACCACCAACTCTTGCAAAAAGAGCAATCGAAGAAGCTCCCATTGCAAATCCGTTAAGTGCTGACAAATTGTCCATGCCTAACCACATGAACGCTCCTACAACCCCAAGTAATCCTAGAGAAGCAACTGTCATTCCCATAACTGATCCACCAAAAAATGCTACTGAAAGAGCTTTACCTTGACCAGAAACCGAAGCAGCTTGAGCAGTTCGAACATTTGATTTCGTTGCGGCTTTCATTCCCATGAACCCACAAAACATAGAAGCAAGAGCTCCTACTAAATAACAAATTGCCGTTGATTGATTGAGGAAAACTCCTATCAAAATAGCAACAATCACTAAAAAACCAATAAGAAGAGTGTATTCCTTTCTTAAGAAAGTCATTGATCCAGCTTCAATAAGCCCAGCAATCTCAACCATTTTTGCACTACCTGCTGGTTGTTTTACAACCCAAAAGTAAGTTAAAACAGCAAAGCCAAAGCCTGCAACAGCAATAAATGGACTGTAGTTCATAAATCCGATAGCATTTTCCATAAAATTTCACCTTCCTAAACGTTAGATCTTCATAATAAAATGAATGTAGTTAAAACCAATAGATAATGGAAATATAGTGGCCAATAGTCAAGAAAGAAGTAGAGCATCAATTTTATTCACATCTGCCAAGATGGCGATAGCAACATTTTGCTCTAGAATCCTTGGTTTAGTCAGAGAACAACTTATTGCTGCTACATTTGGAGCATCTGGCTTAACTGATGCCTTCTATGTAGCTTACCGCATCCCTAACCTTTTAAGAGACCTATTTGCCGAGGGAGCCTTCTCATCTGCCTTTGTCCCTATTTTCACTGAATCTAAAATTAAACAAAATTCCAAGGAAACTTTCCAAGCTGCATTTTGGACTTTACTCATCATCACTGGATTACTGAGTGTCGTTATCTTTTTTGCTTCTCCAGTGCTTGTAGGACTGTTTGCTCCTAGCTTTAAAAGCGATCCTGAAAAATTTCAGCTTACTATCTTAATGGTAAGAGTTATTTCTCCATTTTTACTAGTTATTTCACTGGCTGCTTTATTAATGGGAGTTTTAAATACATATAAAATATTTTTTCTTCCAGCGATTACTCCAGCTTTCTTAAACCTAAGCGTAATATGTTCTATTTTATTTCTCTCTACTTATATTGAATCAATGGGCTATCACAGTATTTTATCGATAGCTTTAGGAGTTTTTATTGGAGGGATATTACAGTTTTTGATACAACTCCCAAGTGTTTTGAAAAAAGGATATAGTTTTGCTTTTCCTAACAAGTTATTTACCAAAAATGTAAAAAGAATATTAATAAAAATGGGTCCAGGAATGATTGGCTTTTCTGTTAATCAGCTCAATCTTCTTGTGAATACAATTCTAGCAACTTCTAGTGGGGTCATAGGTGCTCTAAGTTTTCTCAATTGGGGCTTTAGACTTTTCCAATTTCCTAATGGAATACTAAGCGTGTCTTTAGGCAATTCCCATCTTGTACACTTTTCTGAGAAATGGAAAAACAATAAAAAATCTGAAGCAATTGATTTATTCCAATCTACAATCACTTTAAGTCTAACCCTATTAATTCCAATTACTATTACTATTTTAGTCTTTCCAGATTGGATCTCTAATATTGTTTTTGAGAGAGGCCAATTTTCCAGACAAGACACATTAAATACTGCAACTGTTTTATTTTATTATGCTCTCTCAATTCCTTTCTATGGTTTATATAAAATAACTGTCCCGTTATTTTACTCAATTGATAAAGAAAAAATTCCAGTTTTCACTTCCATCATTTCCATTTTAATCAATATTACTTTTGCATTGAGCTTCATAGACCAGCTTGGCTTCGTTGTCTTGGCCATGTCATTAAGCCTTGCTACAATATGTAATTTATTAATGCAGTTAATATTTTTAAAAAAATACCTCTCTCTAAAGGCCTCATTCTTCCTAAATACAAAATATTTAAAGATGCTCATTGCCGGTATTGCCGCTTTTTTCTTTGCTAAATTTCTTAAATCCACACAACTTAATCTTTTAGATGAAATCCTCATTAAAAAATTACTATATTTTTCAACATTTTCTTTTTTGGTTTTAAGCCTATTCCTTCTACTTTTATATATCTTAGGAGAAAGAAACTTTATTTATAAAATCAGAAAAAAATAATAATAAATAGGTTGAAGTAGCCAATGCCCTCCGATACACTTTTAGAGAATTAATAATTAAGTGAAAAGGTAAGGAATGAGAACCGATTTCGACACGCTGCAATTGCTTGGAAGTTATGTATTGAATCATCTCCAAGAAGCTGAAATTGCTGAATTTCAGATTGATAAAAGAACAATGCTAATAGACTCATTAGCAACTGAATTAAACGTAAGTTTTTCAACAGAAGAAGATATAAAAGAACAGGCCATAGAAGAAGTTCAAGATAAATTCGGACAAGATATCCCTGAAGATATTACTGAAACAGAAATGTATAACCATGCTAGAAAAGAAATTATTAAAAGTTTTAGCGGTGAAAATATTTCAGGACTTTATTTAACAGAATCACTTCATAACGTGGCACTAAGAATTAAAGATTATCTTTTAATGAATGATGATATCGATGAAGTTTATGCAACTGATTCCGAACTTGTTAGTTTTCTTGTTCAACGATTAAGAAAATTTTCTGTTAAGAGATTATAAGACTTTTCAAACTCTCTTCAAAAAACGGACCTTCAACACAGCCATTTAGAACAGAGCTCTTGCTTTCCATGTGATAGATCTTTTCATCTCCTTTTATTTTAAAACAAACAATGTCCAAATAAATTCGATCAGTTTCATTTTGAGTGCCAGTTGCTTCATATCTAATAAAGTCTGCAATCTTGTTACAAGTTGAATTATCTTTAAATAGATATTGTGCTTTTATAGTTTTTTCATAACTATCATAAGAATTATCAAGAATAATTCCCTGATCTTTTAAATATTCATCCGTATAACTTAAAGCACTTTTCTTTGAAGAAATTTCTTTAAAAAAACAGCTCCAATCATAACGAGTATCACTTCTATGAAATCCTAGAGTGTTTTGCTCTAGATTATTATCTGCTTCCCACCAAAGCGGGATGAGTAATGATATCTTTTTAAAGTCAGTTCGCTTTGCTTCTTCCAAGAAAGAAGATTTTTCAAGTTTTATCTTCTTAGCTGCATAATAAAGGAAGTACAGAATACAAAAAAGTACAATCCATTGAAGTATTAATGAATAATTTATTGCAGAAAAACTAGGTGGTAATGAATTCATCTTCCGATAGTTCTACTCAAGTTTGTGGGATTTGAAAAATTTTCCATTAAATAAACATGCCCTATACTAGATATATAATATTAGACGTAGACATTAAAACATATCATAGGATGATACCATGCTAAAAAACACAATTTTAATAATAGTAATTTTTTCAAGTTCACTATTTGCTCAATCGCCGTATAACGGAACTCATTTAGGTGATTGGTTAGATGAATGTAAGTCTAAGCAAGCTAATATGAAATATGAAACTAGCCAAGAAAACGGTGTAACATGTTTCCACAATGTATCTTGTGTTGGATCAAACAAAGATGTTTGGGATATTAAGCTAAAGCAAAAACTTGATCAATGTCATAACACAGCTGACGTTATAGATGCTGTTAATCAAATTAAAAACAATGCTGGTAATCCTCAAGTTACAGAATACGAAATAGCTAATTGTCCACACTCAAAACAAAATGGAAAATACGTTCCTGGAGATTGTGGGTCTAAGGTTTATGATGCTGGTAATGGGATTTATGCAAGTACTGAGATTTGTAAAAGTGAATGTAGTGCTTACCATCGTAGACAAAGAAAAGGTAAGAAAACAAGAAAAAGACATCAAAGAAAATGTTTTAACTGTTTAACCGATTATCAAACAACTCAGTGTATGATGAATGGAGCAAACTCAAAAGCTTGTTTGCAAGGAAAATATCAAATAACTGATGGTAATCCTTCAAGAATTATACTTGATGGTTCTTCAAGTTGTGCTGTTGGTGCTCAAGGGTGTTTTGATCAAGAAGGTCAAAGAAGAAGATATGAAAATCAAAACGATCAAGATTGTCCTGAATGTAAAGCACATAACAAAAAGAAAAAAGGTGGTTTCTGGAATTTCATGAGCACTGTTGCTGGCGTAGGTCTTGGAGTTGCTCTACCGGCTTGGTTTAACCACAAAACAATGAAGTCTTTTGCAGATGCCTGCCCTACTGCTTATGATTCTTATATCCAAGGATATGAAAATTTAAATGATAATACACTTCAAGAAAATATTAGAAGAGCTAATAATAATGAACCTCCAGTAGAATTTACTTCTCCTCGATCTCCCAATTGTAATGGTTCATCATTTGGTCAATTTGCTGGCTTAGGTAGTGGAATTGGAGGCTTAAATAATGGTTTATATGGAAGAGGTTACCAAGGTTATAACCAAGGTGTTCAGGGAGTTAATCCTTATGGTGGAATGGGAGCAATGTTTAACTTAAATCTGGGTGGCGGCTTGCCTGGAGTATTTAATCATAATAATGGATGGCAAAATGGTGGTTACTATCAAGGTGGATCTCCATGGCAAGCTGGATATAATGGACATGTTCCGGGATATGCTGGTGGAAGATATCCATATGGAAACAATGGTGGCTCTATTGGTGGAGCAATTGGTTCTAGCTATTTATTAGGTGGTGCAATTGGCGGAATCGGTGGACGCGGTGGTTTTAATGGTTACGGACAAGGTGGTGGAAACATTAACGGATTCGGGAATGGATACGGGAACGGGTTTGGTAATGGATACGGAAACGGGTTTGGTAATGGATACGGAAACGGACTTGGTAATGGATACGGAAACGGATTTGGTAATGGATACGGAAACAATGGTTACGGAAATGGAAATCTTAACAACGGTGCTACTCGTGGTGGGATAGGAAGGTCATCGGGATATTTCAATCCACAGCAAACGTATTACCAATATAATAAACAACAGGCAGCATTAGGACGAGATGCTCAATCTTATGGCCAGAGAGCTTATTCTCAGGGTTGGGGAGCGAACTATGCTGGTCCACAGTTTGGACCATTCTAAAGTAGAAATAAGAATTTTATAATTTATTTATTCTGAACTAGAGTTTTTACAACGTCTTCAAAAACGACTTCAATTTTTTCATTTCCTACAAGACATTTTACTACGCCTCTGCCAAATGATTTATGATCAATGATTTCTCCTACTTCATAACTATTTTTCACAGAATATGATCTTGATTCATCAGTCGAAGAATTAGCAATTCCCTTAATCCAAAGGTCTTTAGCTACCTCAGCGCTAGACTTTCTTTTTTTACGTTTCTTCTTTGTTTTTTTCGTCGTTTTTTTTGTTGCCATGCGAAACAAAAGCCTTTTGTTAACAGTTAGAGAGTGCGTAATCTTACAGGTTTAGTGGCCTCTAGTAAAGTTTCTCTATAAAATACAACTCTCTACTCTAATATAGAGAATATTTGCAAATGAAAAAAATAGAATCCCTTTTTCAAATAGCCAAGACTCTTCCAAAGACTCCTGGGTGTTACCTGATGAAAAATAAAAGGCAAGATATAATTTATATTGGAAAAGCGAAGAATTTAAAACAAAGAGTCTGTTCATATTTTGATAAGTCTCAGAAATTCTCAAAGACCCAAGCTCTTGTGAAAAATATCCATGAATTTGAGTTCATCTTAACCAATACTGAAATTGAATCTTTAATTCTGGAAAATAACTTAATAAAAAAGCATGGTCCCAAATACAATATTAGATTAAGAGATGATAAAACTTATCCTTATATTCAAATTAACCATAATGAGAAATTCCCTCAAATAATATATACGAGAAAGCCCAAATATAAAAAAGGACACAAAGTCCTTGGGCCATACCCTGAGGGGTATAATTTAAAGGAAGCAATAAAAGCAATTACAAAAATCTATAAACTTAGAGATTGCTCTATATACGAATTTAGATCTCGTAAATCTCCGTGTATTCTTCATCAAATGAACCAATGTAGTGCACCCTGTGTAGATTATATCAATGTTGAAAACTATAAAGAAGACTTAAAAAATGCTAGTTCATTTTTTACATCTCAAACAAGAAGAAAGGAAATTCAATCCAATATAAGAAAAATGATGCATTCTTATTCCCAAAGTGAAGAATTTGAAAGAGCTATTATTTTGCGAGACTCCCTTACAAGTATTGATGCCTTTATAAATAGTGTTCAGTCCCAAAAAGTAGAACTCAATAAGAGTTTATCTGACGTTGATTTATTTTCATTTCACTTTCATCATGATGAAGTTGATTTAAGCTTTTATGAGATTAGAAACTCTCTTCTCATTGGATCAAAAAACATCAACTTTTTTAATACTTATGAAAATGAACAAGAGTTTATTTCTGAGCTCCCTTCACTTTTGTTTTCTTATTACTCTGATCATAAACATCCGCCCAAATTTATTTTTCATAGTTTAGAATCCCAAACGATGAAGCAATTAAATGAACTACTCTCCACGTTAACTGACAAATCAATATCTTCAAAAGTATGCCCAACCGGACTTAAATCGTTACTTGATGTGACTAAAGAACATGCCAGTAATTCTCAAAGAATGCGAAAAGAGAATTATCAAAACATCTTTAAGGGACTTAAACGTCTTCAAAGTTTAATAGGACTTGATGAAATGCCTCGTCATCTAGAATGTTATGACGTAGCAGTATGGCAGGGTCAATCCCCCACTTCAGCCAAGATAAGCTTCAAAGATGGCAAAGCTGATAAAAAAAACTATCGAGCTTATCACCTAAAAGTAAGACCTGAGGGAAATAATGATTTTGCAATGCTTGAAGAGACCCTCACCCGAAGGTTAAAAAGTGGAAACTATCCAGATGTTTTTATTGTTGATGGAGGTAAGCAACAATTAAACACATTTAAAAAAGTCTTAGAAGAGAATGAGGTCAATATTCCAGTTGTTGCAATTGCTAAAGCAAAAGCGACGCAAACGAAACATACATTTAGAAATCAAAAAATAACTAAAAGCCAAGAGCGCTTATTCATTCCCAATAGAGTGAATCCTTACCCTCTAGAGAAGTGTATTGAACTCTATAGGATTGTGACACAAATGAGAGATGAAGCTCATCGATTTTCGAGAAAGCTACATCATAAAAGCGAACATAAGCAATTCATTCACTCCGACCTATCTAAGATTGAAGGTGTAGGTAAAGTGACTATTCAGAAGGTCTTGTCTGTTTTTCAAGGTGATATCTCAGAATTATCAAAGCTTAACCCAAAAGAGATGAGTATTAACTTTAAAATCTCTGAAAAAGCAGCTCTGAAAATCATTAACTTCCTTAAGAAAGTCTAATTAAACTTTGGTTTGTCTATATTTTGAGAGATATTGTAAAATATTCACTTCCTAGTTTTTTTAATCACTTTAGCCTCTAAAATATAGATTATGACAAAGTTTTTTATATTCATTTTTACCTTAATTTTCATGACACCCTCTTATGCAGGCTTTGGGTTCTTAAAATCTAAAAACAGAAAAAAGTGTGAAAAAGTAGGTGGAGTCTATAATAAAAAAGATAAAAAATGCTTTTGTTCAAGAGGGAAAGGGTCTTGGAGAATAATCGATCCATTTAAGAGAACTTGTGAGGTTGAAAAAAGATATATTCAAAAAGTTGAGCAAGAAAAATTAAAATGTGTTTTACCATCAGAATGGTATTGTTCGAAAAAACTAAATCAAAAATATGACCATAAATTTAAAATTGCTCAAGAAGATTATATATATAATTATCGAATTTTTAACAAAAAGTATTATAAACAATTCGACTCAAATAAAAAGCTTACCAATAAAGAAATCGAGATGAAAAACACACAATTCTCGAACTATCTTTACTCAAAGTACTTTACTAAAGAGCGATCTCTAAAGGTTCAGAAAATATTTAATAATGCTAAACTTGATTTACTTCAATTCCTTAAAGTAAGTCTAGATAAAGAAAATGCTGAAAATTTAACTAAAATTATTAAACCTATCTCGCTTTCATTTGGTAAAGTCCAATCACTTACCGAACAACCTTATTATTCTTACGAGGCTCGCTACTATAAAGGGAAAGTTTATATTCAAGCTTATATCCTTCACCATGAAAGTCCTGGTTTTCTTTATTACACTATTTTGCACGAACTAGCACATGCCATTGATCCTTGTAGTTATGGTAAGTTTGATTTTTCATATAAGAATAATAGTTTTAAAAATGTTCTTGAATGCCTTCATGATAAGAAATCAGTTGAAGCAAGAAGAACAGATGTTCAATGTCTACAAAGCTATGTTAATAAACGTATAAAGGCAGGGAAAAAACCAAATGCTCTTGCTGTGAGTACTCTTGAATCTGCTAAAGCAGGTAAAGTTTGTGCAATGGTAGGTATCCCTAGTAATGCTCTAGAAAGTGGCGAAGTAGGATGCGTTGGAAACCAAATCAATGAAAGCTTTTCTGACTGGTTAGCCACTGAAGTCTTTTTTTCTACTAAAGGATCAAACATTGAACAATTAGAAGAATACTTATCTTCTGCAGTAGGTATGTTTTGTGAAAACAATAATAGCTTGAAAGCTCTACAAAGAAGTGCACAAATAAGAAATAATGGACATGGCTATCATCTTCATTCTCTAGATAGAATCAATGGTATAATGTTGAACCACCCAGTATATAAGAAAATAAATCAATGTCGGCAAAACAGTGGTAAATCTCTTCGAAACAACTTGATCAACTTACTAACAATTGAAGAACTAAGTAATTATTCCACCTACTCGAATTATTGTAGTTTTCCTTAAAATATTTTTTTTTTATTTTTTAAAGCTAAAGATCTCGGCTCTATCTACAGTTTGAATTAATTGAATCAATCTTACTCATTAATTTTCTAGAAACACCTATCTTGGCATTTTTATAAAGCCTACGATGTTCCTTTAAAAACGAGTCCACAACATTTTGATCTTGAATGACAATTAGGGTTTCATCATTTTTTTCATTAGCAGCTTCTGACCAGTTTTGAGATCCAAAAATAACTGTTTTGTTATCTACAATTGAGAATTTATGATGAAGCTTATCATCTGAGTTTATCTTAGGAATCCCGCCGTCTTTTACAGGTAATCTCCAAGGTCTGTTTCCGTCTTCGTATTTACAATTTTGAGGATTTTTCATTTTCACACCCCACATATCTAAGAGCTGGCTATAATATCTAGTTGCAAACAAAGGATCCACAAGAAATTCCATATTAATTGATGGTCGATTTCTTTTAATTTTCTCGAGTTCATTTGCTAAATATTGTGAACTAAAAACGAAAAGATCACTCTTTATTGACCTTTTTGCACTCCTTAAAGTTTTAGCTATCAATCCATTTGTACTACTATTGATTCCGAACTTTTTTATACTAGTTGGTGCAAATTGAACTTTAAGCATCGTCCTCTTCGAATTCATGCTAAATGTTACAGGCTCACGGAAAGGCTTATCTTTTTTAAATAATCCTTTGTCCCACATGAAGTTAAATTCTTTCAAGAAATATCTTGATAGCTTACTTGCTGAAAAAACAAGCATAGCGTTGGCATTCCCAACAGATGATCTACTATTAAAATCTCCATGGACTCCACTTCTTGTAAAATTAGCTGAAGAAATAATAAGAAATTTTTTATCAACAACAACAAACTTGTGATGCATTAACCCTGACTTAGGACCTAAGCGATCATCTCTTACTATAACTTTTCCAGATTTTAAAATGGTTAAGGCATCTCTACTTTCTATTTCTTTTTTTGAAATACTTCCGTTTCGATTAGCATCTAAAAAGTCTTGTTGCTCCT
Organism: uncultured Bacteriovoracaceae bacterium; assembly: GCA_938017795.1. GTDB lineage: Bacteria > Bdellovibrionota > Bacteriovoracia > Bacteriovoracales > Bacteriovoracaceae > JAHDHG01. The sequence continues at coordinate 41,105 of CALIJZ010000014.1, forward strand.
GAACTTTTGATCGAAGTTCTTGAGGAAGTTTTTTCTTTTGAGCACTTGTAATCTTAGCAAGACTTAGATTGTATTGATCCTCTAGGATTACTCTTACTTTAACTCCTCGCTTTCTTGCCTTTACCAAGGCCTTTGCATAATTAGAAAGATTGAAATCTTGTACAGCAACATCTATTGATGATTTGGCAATATCAGCTGCTTTAATAAGAACTGCTTCTAGGTTGTCACCGTTTCTTTCAAATTTTCGATATGGATCTATATAAGTTTTTGATTCATTTTGATTAAAATAACTTTTAACCTGAGCAGCAAAAGCAACAGAGTTTAAAGTTAAAATGTAAAAGAAAAGTACAATTTTTTTCATTATTGGATTCCTTAATTTGAAACATTCTAGCCTAATTTGATCAACTATCTTGTTAAGATATGTTAAACTTTCTTACTTTTTTAACCAAAAAGTGCGGAGTGCGTCACGAGAGGGAGCCCTCATCTCTTTTGAAGATAAGGACTAAGTAATAATTTCATATCATTTAATTTCTAAGAGCAACCAGTTGTTCCACCACAACTATCACACTTCATACAAGAACCGTTTCTAAGTAGCGTGAAAGCTCCACAGTCAGTACATGGTTCTCCTTCATAGCCTTTCATCTTTGCAGTCTGTCTTTTCTGTTGAGCTTGTCTCATTTCAGAATTAGCTTCCTTAGTAAAAACTTTATGAGTCTTTACACCGACTCTCCCATCTCCGTGCTCAACTTGCGTGGTTCCTTCAATCATATCTAATAAAGGTTCTTGGTTTTCGTCTTCTCCAGCAATAGCATCTGACTTTAAATCAGTTGGCTTCACATGAACTAAGTCATGCCTTCCAAGATACCTACAAGCAAGATCTCTAAAAACATAATCTATAACAGAGGTCGACATCTTAATATTATCGTGGCCAATAACAACTCCATTTGGTTCAAAACGAGTAAAAGTAAAAGCTTCGACATATTCTTCTAATGGAACTCCATACTGCAGACCTAAAGAAATGGAGATAGAAAAACAATTCATAAGAGATCTGTAAGCAGCCCCTTCTTTATGCATATCTACAAAAATTTCTCCTAATGTCCCGTCGTTATATTGTCCTGTTCTAAGGTAGACTTTGTGGCCTCCGACATTTGCTTTTTGAGTATAGCCAGATCTTCGATTAGGAAGAACTTTTCTTTTTGATACTTCTTTGTAAATAACTTTTTCAACAATTTTAGTGGCAACCTGTGTGATTTTGTCTGTTTGAGATAGCTCATCGTAATCCTCCAGTGATAAATTATCAAAAGCTTGTGCATTTAATGGTTGAGATAGTTTCGAACCATCTCTATAAATCGCATTGGCCTTTACCATCAAACTCCATGATAGTTTATAAGCATCTGCGATATCTTCAACAGTTGCTTCATTAGGCATATTAATAGTTTTAGAAATTGCTCCACTTAAAAATGGTTGTGCAGCTGCCATCATTTTAATATGACCTTGGTAGCTAATAAGTCGTGTTCCGTACTTCCCACATTTATTAGCACAATCAAAAACTGCTAAATGCTTATCTTTTATATGAGGAGCACCTTCGATAGACATTGTTCCGCACACATAATCATTAGCAGCAGTGACTTCATCTGCACTAAAGCCTATTTCTTTTAAAACATTTAACATTGGATCATTAAGTTTTTCTTCAGAGAGCTTTAATGTTTGTAAAATAAAATCATCTCCAAGAGTAAACCTAGAGAATACATAATTAATATCAAATGCACTCTCTAGAGAAGACTCAATTTTTTCAATTATCTTATCAGTAAAACCTTTTGCTTTTAAAGAAGCGTGATTGACACCACTACAACCTTTAAAAGTTCCTCTCCCAACGGCGTGAGCAATAATTTCATCAACCTGATTTTTAGAATATCCAAGATTTTTTAGAGACACAGGGACTGATTGATTGATGATTTTAAAATAACCACCGCCAGCAAGTTTTTTAAATTTAACGAGAGCAAAGTCTGGTTCAACACCAGTTGTATCACAATCCATAACAAGACCAATTGTTCCAGTTGGAGCAAGGACTGTTGTCTGAGCATTTCTATAACCGTGCTTTTCACCAAGCTTTAGAGCTTCATCCCAAGCTTTCTTAGCTGCTTTAACTAAAAAATCCGGGGCAAACTTTTTATTTAATCCAACAGGACACACCGTTAGACCTTCGTAATCAGAATCACTCTTTGCAAAAGCTGCTCTTCTATGATTTCTAATAACTCTTAACATATCTTCTTTATTAGACATATATCCTGGAAATGGGCCATGTTCTTTTGCAAGAAGAGCAGATGTTTTGTAACTCGTTCCACCCATAATTGCAGTTATGGCAGAGGTCATATTTCTACCTTCTTCTGAGTCATACGGCATACCTAGTCTCATTAAAAGTGCACCGATATTTGCAAAACCTAAACCAAGAGTTCTGTACTTATAACTTCTTTCAGCAATCTCTTGTGATGGAAATTGTGCCATAAGAACTGAAATCTCGAGAATCGTTGTCCAGATCTCACATGCATGAGTAAATTTATTAACATCAAACATATCTGTTACTGGATCTAAAAATTTCACAAGGTTTAGGCTTGCAAGGTTACAAGCTGTATCATCTAAGAACATATATTCTGAACAAGGGTTAGAAGCATTGATTCTTCCATCCTTAGGACATGTATGCCATTCATTAATAGTATCATCATACTGAACTCCTGGATCAGCAGATTGCCAAGCAGACTCATTGATTTTAGCCCAAAGATCACTGGCCTTAATTGTTTTAATTGTTTCACCAGACTTTCTAGATTTTAATTCCCAGTTCCCATCTTTTTCTAAAACCTTAAAAAATTTATTAGGAATTCTAACTGAGTTATTTGAATTTTGTCCGGCTACAGTTCTGTAAGCTTCACTATCCCAATCTGTATCGTAAACCTCAAATTCAATCTCTTTAATTCCTTGCTTAGCAAGATCAATACATCTTGAGATATAATTCATTGGAACATATCCTTCAGATGCTTTCTTTATGGCAGCTTTAAGAGCTGGGTTGGTTTTTGTTTTATATTTATCTTCACCTTCAATATCTGATTCAGTGATAGCACTCATCACTAACTTTAAAGAGTTATGACAAACTTTTGATCCAGTAACTAAAGAAGCAACCTTTCTTTCTTCTTTAACTTTCCACATTACAAATTCTTCAATATCTGGATGGTCTAAGTCGATACAAACCATTTTGGCTGCACGTCTTGTTGTTCCACCAGATTTAATAGCTCCCGCTGCTGCATCTCCAATTTTTAAAAATGACATCAAACCTGAAGAAAAACCTCCACCAGATAATGATTCGCCTTCTCCTCTGATATTGGAAAAGTTTGTTCCAGTCCCTGAACCGTATTTAAATAATCTAGCTTCTCTAGTCCATAAATCCATAATTCCGCCTGGATTTACAAGATCATCTTTAATGGATTGTATAAAACAAGCATGTGGCTGAGGTCTTTCATAAGCACTTGTTGATTTTAATAATTTACCTGTACTTGGATCAACATAAAAATGTCCTTGAGGAGAACCAGTAATGCCATAAGAAGAGTGAAGACCAGTATTAAACCATTGTGGTGAATTTGGTGCAGCCATTTGATGGCATAACATATACCTTACTTCGTCTTCAAAGTTTTGAGCATCTATATCCGAATCAAAGTAATTATATCTTCTTCCCCATGAAGCCCAACAGCCAGCAAGTCTATCAAAGACTTGTCTTGCATCAGTTTCAGTTCCGGTGATGGCCTTATTATTTTCATCAAAGATTACTTCCCCATTTTCATTTTTTTGAGGAACTCCTGTTTTTCTAAAATATTTTTGAGCAATAATATCTGTTGCTACTTGAGACCAGCTTTTTGGAACAGTTACGTCCATAGTTGATGATGTTGAACCATCTAAATTCCTGACTTCTGAGGTACGTTTTTCGAACTCAATTCCTGAATACGGGGACTTTCCTTGTGTGGTAAAGATTCTCTGAAATTTCACTTCAACTCCTTTTTAAGCGATAAAAATGTTTCGTTTGCCAACGGGTGTAGGATTAGTAAACGGCCATTACATATTTTCGTCAACACAAGATATAGAACATTTGGACGTCAATGTTTTGTTTTCACCACTATATATAGTACGATCAGAATTTTGGCGTAAACTCATATGCTCTGGAAATATCTGAATCTAGCCTAATTTGAGGCCGTGGCCCGATCTATTATATCAAATTAAATAAATTTATAAAGTGGGTTGTGCTTAAAAAAAATTTCTAACAATTTGTAATCAGTATCAATGGGAGACCAAAAGACTAAACTATTTAAGGCTATTGAAAAGAAAATACTTTATTTAAAAACATATAATCTATTCCTACTGGAATAAGCAGCTAATGATTTACCATCAGTTTCTAAGTGACCAAAGATTGATGAGAACTTATGACCAAGGTGAAAAGTATCTACAACCTTTAAAGTTCTTGGATCAATGGCAAGAATATGTCCCTTATAAGTAGAAGCTACTAAATAGTGTTTCCAAAACTTTGCAGAGCCAAAACTAAATTTTGAAATTTTCTTTTTTGTATCTAGTTTTCCATCGAGACTAAAGACATATACATGTCCTGTATCATCAAAGATATATACCTTATGGCCTATATAGACAGGTTCAGCTGAAGCGTTAAGCTTATATTTATTAATTACATTGCCATTGTCTGGATTAATTAAATGAAAGTCTCCCCCAAGAGATCCTATCCAAATTTTATTATCAATGAGACTCGGGGTCATATCAATATCAATGAATTTTTTCTTATTTGAAAGTTTTCTCTCCCATTCAAGAGCCCCATCAATCAGTTTAACTGATACCAAGTATCCGTCTGCCGTTCCAAATATTAAATTGTCCTTATATACCTTAGGAGTAGATAATCTGTTTAAAGTAGATAATTGAGCAACTGATCTTTTATAATGCCACTTAATTTTTCCATCAGTCTTATTTAAGGCAACGACAACATGACTTCTCAATCTAACAATAATTAGGTCTTCATGAGCAATAACATCTGACTCAACAGGAGATTGTAAAAATTCTTTAAAGATGACTTTCTTTGTAGCTAGATCAGTAGCAACTACATATCCCTCATTGGTCCCATAATATAAAATATTATTCTTTAATAGTGGTCTTCCTACAACCGCACCATTTGTATCTAAATGAGCTGTATTAATTCCATTATGGTTATAAACATAAACTCCACCTTCTAAGCTTCCAACCATTAATTTATCAGATGTAATCTTAGGAGTAATTCCACTTATAGGTAAATTACCAGTCTTATATTCAGGATCTAAGTTTTTATTCCATGAAACGTTAAGTACCTTGGTATCACGTACTGGCTTTTTAAATATCTTTTCACTTGTTTTTTCAAGAGCTGCACAAGAGAAAAAGAAGACAACAAGAAGATATTTCATTTTTACCCTTTACTCTAAAACTATAGAGTTTTCGTTAGCAAATATTTTTGCAAGATTTGCTTCTTTAGAACTAGGAAAGTTTTTTAATAGATGTTGAAAATTATTTTTAGCTTGGTCCATCTGACCATCTAGAATATAAAGTCTACCAAGATCTAAATATGTTTTCTCTTCTAATTTTAAGCCTGACGAAAGAGTTGATTTTAAAACTCGTATTGCCTCTTTATAGTCACCTTTATCTTCATGAAGTACAGAAGAATACAAACTATAATAATAAGTAGAAAGTTCATGACTTGATTTAGATTTTAAAAAATCAAAAAATCCAATTGCCTGATCTTGAGCTGAACTATCTTCTTTAATTGCATCAAATGCTTCGGAAGCAGCAATCAAGAAACTATTCGAAGAACCAAGCTCACCTATTACTGATTTTGACTTATTAATAAAATCTAATGCATTAATTTTTTTATCTTTAAAATCTTGTAAAGTACTAGTTTCAAACTCACCCATAACTTTAGAATTTGTATCGACTGATTGAGCAGACTTGTTGTTTGCATATCCAATAAGAAGAGAAATGATTATCCCAGCAAGTAATAGAAAAATGGCCCACTTAGAATAAAGTTTTAATTTTTCATCATTGTCAGCGATCATTTGAGCTGGATCAATTACTGATGCAACTGGTTTAGCATTCTTAGATTTTGCCATCTTTTCTCCTAATAAATTATATTTATAATCGACTGTTATCTTAATTTCCAAGCACTGTAGTTGTCAAAATAGCTATAGAATAAAGAGAGCTCTTAAGTTAAGATTTTTACTAATGGACACTTTAAAGCGCATTGTCATTTTATTGTTATTTTGCCTGAATAATTTAAATTTCGCTCAGACGCAGGTCTCAGATGAAATACTCGAGTCTATGGATGATGATCTAAGCGTAGGAAATGATATCTTCTCAGACTTCCAAGAAAATGTAGAATCTGCTCAAATATTGGAAGACGAGAGATTTTATAGATATGGAAGGTTTTTTTCAGTAAATCTTGGAATAGGCCACACAACCTTTACTGGAAACCGCGGAACAGCTTTTGCCGATAAATTTCCTACGTTTCATTTTTCTCTATCTTATTTCCTTGATTTTCTATCAGCCGTAAATTTTGGAGTTGAGTTTTCTAAGCATCAGATGACTATTGATTTTTCCTCAAAAAGATTTCCAAATAATGCTGATATTGGAGCGATTGATGTATCAATCATAAGACCTTTTGTCGCTTATCGATTTTATATCGATACTAGCAACCTAAGCTCAGTTTTCACTTATTCTAATCCTTACTTCACTGGGAGATTAGAATATTGGTATCAAACCAATAAGTTTCTTGACTCACCTAATGCAATTACAGATGGTCAGGAAAAAGGTGGAGGCCTTGGAGGTGGATTCGGTCTTGGTGTAGAATTTCCTCTCGAATTTAAAAAAAGATACCTAGGTATAGAAGCTCTTATTCACCCGGTTAATTATTTCGATGGAGACGTGACAAGTTGGAGACCTGGTCCTACTAACCCAGACCCAGTTGGATATGATGATCTTAAAGGTTTAGGTTGGAGTGTCAAAACAACTTTTAACTTAACTTGGTAAGGTCACCTTTACCTGTTCTAAAAACTAAATGGATTGGAGTATTAGGAATAGGAAAATTTCTTCGAATCCCATTAACTAAATATCTTCTAAATTGCATTGGTACACCTCTTGATCTATTAACAAATAATAAAAAAGTAGGTGGATCAGATTTAACCATTGCTGCATATTTAAATTTAAACTCTCTAGCTCCTCCGCGTCCTCTAATAACAGTTGGGTTTCTTTCAACAAGTTGATGAATAACTCTATTTAATTCACCTGTCGGGATAGATTTATTTCTATAAATCAAGCCTTCTTGAATTGATTGTTTAAGCCCTTTCATTCCCCATCCCGTTTTAGCTGAAATAAATACTGGTCTACAGTATTTTAACCATGGGAGTTCATATTCAAAATCTAGTAAAAATTCTTTCTTTTCTTTTTTATCAGAATAGACTTCTTCTTTTAAATCAATTTTATTAATGGCAATGACAAGAGTCTTTCCTCGCTCAATTGCAATTCCCATAAGTTTTTTATCTTGGCTTGTTAACCCTAAAACTCCATCGACCATATAAATAACGACATCACTTTCATTAATGGCCCTTAAAGATCTATAAACTGATTGAGTTTCGATAAAATCATTAACTTGGCTTTTACGTCTAATCCCAGCTGTATCAATAATTTTTAAAGATCTTATAGTGTCTTCTATTAATTCTTCTTCTATGCTCTCTTTGATAATATCTTCTTCTTGGGCTTCCAATACTAATAGTTCATCGGAGTCTTCTTCAATCTCATCTTGTGATATCTCAGATTGTTCATAGAAAAAGTCTGCTCCATCAAATTCTTTGGTATCAATAAATCCTTCCCCTTCTTCTATTACTTTTTGAAAAAGGCTAATCTCATCTTTTTTGAAATTAAATTGAGATGTCTTTAAATATTTAACTTCTTGACCAAAATCTAAATCTATGAACCCTTCAATAGGGTCAATGGTTGTTCCCGCAATACTTGAAACACTCGCTCGTTCGCTACCTATAAGATGATTTAATAAAGTTGATTTCCCAACATTAGGTGCACCAATTATTGAAATTCTTCCACCAATTTGAAAGTTTGGCTTAACACCTTCAAAAAGCTTTTCTTGATCAGTTGTAAATTCTTTTGCAAAAGTAGAAATTCGCTCTTTTAAATCTGATAAACCACGATTATGCTCAGCTGAAACAAGTGAAATTCCTTCACTAGCATATTTATAAAAGTCACTTTCAATTCCTGCTAAGCGATCATCGTCATATTTATTAACAAGGATCCAGAAATCCTTTTTCTCTTTTCTTGTAAATTGAACAATAGACTCATCAAATGGTAATAGGCCATCTCTAACATCCATAACAATTAAAACAAGGTCAGATTCCTTAACAGCGATCCTGGCTTGTTCAGCCATAACAGAATAGAGCTTATCATCATCTATTGTTTCAAGGTCAGGATAAAACCCTCCAGTATCTACAAGTATTAAATCTTTATCTTCATAATTTTCATCAGTGTATTTATAGATTCCATAGTGACGATCACGAGTAACACCAGGTCTATTATGCGTGATGGCCTTCATCGAATTCCCTAAAAGTCGATTAAAGATTGTACTCTTTCCTACATTAGGTCTTCCTATAATTGATATAACAGGTGTTTTCATCTTTTCCTCCAAACACGCTTGGAGTTTTGAACTCTTGGTAATCCAAGTTCTTCTAAAATAAAATTATTTTTAAACCACTTAGGAGCAACTTTAACGTGAAGTTTTAAATAAACTTTTCCACCCATCATCGCTTCAATTTTCTTTCTAGCTTCTGAGCCTATCTCTTTAATGACACTTCCCTTGGAACCAACAACAATTGCTCGCTGACTTGGTCGATTTACTAAAATCGTTGCACTAATATCAGCTTGGACTTTGGATTCCTCTGTGGGTTTTTCTTTAAATTTATCAATTGTTACTGCTAACTCATATGGTAGTTCTTCTTTTAAAACTCTAAAGGCCTGCTCTCTAATATACTCAGTCACAAAAAATCTCATATTCTTATTTGAAACATCACCTTTAGGATAAAGATGTGGTCCATTAGGTGCCTTATCACACAGAGCTCCGACTAATTCATGAACATTTGATCCAGTCTTAGCACTGATTAAAAAATACTTATCAAGAAAATCGTATTTCTCTTTTAGTTTTACAAAGTCTTCTTCATAAGATCTATTCTCAGCTACATCACTTTTATTAAAAATCACCCAAGAGTTTGTTAAATCTTTTTGTAAACAGCTCATAAAACTTTCAAATTCTTCAAAGATATTTTTTCTAGCGTCAATCAAGATAATATTTAAATCTGATCCTTCACTTGCTCTTGCAGCCTGACCATTCATTCGAATATTTAGTTCTTGTCCAGATTTATGAATCCCAGGAGTATCGACTAAAATGATTTCAGTTCTATCTACTGTAAAGCAACAATGAAAAGTATTTCTTGTTGTTTGCGGCTTTCTACTTACAATGGAAAGATCAAAACCTAATAGATTATTAATCAAAGTACTTTTTCCTGCGTTTGGTTTTCCTAGTAATGAAACCATAATAGATTTGTTATGTGGGTGTTGATGGGTGATAAGCATTACTTGGACTCCTTAAATATTGCTTTATTTTCTAATAGTTGTTTTGCTAACTTTTTTTCTGCTTTTTTCTTTGATTCACCTAGAGCGACCCCTAGGGATTTATCGCCAACCCAAAGAGTTGTTTGAAAAACTCCTTGCCCCATATTCTTTGTTCGATACTCAGGGGTAAGCTTAAAATGTTTCATGATTTTAACTTGTAGTTCAGACTTAGAATCAAAGTCTTCTAAGATATCTCTTGAGAAGAGATTTAATTTATTTTTACTTTCAAAAGCGTCATATACTTTTATTAAGCAGTCTCTAGATTTTTGGTAATTTGAATCTAGATAAATAGCACCTATGATCGCTTCGAAAACTCGAGATAAATTTTTTGATCTCTCACGACCTCCGTTTTTATCTTCACCTTTTCCTAGAAGCAAGAATTGATCTAGTTTTGTAAATTTTGTTAGATCATTAAGGATATGTTCATTTACGAGAGCACTTCTAATTTGTGAGAGATCGCCCTCATCAAGTTCGACTTCATTATCATAAAGTTTTTCGCTAATCACTAAGTCTAAAACTGCGTCACCTAAAAACTCTAATCTTTCATTAGAGTTAATTTTATTCATTTGATGATCGTGGATATAGCTTCTATGGCTCAAGGCCTTGATAAATAAATCAATATTTTTAATTTCTGGATAATAAAAACTCGAGGCAAGTAAGCTTTTAAACTCTGTTATTTGCCAAGGTAGGTCATAATTCATTACAACTCCGAGGTAGGTCATCAACAACCAAAATGGTTGAACAATCCTGTTTAGCAATAGCTACCTTCAACTTCAAGGGGTACGGAAGATTTTACAACTAATGACTTTACGCATTATCATGGAAATAGCTTAAAACTAATGGATAATAGCATTATGACAAAAGGAATCGTCATTAATCAGAAAGGGCAGCTCAGTATATTCTTGGCCATCTCTATCGTATTTTTTATGACGACCGTTGCTTTTGTTATCAATGTTGGACTTTTTGTTAAGGCAAAAATTAATCTTCAAAATGCCGTTGATGCAGCAGCTTGGTCTGGCGCTGCTGTTCAAGCAAGGCAACTTACAGATATAGGTTATCTAAATTGGGAGATGAGAAATAATTATAAAGAATGGCTTTATAAATATTATGTCTTAGGAAACTTTTCAACTAAAGGCGTCCAAAATCCATTAGCTTCTGGATCTCAATCAAACTTTCGATTAGGAAATCAATTTGAACGAGGAGGCGGAGGAGATAAATATAATATTCCAAGTATTTGTCTTGCTAGTAACTTATCAACGAATGTTTGTAACTTCTATAGCCTTCCTGGGGTTCCAAGACTTAGTAATATTGGTTTCACCGGACTTGATCAAGTTACAAAACAGTTAGAGGATAGTATCTCGATTGAGATTGCAAAAAACTGTACGCGAATTACAAATACAAACTTTGTTGCCGCTCAACAATGGACTTACGGTCTTGGGCGCTCCCAGACTAATAGTGGAGATTTACCAAATGAGCTCATCGTATCTCGCCCAGGAGCGTGGACCAAGGGAATAGAGCTAGCTTTTCGAATTAGAAATATTGAAGCAATGATTAACGCAGCCCCTAATGAAGCAACCTTGGATAATATTGATAGTATCTCCCAACAAGGATTTGCCAAAAATGAAAGAATCGTTAAATCCTTTTATTCGGCTTTTAGAAATCTGGGAAGTGATTCAGCCGAAGAACTAAAAAGTAATTTAAAGATTACAGAGCTTAGACCAACTGTTCTACCAGATACCGGACCAGCAAGTTTATCCAATCTATTAATTTTAGGTGGCACCGAAGCTAGAAACAAATATTATATTGATCTTAAGTTTTATCCAATTAATATGGCGATATTCTTTACAACACTTTCACCAAAAGCTGGAGACAATGAGCAAGCCAGTTGTGAAGTTATTAAAACAGCTTATCCGGCGCCAGCATTTCCTCTAGGCTTTGATAAAAATCAAAATGTTTTAACTTATTACGCCGTAAAAGGAGAAACAAGATTCAATGGTCTCTTTAATCCATTTTCAAAAAGTGATGGAATTAGATTAGTGGCCTACGCAGCAGCAAAACCTTTTGGAGCTAGAATTGGTCCTAAGATCTTTAATACCTATACTAATGAAAACTTTGTTACACCAAGAGGACTAAAAAATGATGCTACTTCATCAAAGCGATCATCCAGTTATGCTTTTGGTTTAAGACCAACTCCCGGCGGAGACTCATCTGTATTTCCTCCAATACTTCCAGATAGTGCTGATTTTTGGGTACAAGATCCTTCACAAGCAATAGGTGGTTTAACGGGAACTGAAGATCCAAAGTTTGTAATCCCTAATCTAACTTATAAAATATCTGGAAATCCGTTAGACTACTCGAGATCTATTTATGTTATGGATACACCTATAGAGTTGAGCAACACTGATTATAAGGTTGGTCTCTATGACCCTAAACAATTAGCCGATTTTAAAGGACCTATTCCTAACAGACCATCAGTAAATGATATAGTCCAAGCAATTCAAAGAGTTAGGTCTCCTACTGACTATGAAGCTCAAAATTATTTGATCCCAACCACTGATTCTGAAAACTCGGCATTTCGAGGAGAGAGAGTTGATCATTATGGACAAAGTTCTGCTAGAGAACATGGCCTAAAAGTTTTTGCTCCTATTTTAGGAAAAAATTCAATATATACTCCGGCTCAAATGAGAGATATTATTGCTGTATTTTTTGAAGCACAACAAAAATCAATAATATCTTTTAGAGACAAAATGTATGAAGTTCGAGACAAGGCTCTTGCCTCAGCTCAAGGAGATGTACAAAACTATACGACTGCGATGGATCTTTTTATTTCAAGACCATTAAGTTGTAGCTCTGTCATAGGTCAACTTACAAACTTTCTAATTGGTCCTAGTACTTCAGGAGTCTTGGCCGCTGACCCTGATTGCGATAGTGATAAAGATGGTGAGCATGATACCTATATTCAAGAGTTAACAAAATACTTTACGGCTCGAGGTGATGATCCAGATTTTAGAAATTTCTATATTGAGACTTATCCTATCGATTCTGCTAGAGAAATGAATCTTGAGGCGAAATTTAGTGCATTTTTTCCTGGTGAGAATTCTGGGGGTACTGGTCAGGCTGGAGTATTAAGAAATCCTATTAGAGGAAATAGGCATACAAGGTCATTAAGGAATTTTTACTCAACTAAACTAATTTCAGTTAAACATGTCTCTGAGTCGGATATTTTTCCTTTTAAATATAGTGAAGGTAAAGGTGGAGCACAAGGTCAGGGTGAAACCAGTGGAGGTTTGATATTAAATAAACTTGAAAATACTGAGCAATTAGATGATTTAAAGAAATATCAATAAATTACTTTCCTCTACTTGTAAGAATTTAGCATTACTCATATATTTATTTAGAAATATTTAAATACCAAGGGAGATAGTTGTGGCAAAGAAGAAGAAAAAAATTACCAAAACTATAAAAAGAAAAGCTACTAAGAAAAAGAAAGCTACTAAGAAGAAGAAAACTACTAAGAAGAAGAAAGCTACTAAGAAGAAGAAAACTACTAAGAAGAAGAAAACTACTAAGAAGAAGAAAACTTCTAAGAAGAAGAAAACTACTAAGAAGAAGAAAACTTCTAAGAAGAAGAAAGCTTCTAAGAAGAAGAAAGCTACTAAGAAGAAGAAAGCTACTAAGAAGAAGAAAGCTACTAAGAAGAAGAAAGCTACTAAGAAAAAGAAGGCTACTAAGAAAAAGAAGGCTACTAAGGCCCAAAAACATATTATTAAAGTTAAAAAATCACTGCCCACCAGTGCACCCGGAACACCTTCAACGCAATCAAGCTTTTTAGCTGATGATGAAGAGAAGAAAATTGATAAGTTTGAACCAATAAAAGATGAGAATGCTCCAATTCAAGATAATCGCCATAAATTATCTGATGAATATAATTCAGACGATGAAGCTGATGAAGATCAGTTTGGTTATGGATGGGAATATAATGCTAATTTTGATTCTCCAGAAACTTTAGATGAAATTGACCCTCTAGATGAAGACGCTCAATATGCAGCTAGTAAAGGAAAATCAAATGCCAAGTCTTAACCTCTACTACTTTGATAGCTGCCCTTATTGCCAAAAGGTTTTAAGAAAAATTGAACAACTTGGACTTAAAAACATTGAATTTAGTGATACTCGGGCAAACTCTCAGCATCGAGACAAACTCATAAAGGATACTGGAAGGCAAACTGTTCCATGTCTCTATATTGATGGTAAACCAATGCATGAATCAGATGATATTATTTCTTGGTTAGAAGCCAATAAAGAAAAGTTATCATAATTTAGTGGAAGTTAGAGACCCTATTCATGGCTCGATTCATATTACTCCTTGTGAAGTTCCTGTCATTGAACATCCATTTTTTCAAAGACTAAGAAAAATTAAGCAACTTGGATTTTCAGATTCTATTTTTCCAGGAGCAACTCACACTCGTTTTATTCACTCTATTGGAGTAATGCATACCGTTGGCAATGTATTTGATAAACTCTTTAACTCACATGAAAGTGCAGATCATAAAAGATTAAAACAAACTGTAAGACTTGCTGGTCTTTTACATGATATTGGACATGCCCCCTTGAGTCATTCAACCGAGTCAGTGATGCCTAAAATCAGTGAATTAAAGATTCCAAAGCGACTCATCCATGAAGATGAATCCAAGCAAGCAACCCATGAACATTATACAATTAAGGCCATTGCAGATAGTTTTTTTACAAACTCTTTAAATCAAGCAAAAAAAGATTTTGGGATTGATGAATTTGCTATTGCTGAACTTGTTTTAGGACAAACAAGTACACCTGAATACTTCACTATTAAAAACATAAATTACTTTCCACTCTTACATCAATTAGTTTCTAGCGAGATAGATTGTGATCGTATGGATTATTTATTACGTGATAGTTATTTTTGTGGAGTTAGTTATGGAAAGTTTGACCTTGATTGGTTAATTGATAACTTTCAGATCGCAATTGAAAACAATACGGCATTTTTAGGGATTTCAGAAAGAGCATTAACGTCTTTTGATGACTTCCTAATAAGTCGTTATCATATGTTCTTGATGGTTTATTTCCACTACAGAGCGGTATGTCTGGAGCAAATGCTTTATAGATATTTTCAACATCCTGAGAATGAGTACGAAATCCCAGCTAGCATTGAGCAATACTTGCAACATGATGATCATTATCTTCAAGAAATTTTGAAAAAAAGTGGTAATTTTTGGTCAAAGAAAATCACAAAAAATCATATCCCAGATAAAATATTCGAGCGTTTTGGAATCAATGATTTAGAACAAGAAAAAGAAATAGAGTCAATTTTAAAAAGTGAAAGCATTGATTATATAAAATGTGAATCTCAAGGAAGACTTTCAAAGTATTCTGGTAAAAACTCGTTTTATCCTATTAAGGTCGTAAAGCAGTATAATAAATCTATCATCGATATCTTTAAAGCAACTGATCTGTTTTCACGCTATTCAACAAATCATAGCGTTACGAGAATACACTGCTATAAATCAAATTTAAGTAACCTTGCATTAAATAAAATAAATGAGATACTTAAATCATAAGTGAATAATATCATTATCTATATTCTACTTCTTGTAAGTTATCTCTCTCTTAATAGAGCGATTGCTCCAGATAATTTAGGACTAGAGTATATTAGAACTTCAAAAGATTTAGAAAAGATCATCAAGCATTACCCAGCCACTGCTATCCTTGAGAGAATCATGACCAAAGGATATATTATAAAAACTTACTATCAGAAATATAAGATTGTTTATGCTCACCGGTCACCGAGAGAAATTATCGTTAGAACAAGACGGAGATTTGCTGCCAGTAGTAAAAAATATGTAGGGATGTCTCTGTTTAATATAGATGAACAGCAAAATATTAGTACTACTCCAATGCCTCCTGGAACCATTTTTTTGGATAATGAAAAATTTGGTCAATGGTACTTTAAGAGCAGTGAATATTTTTGGAAATTTTATAGATCTTATAAAAGACTTCCTATTTTTTTAGGTTGGGGAAGTTTTAGGCCTAGTAAGCAATTTTATGAAAACTCTCAAATAAACAAAAAAGAAAAGAAAGCTTTTTTGGGACTTGAAAATGAATTTGGAGCAAAAGGAGAGATTACTCTTCAATTTTTACCTAGATCGAAAAATAATGAGATTTTTAAGTCTATAAAGTTTGGCAATCTCTTTAAAAAATATCTAAAAACAAACTATAATTAAGAATGGAAGAAATATTAGATAGATTTTTAATTAGAATAATTTTTGCACTTTTTTGTTGTGTAATTCTTTATGCTTATAAGTACTCTCACTTCCTTTTTTATAGAAAGAGTATTAAACAAGTAAAAAATGAGTTTAACTTACTTGAAAATGCCCCTGATACTCTACACTTCTTATCTCGAATTCTTGGTTTAGCTCTTATCTTCTCCTTTGTTGAATTTAATAGATTCTTAAGTGTAGAAGTAAGTTTGATTCATCTTAGTATTATCTCTCTAACTGTGATGTTTTCCTATTTGATTTCCCTAATAATCATAGAAGCAATTGTTTTACATAAATTTAATTATCGAAGCGAAATATTAAAAAATGAAAACTTCTCCTATGCTTGTATTGTCTTTAGTTTAAATATTTCTACCGCTTTTATAATAAAAACAGTTTTATTACATTCCCAGAATTCAATTCTAATCTTTTTAACTTTATGGTTATTTGCAATGTGTTTACTAGGATTAATTGCTCGATTATTCGTTTTTTATTCTCGCTTCCAGTTTAATCGAAGTATCTCTCAAAAAAGCTTAGGGGTTGCTATCTCTTTTGTATTTTATATTTTTGGTACTACTTATCTCTTATCTAAATCCTTTGATCAACCTCATATTGAAAAGTATTCATATATGTTACGAATCTTTTTTAAAGTTTTCCTTAGCATTTTAATTGTTCCAGTTTTTATTTTAGCAATTAGATTTATTTTTGCTCTTAAGATGAAAAAGAAATTTGTTCAGAGCTATATTATAGATAAAGAAAAATCTATTTCCTATGGGCTAGCAGAAGGACTTGTTTTTTTAATCTCAGCAATAATGACCAGCTGGATTGTTTTTAATATTAACTTAACGGGAGTTTTTACTTTTGTTTAGGTTTTGTTTTATCAATTAGTTCCGCTAAAGAATTTTGAATCTTAAGTAACTCTATTTCTCCAATATTATTTAAATAGAACTGTTGAACATTATTAATCTCTTCTTTCAAACTCATTTGAAACTTACCACCTAACTCGGTAAAAAAAACTCTTTGTTCTCTTCTATCTTTTTCGCCTTTAACCTTTTTTACATAGCCTCTTTTAACCAGTTCATTTATATGGCTAGTCATTGTTTGTTTTTTTAAAAAGCATTCTTCTCCGATTTCTTTTAAACTTGCTCCTTGTTTATCAGAAATAACAATCAAGATTTCCAAAAAGCTTGGCCTTAAATCATTAAACCCTTTTTCTTGTAGTTGTTTTAATAAGGCATGCGAATAGATTCTATAAGAGATCTTTAAAAGAGAGCCAATTTTACCTATAAGATTCATTTACACCTAGTTTTATTAATATCAGGGCCATGAGGTTAACCTCGTAACTTTATTAGTCTTAAAATAATACTTATATCTTAGTGTATTTCAAGCTAAAAAATGCTTCGTGAGCTACTTATTGAGTTAACAAGACCGATACACATCCCAAAAAGCATTAGACTGGAGCCTCCATAAGACATAAATGGAAGTGGAAGACCAACAATAGGCAAAATCCCAGAAACCATTCCTATGTTTACAAAGATATGTGCAAAGAAGATAGCAATGACTCCAATAACAAATATTGAGTCATAGATTCGCTTAGTATCTTTAGCTATTGATATTAATCGATAGAAAAGCAGAGCAAATAAAATAATCAAAATAACTGCCCCAAAGAATCCATGCTCCTCACTAAAGATTGAAAAAACAAAGTCAGTGTGTTTTTCGGGTAGGAAATTAAGCGATGCTTGAGAAGATTTTTTAAAACCCTTTCCCCAAAAAAGTCCAGACCCTATCGCAATTTCAGATTGAATAGCGTTATAACCAGCATCTTTAGCGTCTTCATAAGGATTGAAAAATGTGAGAATTCGTCTTTTCTGGTAACCTTTCAACAAAAAAGAATACATCAATATGCTACCTGCTATGGCCAACCCTGCAATTTTGAAAATAGATTTCCAATGCAGTCCTCTATAAAAAATGATGAACGAATAAATGATTAATAATATCAAAGACGTTCCTAAATCTGGTTGCTTATAGATAAGAAACATTGGAGGGAAGACAAACCCTAAAGGTATTAAGGTCTCTTTCAAGCTAATACTTCTATCAGGAGACTTTTCAGAAAACCATCGAGCCAAAGCAAAGATTAATGATAACTTCATAAACTCTGAAGGTTGTATTCGTATAGGCCCTATTCCGATCCAGCGCTGTGCCCCCATTCCAACTTTCCCTAAAACAAGAACTAATAGAAGCAAAAAAACATTTAGAAAAAAAATCACATAAGAGTAACGTAATAAATTACTAGAACTGATAAAACTAAACATTAATGCAATCGTTAAAGACAAGCCAAACCATATAATTTGATAACTTACTAGATAGGATCTGCTTTGCCCTTCAGTAATTGAATATAAATTAAAAATTCCAATTAAAAAAAGACCGATCATGCAAAAGATCAAACTAAAATCAAATTTTGTTTTTTTCTTTAATAAATTCATTTTTCCTTGGTCACCATTTCTGGATGATACTTCTCAATATATCTCTTTGCTAAACCATAAACAACAGGACCAGCACTAAGACCTCCACTACATCCATGTTCAACGATAGCAGCAATTGCAATTTTAGGATTATCATAAGGAGCAAAGCCAGCAAAAACAGCATTATGTCTATACTTATAAGGAAAATCTTCGCACTTTTCGTAATGCTCTACTTTTGATTTTGAGACAACTTGAGTTGTACCAGTTTTCCCGGCAAGTTTTACAATGTCATCTTTAAACCTTCTTGCCGTTCCTTGCTCATGATTTACAACCTCATATAAACCTTTTCTTACTTCTTTCAAAATATGTTCTTCAATATTTATATTTTTTAAAACTTCAGGTTCAAAAGATTTTACAGTTTTTCCATTAGCATCAATTACCTTTTTTACTAAAAGAGGTTTCATTAACTTCCCCCCATTTGAGATTGCAGCGTAAGCATTGGCCAACTGTAATGTAGTTGTTAGAACAAATGACTGTCCAATGGAGCAAGACAAGGTTTCTCCCTTATTCCAACTTGTTCCATGAGTTTTTTTCTTCCACGATCTAGAGGGCATTAAACCAGATGTCTCTCGCGCTAAGGAAATTCCAGTCTTAACTCCAAAACCTAAAAGATTTGCATATTGAGCTAAAACATCTATATCCAACTCTAATGCAATTTTTTGGAAATAAACATTACAAGACTCTCTTATGGCCTTCCTTAAAGATACATCACCATGACCTTGTTCTTTCCAACAATGGTATGTCCTATTTCCTAACTTCATACTCCCATTACAGTGAAACGAAGTATAAGGAGTAACCAACTCTTCTATCAAGCCTGATAAGGCTGTAATTATTTTAAACGTTGATCCAGGTGAGTAATGCTCTTGAATCGTTTTATCATATAATGGCCTTAGTGGATTATTAAGTAAGGATTTCCAATATTTTTGCTCTAGTCCTCTTGTAAAGCTTGAGGGTTTAAACGAAGGAGTTGAAAGCATCGCTAGAATTTCTCCGGTCTCAACATCAATAGCAACTACAGATCCAACTTTTTCTTTCAAGAGCTCTCCTGCTAACTCTTGAAGGTCTTTATCAACAGTGATCTTTAAATTATTACCAGGAACTGCCTTGATGGCATCGACTCCTGAAAAGAAGTTATCAGTATTCACGTATTTTCTTTTTCTTCCTAAAGCATCAACTTCCACAAACTCTCTGCCGTTTTGACCTCTTAAATCTAAATCAAATGTTTTTTCTATTCCTGCCTGTCCTACGAGGTC
>CALIJZ010000015.1 GCA_938017795.1 uncultured Bacteriovoracaceae bacterium
AAAGCCAATAAGTAGATTAAGGTTTAGGCCTTGTCTAGCTTGGCTTAATGGTTCTAGCCATTTGAAAGTAGGATTTTTTTCATCCAAGAATAAAAAGTTTGGATAAACCAAGTGCTCAGATTCATCTAATATTTTTTGGAATATTGACCACCTGGATATTAGATCCATGAACTGATTATTTTTCCAAGGATTAATATCTGGAAGAATAATCAGTTCATGATCTTCATTTAAGTGTTTATCTAACAATGCCGTACAAGCACTATGTCCAGAATGCCATGGGTTAAATGAACCTCCAAAGAAGGTTATCTCTTTTGGTTTAAAGCTTGATTTTTCTTTAAGGTTAAATAAGCCATTAAAAAAACTAGAATAGAAATTAACGAGTTCGTAAACGTGTTTATCTTCAGTCGGAGAAAATTTATTTAAGTTCTCAGTTGTCCTTATGAGCTCAAAACTAAAATTATCACTTTCTGAAATAATAAATAAATCTTTAGGTTGTAAGTTAGGGGAGTCAATAAATCCAAGTCTCATAGCTAGATCATAAGTGAGTAAATTCTATTTGAAAATAAAAAGTCCCTCATTTTCAGAGGGACTTTGATATTTGAGATAATTTCTAGCGATTGGTTTTTAGTGTCTGCCACCTCTTCTTCCTGGTCTTGTAACAACTACTCCACCTCTTCCATATCCTCCGCTTCTAGTTCTTCTTAGTTTTTGAACAACTACTGAAACACCTTTAACAAGTTTTTTACCTTTCACCAAAACTTCAATTTTACCAATGTCTTGACCAATGATATTTTGTTGTCTTGAACTTGAGTATCTGCTTCCTAATAGTTGAAAAGTAACTTTTGTTATCCCAGCTCTTCTACCAGAACTAATAGACTTAATGGCATTAGCTTCATATCCATTAATAAGAAGTTTTATACCCTTTGCGCCCATTCCACCATGACCGTAACCACCATGACCGTAACCACCAAGTTTTTGAAAATTAACACTTACTTCTTTTAATTTTAGTCCTTGCAAAACTCTACCATTTTGAGCTGCAATTTCTTTTTTCACTTTTACTATAGTTGCTGATCGATCATAACTTTGAATGTATAGACCACGTGCCTTAAATTTAAGAGTATTAGCATATCCAGGAGGATCGACTAGAACAGGTCCTCTCCGTTGTGAGAATGCATTTACCGAAATAAATAACATAGAGCACACAAGATTAAGTAAGAGCATCTTAGTTAATAGAGTTGGTTTTTTGTTTGCAAACATAGTTATCTCCCTTGTTTGTAGATTAAATTATCAAAGCATCTTGCTTTGCATTTGCGATTGCTATGTTAATAAGCAAGTTTGATACCAAGACTTAACGCAAGGCTAAGAGAATTTAAGAACAGTTTACTAAATATACTATGTTTACTGGAGGCATTTTAACCAAGCACTTTGTCCTAATATTAGGCACTTTGTCCCCGACAAATTGGCGCTTCGCAAAATAAGCTATAATATTATGGAATCAAATTTTTTAAGTCACAGTTTAGGGAGAGTCTATGTCAGTAGCAAAGATTGAAGTTAACGGAAAAATCTATGAAGCACCAATTACTATTGGAAGTGAAGGTGAGATCGGAATCGATATCAGCAAATTTAGATCTCAAACTGGATCCATTACTCTCGATGGAGGATTTAAAAATACAGGTGCTTGTACATCAGATATTACCTTTGTCGATGGTGCAAATGGAGTTTTAAGATATAGAGGATACGCTATTGAGGAGCTTTGTGATAAATCAAACTTCCTTGAAGTTTCAAATCTTTTAGTAAATGGAGAGTTGCCAAGTAGTTCTTCGCTAAATGCTTTTGCTGATAAAATTGAAGAAGCTTCAGCTCTTCCTGAAGGAATTCATAATATTATAAAGTCATTTCCAAAATCAGCTCATCCAATGGGAGTATTATCGAGTGCTCTTTGTGGCCTATCTGGTTTTTTCCCTGAAAAAGATTATGGATCTTTAACTCAAGCCGATTACGATGAATTGATTCCAAAAATGATGGGTTATATAAAAATGATCGCAGCTGCTAATTATAGACATAATCAAGGGCTAGAGATTGGAAAAAGTGATAGCTCTCTTAGTTATTGCTCAGATTTTATTAATTTAATGTTTGGAAAAATTGATGATGACGTTGCTGAAGCCTTAGATGTCTTATTTATTCTTCACGCTGATCATGAACAAAATTGTTCGGCCACTGCAGCAAGAGTAGCTGGTTCTGCTCAAGCAAATATTTTTGCTAGTATGAGCTCTGGAGTGAATGCTCTTTGGGGACCAAGGCATGGTGGAGCTAATCAAAAAGTTATTGAAATGTTAGAAATGATAGAAAAAAATGGTGGGGATTATAAAAAATTCATCGAAAAAGCTAAAGATAAGTCTGATCCATTTAGATTAATGGGCTTTGGACATAGAGTGTATAAAAACTTTGATCCAAGAGCTAAGATCATAAAAGTCTATTGTGAAACAGTTTTAAATAAACTTGGTGTTAAAGATGCGACACTTGATATTGCAAAAGGACTTGAAGAGGAAGCTCTAAAGGATCCATACTTTGTTGAAAGAAAGTTATATCCTAATGTAGATTTTTACTCTGGGATTATCTACAGAGCACTTGGTATTCCAACTAATATGTTTACAGTTATGTTTGCTATTGGGAGACTTCCAGGTTGGATGGCACAATGGAAAGAGCTTTTAACTCAGAATATGGCAATCTCTAGACCTAGACAAATTTATACTGGGAAAAATCTAAGAAGTTATACTTCTATAGAATCTAGATAATTGTTAAAATTTCCTATTGAATTTGATCAAATAAACTCATTGGCATTAAGACCATTTGAAAATGAGCACCAATTACTGAAAGTGCTAAATTCAATGAGTGAGAATTTTACTATTAAGAGAAATCAGATTGCCCAAAATTACTCTGATGAAGAAAAAATCTCAGCTTATTTATGCTATTTTTTTTCTACAAATATTTCAAAAGTAGGAGCGTGCTTAAATCGTCTTTGTCCTGAACTAGTTCAAGAGATAGCACAATCAAATATTATTGATTTTGGTACTGGTCCTGGGACAACAATTTTTGGCTTATTAGAATACTTTAAAGAATTTTCGGGTTCAATGGTCGGAATAGATTCATCTCAATTAATGCTAGAGCAAGCTAGAAAGATCCAAGTTTCTTTTTATACTGATTTTAATCTATCTTTTCAGACGAATATAAATTCCTTTCCCGAAGAAAATAGAACATTAATTTTTAGTAATTCTTTAAATGAAGTTGGAGACGTTTTTGCTACTAATATAATTAGAAAAATAAATCCCGAGAGAGTAATCTTCCTTGAACCCGGAACGAAAGAGAGTTTTTCTCATATTCGAGAAGTTCAAAAAAATCTATATACCCTAAATTATCATGTTCAATACCCTTGCTCGCAAACTCTTGAATGTACTCTCAGTGAGCAAGATTGGTGTCATCAATATCTTCAGTTGAAATTTTCATCAAGTATAGAAAGACTCACCCAGAAAATGAAAAAAGATCGAAGAAGTTCGCCTGTTATTTTTCATCTCTATTCAAAGAGCAAGAGAGAAAAATCTTCTTTAGTAATCTTTAGGTATTTAGGAGAAAATAAGTTTTCCTTTGAGTTTGAAATCTGCAATCAAGAAAATATCATTGAAAAGCATCAAGTTTTAAAAAGCTACCTTAAATCAAAGGGTATAAAAAAATCTAAGATGAAATCATATTTTATTGCCGGAGAGATAGTGAAAATAAAAGTCATCAAAAAGCTAGCAGTGGGTTTTTACCAAAGTGAAGTAGAAATCACTCAATAATGCCATAATAAGTTGTTTTAGTGTCTTTCACTTTTGCATAACAAGCAATTTTTTCTTTATTAATTAAGTCTTGATCGATGAGTCTAGTTAAAAATTCTATATTTTTAATGACTCTAAGTGGAGCAGAAAAAGAATGAGTCTTTTCTTCATTTTTACCATTATGAATTGCAATAAGTTGGTCATACTTATTCATGATTGCAGCTCCAGAGTCTCCAGACATAGAATTAGACCCTTCTTGAAATTGATACTTGTTGGGATCAAAGGAAGATCCAGAGTTATCTTTAGTCATGACATATAAGTTAGATTTATTGTTGATTGCCATATTAAATTCAGTGAAAGTTTTTGTGGAAGAATTAAGTAGAAGTTTGAAGTTCTGCCAGATTGACTCTGTGAAACCAAAGCCTGTCATGGAAGAATAATCACCAATATGTACTTTACATAATGATAAGTCAGTAATGAGATCATCACTAATATATTGTGCACTTTGGGGAGTTAGAATAATGGCAGCTATATCAAACCTAGAATATATTCTATCCATCGAGCCATCGCTATTGAACTTACCAAAAGGAACTTTATAGACTCCTTGAATTTTCATATCTTGATTAAGTTTTCCTTTAATATATAGACGGATTCTCAGATCTTGATAATTTTCATAATTTAGTGAACTTGGATAAGATCTCACACAATGTTTAGCAGTTAATATGACCCTTTTAGAGATAATAGTTCCAGAACAACTAGTTGAGTCCCAATTTTTCTTTTGTTCAAACGAGGGCCTTTTTCCAGCTAAAAATGGTGCAATTGAGAGCCTTATAATACTAGGACGTTCATTTTTATCTATCACTAGTCCATTTTTGATGAAAGCTGAACCTATTATTGGCGATAGCAATAAAGTGAATATGATAAGTGATCTCATGATCTAATAATAGTTTATTAGGTTGCATTTTGAATTTTGGAAGAACAATTTACTAGATAATGTTCATAATTTAGACGCTTTCTGAAATAAGTACATTCCAAAGGAGATTTAGCGATTTGAAGCCCTAAAATGATTATATATATATTTTAGGAGTATAAAATGACAAATCTAATTAACCTATTCGTACTTACCTTGTTGGTCTCATGTGGCAATGCAAGTTTATTTGATGGGAAACTGAAGGCCCCTAAGAGTGTAGATAACCTGACTCAAACTCAAGCTCCGGAACAAGCTGATAATAATCAAGATCAAACAGATGATGAATGTCTTGATGGATATCAATATATTGAGAACGAAAAAGTGATTTGTGACAAAAGAGAGTATATCAAATGTCACGAAGGTGAATGTGTAGATGGGGTAGCTTATATCAATGGAGAAATTGTTCTTTGTGACAGTTATGATAATGAATTTCGAGTAATTGATGAGATAAAATGTGTTGGAAAAAAATGTAAGCAAAAATTTGAAGATATTGATTCATATGAGTCAACTCGAGTAATTAAAGAAAAAAGAGAAAGAAATTCAGATTGGGATTTTGAAGCTAACTCAAATACTAGACAAGAAAACACTCCAGTTCAGACTTCAACAAATTCAAATCATAATTATGAAGGTAATAGAGTCGAAAATAATAAAGAAGTTAGAAAGACTAACACAAGCTCTAGTCATAATTCGTATGGTAAAAGAAATAAAGCTCCTAAGAAACAAGCTGAATCAAATTATACATCAAGTGATCACAATTCAAATGGTCATAGGAATAATAAACCAGAAGAGTCGAAAGTTCATAATACAAGTTTAGAGCATAATTCTAATGGACGTAAAAATAAAAAATCAAAACAAAAGAAGCCTCATAATACAACTTCAACTTCTTATGATTCAAATGGACAGAAAAACAACAAGAAGAGCCAGGTTATTAACGTAGTAATGGAGAAACTTCCTGTAGAGACCAATAGTAACCATGAATATAATGGTAGAAAAGTAGAGACTCAAAAAACTAATAAGAGAAAAAGTAATAAATTAAATGTTGGAACTTCTTGGGAACCTTGTAAATCTGGAGAGTATAGACATCACGGGAAGTGCTTAAAGAAAAAATCACCAGTAAGAAATACACCTAAGATTGAGTCTAGAGTAAGCAATGTTAAACCAATAACTCCTACGACAAGGCCACAACCAAGAACAGCTAAGCTCCCTAAAAATAATAATACTACAAAGTGGGTCCCTTGTAAGTCAGATGAGTATAGACATCACGGAAAGTGTTTAAAGAAAAAATCACCAGTAAGAAATACACCTAAGATAGAGTCTAAAGTAAGTAACGTTAAATCAACAACTCCTACAACAAAGCCTCAACCAAAAACAGCTAAGCTCCCAAAGAAAAATAATACTAATAAATGGGTACCTTGTAAGTCAGATGAGTATAGACATCACGGGAAGTGTTTAAAGAAAAAATCACCAGTAAGAAATACTCCTAAGATTGAGTCTAAAGTAAGCAATGTTAAATCAACAACTCCGACAACAAGACCACAACCCAAAACAGCTAATAATAATTCTACAAAATGGGTCCCTTGTAAGTCAGATGAGTATAGACATCATGGGAAGTGTTTAAAGAAAAAATCCCCAGTAAGAAATACCCCTAAGATTGAGTCTAAAGTAAGTAATGTTAAATCAACAACTCCTACAACAAGACCACAACCAAAAACAGCTAATAATAATTCTACAAAATGGGTCCCTTGTAAGTCAGATGAGTATAGACATCATGGTAAGTGTTTAAAGAAAAAGTCACCAGTAAGAAATACACCTAAGATTGAGTCTAAGATCAATGATGTTAAATCAACAACTCCTACGACTATGCCTCAACCAAAAACAGTTGATCTACCAAAGGAGAACAATACTAAAAAGTGGGAAGCATGTAAGTCAGATGAATATAGACATCATGGAGAATGTTTAAAAAAGCAAAGTGTTTCAAATTCAACTCCTGAAGTTGAGCCAAAACAGCCAGCTCAAGAAGTTAAAACAGAAGTTGTATCTGATTCAACTCCATGTGCATCTGATGAATATAGACATCACGGAAAATGTTTAAAAATGAATAAAAATGCAAAAGTTGAAGTTATTGTTGAAGAAAAGCCAACAAATAATAAATTAGAATGTGGAGAAAACGAATACTTAAAAGATGGGAAATGTGTAAAGAGTAAAGATAAAAAGAAAGCTTCAAAAGAGATTGCAGATATCTTTAAGACTAAAGGTCTAACTGACATGGGGGAATTACCGGCCCATTTAAAGGAATGTATTAGCACAAATGCAATCAGTTCTAGCATAGATTTTGAAAATCCACTTTTCAGCAAAGAAGTTCTTAAATTAAATAATGAAGAGATAACAATTTCTTCATTAAGCTCTAAGCATAAAAATGTTTTCACTCTCGAATTAAAAAATAAGAACCTCACGACATTAAAAGCCGATAGGTACCATAGTGAAGACTTTATTATGGAAGCTCTAGCGGTTGATTATGAACTTGAAGGAATGGGAGAGAAAGAGTTGAAAGTTTTAAAAGTAACTTCTCTTCATAACTCTTCTACAAGAGATGCTTATATCGTTTTAAGTAAAGACGGATTACATGCAATTGGATTATTTGAAAATAATAAGCAAGTTTATTGCTCCAATTAATTATCAAAGATAGTAGGGTAGGCACTTTCAACATATACATCAGTGATTTTTTTAAATAAAGCAGAGTGGGCTCCCTTGAGTCCTCTCGCTCTCAAGCCTGCATGAGTATTTGCTGGTCCTCTAGATGTTGATCTTATTCCACCTGCAGAGTTCGCAGTTGCGTGAGTGGGAAGTCCATCAAAAAATCCAGAGTTTGTATTTGATCTTGAACTTCTAGAAGACCCTTTCCTGGCACTATAAGAATTATTTGAATCTCTTTGTGTAGAGCTTGTTGAACGATCATTTGTTCCTGAACTAGAACTTCCAGAATGAGCAATTGAGTTTGAGGAAGAAGTGTTATTATCATTTCCATTATTACTTGCTATCGAGTTATCTAAAGACCCAGCATTTACTGCTTCACCATTTTGACTTCCAGCATTTGCGGTTTGAATCGAATATTGATTATCAGAGTCAGATTGGTTGGCACTTGAGCCAGATCTAGTTGAAGAATTTGAAGTAAGATTACTTTGACTGCTACCTTGTGAAGTAGTTGAACTTGCTCCAAAAGTTCCAGAACCAGCTGAATTTGAGTTTCGATTAATACTACCAATTACTGATCTTGAATTGCTTGCAGTTGAATTTATTTGGTTCCCAGAGTTTGTAGCATTTGGGTTATCACTAAGTTCTCTATCAAATCCATTCCCAACACCATCAGCTCCACCAAGTTTTTCAATGATAGTTTTTATACATTTAAGACTATCGTTTTTATATTCTTCACTTCCTAAGGTTTTATAACTATTTCTGGCCCTGGCTAGAGCACTTGAAATTTCTGAAAAGAATATTCCTCTATTGTTTGTCGGATCATATTGATATAAATCAAAATCACCTAAAACGTGAGCTGAATCAGGTGCAACCGTTCCTTGAAACATATCTTCTAGATTACTTTTCTTTGAATTATTTGAATAAAGAAAAAAGTATTTCATTGTTTTGGCAACAACATTTTTCATCACTGATGCTGATTTATAGCATTTATGACTCTCGGAATAATTTGTACTTGAAAGGCAGCCTTTGGTAACTCCTAATTCCGGATAAATATATAATTTTTCATTCACATTATGTAGTGGGCTTAATCGAGCAGTTCTTTGAGTTTTTTGACCATAGTGTGTTAAGAGATCTTTGAATAAGGTCGGTTTTTTTGAGCTCTCTAATGTATATCTATCACTCTTAAATAAGAGAAATCCATAAGTGTTGTTTTTTTTCTCGTCCCATTTGTTCCAGTCACTATAAGTTATTTTGTTATACATCTTGTAATCAAATGGAAAGTCCACAAAGTAATTATTTTTAAGACTGAATCCATTACTTGTTTTGAAATTATCATAAGAAAATATTAAATCATAAAGACTCATCTTAGCATCTTGAGTTTTTGTCCCTAGATCCGATTTATAAATAAATTCATAATCTTTTAATTTGTCAAAATAAGTTGATGTGTTTTTAACTTGTATCTTGTGTGACCAACAATGTTTTATATCCTTGTTGCGCCACAATTTTTTCTTACACTTTTCACCCGGATGCCCTATTTTATAATCACTATTGTGACTAGATTGAGAAGCAGCTGCTTTTTGAATAGCTTGAAACCGAGTGTAGTATTCTTTGTAAAAAGTATTCATTTTTTTATAAAATCTGTTTTTAATCTTTATTAATTCTTCATCCAGTAAGTATTGCTCGATGTTTCCAGGGTTTGTTGCGATATTTGCTAATTCTGATTCTTTATAATCTTTACCTAAAAATGTTACGGTTTCACTTGAATCATTTTTTGCATTTACTAATAAAAAATAATTCTTTCTCCAATCTAGGATTTCTTTATTAAATTCTATAGTGATATTGTTTCTCTTAGCGAGCATTCCTGTTTTTTGAGTATTTGTTAACAAATCTTTAAGGTCTTTCATGAGATCAAATCTATCTCGTGCCATTGCAGATTTAAATAAGTTTTCAAATCCAAAAATATTTGTAGTGTCTTTGTGTAGCATCTCAGAAGCATATCTATGCTCTGGAGTGTTTGTAGAACAAGAAGCTCCCAAAAGGAAGTTTCGAGTAATTTTTTGTCCAACGTCTTTTTCTACAAACTCTATAGGCTTACATTGACCGGTAAATGGATTTCTTTTTGTTCCGGCATCACAGGCCTTCTCACATTTGTCTCTTTCATGTGAATAGGTGAATCCCTTAGAGCAAGCTTTAGAACATTGACTAGCGTCTGTATCATAGATATATCCAATCGGACATGTCGGTTGGGTTGTTGTCGTTGTCGCTACTACTTGACTGAAAGTAGAATACGAAACCATGAATAAAAAGATTGATACAAATTTCATTAAATTTATAATCTCACGATTCATCATGAAAATTGATAATTGGGCTTCAAATACAATCTTGGAGTTTTGAGCATAAAAGCTGCAAAATATTGCCAAATTTAATAGGCACTTCTAAATTTTACTAAGATTTTATAAGCAATACAGATTAAAAAGAAAAAATCTTTTTTATCTGTTTTACATAGATATTTTGATTAATCTGCTCTTTTGATAATTTACTAACAAGATCGCGACAATTAATAGTTGGATTACCCATCTTAAACTTCTTAATCCCACTAATATATTGATAACAAGTTTTAAGATAATAGTTCACATACTCAGGAAATGAAGTATTTAACTGATTTATAAAACTTAAAGTTGCTTGGTCTGAACCTTTAAAATTGGTATCAGGAAGGGGATCAAGCCTAGCAATCTCTTTTAAGATTTTACTCCTCTGCTCAGGGTGCTTTTTTAAGTGATCAAGACTATTCCAAGAGATATTTGTTAATTCTTTATCCTTTTTAGACATTAAAAGATAAAGGATACTTAGATAATGTTTATCTTGCTCTTGTAAACCAGAAGATAGAAGTATTCTATACATCTGAGATTTTTTTTCATCTTTAAAATCAATCCCTTTATAGATGCTTGCAGTGAATTTTTCCCAGCATTGCTTGTTGATTTTTCCTAGAATCTGAATCGATGAAGTATTATCTAGCGTATTGATCGAACTCATCTTTTCTTTAAGTAAATCAACAGCCACCTTTTGATCACAATACATTTTAGAAACATTGGAATTTAAGGCCTCTGAGATTAATTGCCATGTGAATTCATAAGGAGGTTTATCTAGACCGAGCTTGAAGAATTTTTCACCAATATTAAAAGATTTTGTGAAATGAAATTTCTTTTGCTCGAGGTATTTTTTTAAAATAATTAAAGCAGCATTTTTTGTTTTAGAGCTATCAAGCTTACTTACCAATTCATCAGCTAGTTTATCTGATAGGGATTTTTCTAGATTCTTGGATTTAATATCTGGGTTAATGCTTAATCTATAAAGAATCTCTAGATCATCTTCAGAAAAATTTGATTTCTTTATATATGCACTAATAGCTTGTTTAAAAATTATATGCCATGTTTGGTCTCTCTTAGATGGGATAACATCATAGAGGTGTTCAAATAGCTCGATATATTTACCTTGATTATTTAAGACTTTTAAATCCTCAAGCTTATATGTTTTTTGTTTACTGGGTGACACCTCAGCAACAAGGTTGAATGAAACTAGTAAAATGAGTAAAAAGAATTTAATAAGCTCAAATATCATCATATAATAAGGATAATTTTCAATCCCTAGTAGAGTCAAGCATTGTATGAATACTGTGATCAAAACGTGTGATTTATTAATAAATTCTTATAAATACACCTTGTATTACCCTCAATATTATCAAAAAATAGTCGACAGTCTTAGTCGGGAAGTTGGAAATTGCTTTGAAATAAAATCAAAGTTTCTTCACTCATCATCAAAAAATTCTTTAGTTTGGTTTGAAGAGATTTCAAATTCTGAATTCAATTTTGCTCTCAACATGAATGAGAAAAAATCTTATATCTGTAGTTTAAGACTATCTCAAGAACTACTTCTATCTGAAAATCGAGAAGATGGTGAACTTACTAGCTTTGTAAAAGAAGTTAAAAATATTTTTCAAGAATCAAACTTTTCTTGGATTGAGTATATCACCTGGAAGCATGACCTTAAAGAGATTGAAGACTTTTATCCAAAAGGTTTTCTAGATCATGAAAAGGATATGAAAAATAAACTCATACACTATATGGATTCTTATCATGCTCCTATATTAGAAAAATTATCAAACTTCTCTCTTGATTTATCATCAAAATATGAATTGATTCGTATACATGTTTTAAAGTTTTTAGCAGTAGTTCCTTGCCTTGATCATGACAAATCTCATCGTGAAGTTAAATATGCTCTCTTAGAGATGATCGATAATCTTTTAGATGATCAGAATAAAATTCAAAATAATACATATAAAGCCGCTAAGGCCCTTCCGGCATTTTATATTTTTGCCTTCAAATTAATAAAGCTTATAGGTTCAATTATCCCTGCTTTTATTTTAACTCCCGTTATCAAATCAATAATTAGGTTTATGGCAAAACGATTTATTGCTGGAGAAAATGTACTTGAAGCCAAGTCAGTTTTACAATCTTTAATTAAAACTAATCGAGATGCTACATTTGACCAATTAGGAGAGCTCGTTATTACCCAAAGTGAAGCTGATAACTATAAGTCAAGAGTATTGGAAACCATTAGAGGATTTGAAGATATTTATAAACCT
Organism: uncultured Bacteriovoracaceae bacterium; assembly: GCA_938017795.1. GTDB lineage: Bacteria > Bdellovibrionota > Bacteriovoracia > Bacteriovoracales > Bacteriovoracaceae > JAHDHG01. The sequence goes on from CALIJZ010000015.1 coordinate 12,119, forward strand.
GGTGAACGAAATTGTGCAGGGATATTAAAGGCCCATGCTTCGATTAAAGTTTCTGCTCTAGCTTATGACTTAAAGCCTTACGCTTATCAATACTCTTATAATCAAATTTCTTCTCGCTTAGAAGAGATTTTTGATCTGGCCATTGAAAAGAAAGTTTTTATTAATATTGATGCAGAACACTTTGAATATAGAGATTGTATTTGGAGAATTTATCAAGAAGTCTTATCTAAAGCTAAATACCAAAATTGGGGAGATACCGGGATCGTCTTACAAGCTTATCTTAAAGATGCCTTTGAGCATTTTATGGAAATTCAAGAATTTTCTAAAAAACGATCAATAAAAATGCCTGTCAGACTAGTTAAAGGAGCTTATTGGGACGCTGAAACAGTTGAAGCTAAGGCCCATAGTCATATCGCTCCACAATTTTTAAATAAAGTGGAAACAGATATTCATTACAGACAACTCATTTTTAAGATTTTAGAGGAACCGTTTTTAGATCTTGCTTTAGCTAGCCATAATATTCATGATCATTGTTATGCTGAAGTAGTAAGAGAGCAGATATTTCCTGAAAAAATGATTGAGCACCAATGCCTTCATATGACTTTTGAGGCCTTAAGCTTTGCACTTTCAAAGATGAACTGGGCAACTAGAAACTATGTACCCATTGGTGATTTATTAATTGGTATGAGTTATTTAGTGAGAAGGATTATGGAAAATTCCTCTCAGACAGGTTTTTTGTTTCACTCAAGAAAAGGAAATTTTTCACTTCTAGATTTTGACCCAATGAGATATTTGAAGTCTCAAAAAAACACAAATACTGAAGATCATTTAAGCACTTCAAATGCTTTCTTTAGTAATCCTCCAGTTAAATTATATCAAGAGAAAATGAATACTCATTTTATGGGATCTTTTGATAAAGTTAAATCTACTTTGCCATTAAAGTTTTCTATAAGCTCAGACTTTCAAAAAATATATTCTCCTAATAACCAAGAATTAGTAGGGGAGATTGATTTTTATGAAATTAGAGATACTGAGAAAATTATAAACCAGGCTCAGGGTGCCTATATCAACTCGCAGTGGCGAACTAATCACTCTTTAAGGTTTAGCTGTTTAATTAAACTTAGTGAGCTCATGCGAATTCAACGAGATGAATTAAGCTCTTTAATTATGATCGAATCTGGAAAAAGTGTTTTAGAAGCTTACGCTGATGTTGATGAAGCCATAGACTTTGTAAATTTCTATGTAAGGCAATATCAAAATATTCAATCAGATCAAGTTTTTTCAAAAGGCATTGGATTAATAATTGCTCCATGGAACTTTCCTTTAGCAATCGCTTGTGGAATGAGTGTAGCCTCGCTGGTTTGTGGGAATGCTACTATTTTAAAAAGCTCAGAAAAGACTCCTTTAATTGCTCAATATTTTTATGAAATATTTTCTCAAACAGGAGCCCCGGATAATATTTTTCAACATATCCCAGGTCATGGACATTCAATAGGTAAGTCTTTAAGTGATGATCCAAGAATCTCATTTATAACTTTTACTGGATCTAAAAAAGTTGGAATTGAGCTATTTAAAAAATCTTTTAGTACTTTTACTCACTTAATCGATAAGAAAAATTATAAAAGGGAAGTCATCGCTGAAATGGGTGGCAAAAATGCCATCGTTGTAACAAGTAGCTGTGAGATCGATGAAACTCTTTCAGGGGTTATTTATTCTTCCTTTGCTCATGCTGGTCAAAAATGTAGTGCTTGCTCACGAGTCTTTGTACATGTTTCAGTCTTTAAGCCTTTCATTGAAAGACTTAAAAATGCTCTTGAAGTAATAAGTGTAGGCTCAAGTGAAGACCTTGCTAGTTTTGTGAACCCATTAATTACTCATCAAGATCAAGAAAGAGTGATGAATGTTATAAAAGATATAAAAAACAAAATATCTAGTAACCAAATTCTATCTAATTCCAAAACTGAAGGAAGAAATATCGTTTCTCCTTTTGTATTTCATACAAGCTTAAAACAATATGAAAGTGAGAGTCTTTTTCAAGAAGAATACTTTGCTCCAATTTTGCAGGTTATTAAATACTCTAGTTTAACAAAACTAACAGAGAAGCTTGGGGCTTTAAACAATACAGAATACGCTCTAACTTCTGGTATCTATTCACAATCTTATAAGCAGATTAATTTAATTAGCTCAAAGCTTGAGGCCGGTAATATTTATGTAAATAGACCTAACACAGGAGCTAGAGTTGGAATTGAACCTTTCGGTGGATTTAAGCTCTCAGGTACTGGACCTAAAGCGGGAAGTCCAAGCTATCTTAAATCTTTTTGTCTAATAAAAGGTGATCAAGTTAAAACAAATATTGAAGACGTTACTGAGAACTTTAAAGATATAAGCTCTAATGCTATTGAATCCAATATTTTAAAAAGGATAGAAAATTTAGACTCTAGTCAGAAAAATAGTTTAATTAAATCTTTAAGTGATTTCCTTATAAATAAAGAAAAAATCGATAATCATATTATTCCGGGTCAACAATCCTATAATAATTATGATTTAAATATATCAAAAGCCGCCCTAGTTGCTACTAGTGTCGAGCCAAGCAAAGAATCCCTTCTTTGGGTTTCAGCTGCATATTTAATGGGAATTGCTCAACATGTATATGTCACCAATCCAGCAAGTTTTAAATATTTTAAAGATAAATTTGATTATTCAGGAATTGAAATTAAATTTATTAGCGAATTAACAATTGCAAAAAAACTAAATAATGACTTGATCGATCGAATTTATCTTGAAGGCGATTCAGAATTTATTCAAAAATTATTACCTCAATTAATTCCAATCAAAAATGAGAATATGACTAAAGTATTTTCCAGCTTAAATACTCTGGTATTTGATGAATATGATCTTCTAAGAATTTTTAAGCATGAAAGATCATTTGCGATCAATACTATGCGCCATGGAGCACCTTTAGGGTTAGATTAGATTATCATCCAAATAAAATAACTTGGACATGTCAGAGATAAATATTAATTTTCAATCAAAAATAATAATAATGTATGAGATAATTTATATGAGACTTATAAAGGAGTTATATGTCAGGTTTGAATAAGAATAGAAAAAGTGTTTTTAGTGCTCATCAAAATGGCGTTATAAATAAAAAGTTAAAGGTGAATTTAATTATTTCTAATGTCTTAGTTCTTTTTGGATTTTTTCTTATTTTGAGTTTATTTCTTTATTCGAAAGTAGACTTAAGCTTGTCGCAATCATTTCCAAGCTTCTTTTTACCAATGTTTTTAATATTTACTTTATTTTTGTTCTTCTCTATCTATATAAATTTGTTTTTTGCTTTCAAAGCATCTGCACCAATTTATCGACTGCATGAATATTTTAAAGAGGTTTCTAAAAAACAAGAGGTACTTCCATTAAGCTTTCGAAGTGATGATTATTATAATGATTTACCACCTTTAATTATTGAGTCTTATCAACGCTTGGCCATTAAGAACGTTCAATAAATCATTGTAAATCAGAATAAATTTTCTCTGTGAGCTGATTGATACTTAATTCTTTTAAAAGTTTTGGAGCAATTTTATCTTTGAGAGGTGTTATAAGATCTCGAAACATAACTCCATCTTCTAAGTGCTCTGAGAGTATAGGCTTTTTATTGGCCGATAATTCATCAACTCTAGTTATAGGGGTAAAGTGAGGAACTGTTTTTAATATCTCAGGTCTTTCATTTATAATTTTAGAAATATTAATCAAGACATCAAAGAATTGATCAAGTTCATCTTTTGTAAAACTTTCAGTTGGTTCTACCATAAGTCCATAAACTTCAGGAAATGCCACAGTAGGAGCATGATAGCCAAAATCTAAAAATAATTTCCCAACTCTTGCTATCACCTGAGATTTCGGGATTCCAATACTTTCAATTTTATTAAACTGTTCCTGACTAAGAGTTAAGATAAACTCATGCATTCGAGGGTTTTCTAAACTCTCAAACGGTAGAGTCGGATAGACAGTTTTTAATTTTTTAAATAGATAGCGAGCGCTTAATACAGAATATGAAGACATCTTTCTAACGCCCTCACTTCCTAGGGCCTTAATATAAGTATAGCACCTCACTTTGTGAGCAAAATTACCCCAATGTCTATGAAAGCTACCTATACTTTTTGAAGGCCTAAATGTGGAGAATTCATCATTGTTATTTTTATGAACTTGCACACCCGGCAAGAAGTCCACTAATTTATCACTAACTGCAACAATCGCATCGCCTGGTCCTCCACCACCATGAGGAATAGTCCAAGTTTTATGGAGGTTATTATGAACAGCATCAACTCCTATAGCATTTAAATTTACAAAACCTGCAATAGCATTCATATTGGCGCCATCCATATATACAAGTCCACCAACATTATGAATTTTCTGACTAATGAGTTTAAAGTTTCTCTCAAAAAGTCCTGCAGTATTTGGATTCGTAATCATAATACCAGCAATACTTGGGCCATGTTCATTTAAGATTTGATCCAAATGAACTATATCGACCTCTCCTTCAGGGGTAGATTCAAGTGTCATAATTTTATAACCAGCAACCTGAGCAGTAGCAGGGTTAGTCCCATGAGCTGATCTTGGGATAAGTATGATACCTCGTTGTTGGTTTAGATCATTGTGATAAGCTTGAAACAATTTTAAGCCCACTAATTCACCTTGTGCTCCCGCGACTGGTTGTGTGGTTACACCTGCTAAACCTGTTACATTTTTAAAGAATTCTTGAACCTCAAAAAGTATTTCTAGATTCCCTTGAACATGTTTTATACTAGATTGTGGGTGAGAGGTTGTGAAGTTTTCAAAACTTGCACAAAAATCATTGATGTACGGATTATATTTCATGGTACAAGACCCTAACGGATAAATACCATCATCTGGACTAAGATTTTGTTTTCCAAGTTTTTGATAATATTCTACGACATCACTTTCACTATGATTGTTGAAACTCGCAGAATTTACTCGCTTTAAATCTTTTGGAATTTGTAATAATTTTAATTCATTACTTTGAACTTTGAAGTGAGTTTTGAAAAAACTAATAAGTTTCATTAAATCATTTTCACTTTGATTATCATTGAAGAAAATCTTTATTTTTTGATCAGTACCTAATCTTTTAGAAACATCTACTCCAATCTCTAAGTTTTCTTTAAGGGCCAAATTAATAAGCTCATTAATGTTCTTACTTAATTTAAGTGTAATTTCACTAAAGCAGGGTGCATCAAATGCAATCTCAATACCCTCTAAGTTTTTAATATGATTGATGAAAAATTCTAAATTATTTCTAGATTTTCCCATTTTATCCTCAAGTCCACTGCTTCCCCAATGTAGGAGATTTGCTCCTGCTAGGGTCGCAACAAAAGATTGGTTAGAGCAAATATTAGATGTCGCTTTTTCTCTTCTTATATGCTGCTCTCTTGTAGATAGAATAATTGATTTACACTCAACTCCGTTAAGATCTTTTGCTTTACCAATATATCTTCCTGGGGCCTGTCGAATATGAGTTTTATTAGACTCATTATATCTAACGGCAAAAATTCCGAGTCCAGGACCTCCAAAGTTTTTATCAAGTGCTAAGTTTTGTGCTTCTCCCACTATAATGTCGATTCCAGTTGCTTGACTCCCAAATTGAGATGGTTCTTTGAGGGCATTATTAGCAAGAAGTATTGGATCAATAATTGCGACGCTTTTCATTTTATTTTCAATGGCAAAGTCTGTGAGTAAGTTTACTTTTTCTAAAGTTCCTAGAGAAGTTATTTGAGAAAAAACAATCACTCCACAGTGAGAGAAATTTTTCAATGCTTCAAGGTCAACTTGAGCCGTTTTAGGATCAAGAGGTGAGAAATTCAATTTTATTCCAGTATTTTTAACAAGAGTTTCTAAAACTTCTTTATCAGCAGGATACAGAGAATCAATAATGACTACTTCGCACTCCTTTCGAAATAGTCTCAAACCACATTTAATTGCTTCAAATATTCCTGTAGATCTTTCATATAAAGAAGCATTAACTGCCTCAAAGCCAGTGAGTTGACTTAATATACTCTGATAGACCCATAGACTCTGAAGAGTTCCCTGTGATCTTTCTGGCTGGTAAGGAGTATAAGCTGTCGTTAATCCTCTTATAGAACAAATGTCTCCAACTATAGGACTTGGGCTAAAGTGAGTAAGTCCGTCTGCTATAAATGAAATTAGCGGGATATTTTTTTTAGAGATTTGATAAACATGCTCAGCCAAAGAATTATAATCTTTAATACCTTCGATAAAAAATTCATCTGGGTTAAATAAGTTATCTTCATCAATATGATCAAAGAGATCATTTAGATGATTTTTTTTACAAATTTTAAGCATTTGAGAGATATCACTTTGAGTTGCAGGAATATAGTTTTCACATAATTCTCTTTCTAGAGTTTTCGGATTATAAGGAAAATCAGGCATTTTATCAGTCATAACGGTTCCTATAAATTTGTGGAAAATTCAGCTATAGTTTAAATAAAAGGGTCTTTGATGTCAGCAAAATTTAAGCTTAAAAATCATGAAAATTGGATTAAATTCCCCATTGATAGACTTAGCTTAGACTCTGAATTAATGCAGAGGTTTCTTGAAAATTGTCCAGAGATTTCACAAGGGCTTATTACTAAAATAGTAGCTTCTGGGATGGGTTCGAATTATAGCTTTTATTTAGATCAAGATCATTTAGGACTAGCTCAAAATGATCAAAAACCAATCTATGTCGATATTGAAAGTAGCATGAAATACCACTCTAAGGTTTATTTCAAAAAGGGCCATAGTAATGAACCATTTTATAAGAGCATTAAATCAGAGTCTATGAAGGTTATAGATATAACATGTGGAATGATGGGAGATAGCCTTTTGATGAACTTCTGGGGCTTTGACGTTCTTGCCTATGAAGCTAATCCCATCATAAGTTGCCTGATATTAAATGCTTTAAAAGTTCATCCTTTAAAAAGGTTTAAGTTTGTTACTCAAGAGTTTAATTGGAATCACTATATAGATGGCGTAGTATTTTATGATCCTTTTTTTAGAAAAGAAAAAGAAAAAACAAGTCCTAAAAAAGCTATGCAGGTCTTAAGAGATTTTGATGAGTTTGATTTTCTTTCTCGTCCTGAATTAGATGAAAAAGTTGTAGTGAAACGACCTAAAGGCTCAGAAGATATTTGGGAAAAGCCTCATCATCGCTATCAAGGTAAAAGTGTTCGTTACGATGTTTATTAAGATTCTTTTTGTTTAATTAATTTTTGGATTTCTTCAACGAACTCATTACTAAAGGGAAGTTCTTTATCTTGAAGAAATTCCTTGTATTTAGTTTTCAAATTTGAAATTGTTTTTTGAATTCTTTTCTTAGATTCTCTAGAAAAGTTATTCTTTGATAAGAGCACAATTAAATACTCATACGATCCTTCAATATTTATTTGATAGTCCTCATAATCAATCTCATGTAAGCCAGGACTTTCAGACCCTAGAGTATCTTTTGAGAAGCTATGGATGGCTGATAACATACCAGCACATAGGTCTGCATTAAAATCTATGAGTTCTGAACTTAAAAAACTATGCTCTAATATTCCTGAGTGACGATCAATCATCATCACCCCTAAGATATCATTTTCAATTTCTTTTAATAAAATTTCAGATTCACTCACCCCATGTACTTTAGACTTAAACTTTCTCTTAAGAGCAGCAAATGAGAACTGGTTTTCAATCTGATGATTAATTTTATCAACTAGTTCAGAAATACTCTCACTAATATATCTAGAGATGAGTTTTCCAATCCAGGGCGCTAGTGCATCTATGATTGGAGCCGGATCATTTTTAAGTTGTAATTTTAGGTTTTTAAGAAATAATTCTTGTTCTTTTTGTATCCTTGTATCTAATGTGTTTTGAAGTTGTGTGATTTTTTCATTCTCTTCGCTAAAGAGAATGTTTTTAATAGTTTCTAATTCTTTAGAATCATGATTAAGATCCATTAATTGCTCAAATTATTTTTTTTAGTTTTACTAGAGACTTGCTGACCAATATTGGATACAAAGCTTCCAGCAAAGTTTTGAAACATCATGCTTAATTCTTTTTTGCTAACATACTGCTTAGAGAGATTTTTTTGAATCTCTCTTTTATGATTATTTAGATCTTTGTTTATTTTACTCATCATCTCTTTCTGAGTCAGCTTCATTTTATCAATGGAGTTTTTTAAATCTTCAAAGTTTTTTGAAGTTTTATTAGTTAATGCTTCAATGTTTAGTGAACTAGAGTCTGATAAGCTTACCAAGGTTGCATTTAAGTCAGTTTCAACTTCTGATATTAAATCGTATATTTTAGAAAATTCATTTTCAGTATTTGTATTTATTTTTTTTATTTCTGAACCGAATAAAATTTCTTGGATTATTTTGAGATCTTTTGCAGTTTTGGCCATTTTTTCCTTCCTTAGAAATTAGTTATATAAATTCTAGCTTTAAAATTAGTGAAAATCTAACCAGGGTGCACAAAGGCCGACAGAGTCGCTCAGCTAAAGGAAAGTATTAACTGCTTCAAAATATAATTTTAAAGAAAGCTAAAATTAGTTAATGAAATTACTTATCTTTTTATCTTACTTCTTTATACCTATAAGTTCTTATTCAGCTGTCTGCTTGAATGATGTAAGAGATTCTTTGAACAAGGTCTCATCTGTTGGAGAGTTCGATATATTCCAAACAGAGAATTTTTTAGGATCTAAAGAGTATACTAAGTCTATTCTAAATATTTTTGGATTCAACAATCACTTACAGGGCCTTGTTTATCATCCTCAAACAGGTGTTTATTATATTAGTGGTGGAGATTTTAAAAATAAAAAATCTATGCTTTTATCGCTTAAAAAAGAAAATAATCAGATTAAGGCCTTTCAAAGATTAGAGCTGAAAAATGAGTCTAACCTCTGGCATTTAGGAGGTATAAATATTTTTGAAGATATTTTGATAGCTCCTTTGGAAAAAATGGGAACTGGTGGAGATACCTCAATAGTTCAACTTTTAGATATAAGCGATCCTAACAATGTAGAAATTCTTCCAAATTCTTTTTCTCGAGTAGGAATAAACTATGGTAGTGCTGATTTAATAAAAAGTGATGATGGTTATTACTTAGTGGCAGCAAATACGGGTCAATTAGATATATATCACGCACTAGAGCTTCAAGATGACTTTAGATTTGTTAAAGAAATTAAAGAAAAAATATTCAAGGCTTCTTATATTAAACTATTTAAAGAATGCAGTGGAGCAATGTATATTGCTAACTTTAGTCCTAAGAGTTTTCTATCTAATGGTAAAAAAAATCTGATAAGACTTTTCAAATTAGATATAGAGCAAAGTAAGACTGACAAGTTAGAAGAGTACTCTTTTGAATGTGATAAAAAGTGTAGTTTCAGAGGAGCTGTTGGAGTCTATCAAAATGGACAAAAACTTGAAGTGATTTCATCTAAACAAAACAAGCAAAAAGAAAGTGAGATTCATTTTAGGCACTTTAGATAGAGTTTAAAAATACTTTTTTAGATTATCATCCATACTTTTTTTAAATTGAAAATTTTGATGTGTAACGATCATATGGAGAGCTCCATCACTTAAATTCATATCAGGTAAGATTATTTCATTAATATCCATCGACTTTAAAAATGAATTTACAAAATAGGTTGCTGGTATCAAAACATCTGCTCTATCTTTTCTTAAGCCTAAGTATTTTATTCGATCATAATAACTTAAGTTCTGAAGACTTTTATAGATCTTTGAGATATATTTTCTTTTTACCCGAGCTGAGATGGGGTTTTTTAGCAGAGAATGATTAAGTTTTGCAATTCTTCTATAGTTCCCACCGATCCCATAAACTTGCTGAATAGGGAAGTCAGTAAAAGTACTCATTAGATAATCTTTAACCTCATCAATATTTTTTTTAATCGTTTTTTCTAAGTTCCTTCTTTTTTTATACTTTAGATATCTAAGAGTTCCATAAGGAAAACTTTTCATTCCAAGGATTTTTTCATTCTTACAAACGGTGAACTCAGTACTACCGCCTCCCATATCAATGAGTAGCGAGTTCTTTGTCATAGAAAGACCATTGGCGATAGAGCTAAGATGAACTAGCCTTGCTTCAGTTTTTCCTGAAATCGGATGGATTTTTATTTTTGAGAGGTTAAAAATTGACTGAATAATCCTTTTCCTATTTGATGATTCTCTTAAGGCACTAGTAGCGATAGAATAAGTCTTCTTAATTCCAAATTGAGTATTTTTAAAATAGATTTTTAAAAAAATACAAGTTAAATCATGCTCTAGTTCTTTGGAGATGGAACCAGTATTAAATACACTTGCTCCCAATCTTATCGGGTAGCGATTTCTCTCTTCTACCTTAAAAGAGTCTTTATAAAGTCGAGCAATATAATGCCTAATTGCATTAGAGCCGATTTCAATAAAGCAAATTCTAGAAATCATTTAGAAAAGATCAGCAAGGTGAGGGAAGTCTACAAAAGGGTTTCTGTTTTTTTGAAATTTGTAGATTAAATTTGCTCTATCTCTTTCATCATCATCTACTGGATCAAATTTATTCCATTTTTTAAATAGCTTAATAGAAAATTCAGGGAGCTTGATTTTATATTTTACAGCAAAGTAGAAATAAGCTCTTGCTACATTTCCTTTGTGATCATTGGGTGGTTCAAAAAAGCGAACACCTTGAATACTTGCTAGTTCACTTTCTCTGCAAAAACTTACCGCATGGTTATGTCCTTTGAATTCCATGAAGTCTAAATGACCTCTGTCACTATTCATTTTACTAAGAGTTGGCCATAAGTTTTGAAGATCAGACTTTTGTAAATTTTTACTGATTGATCGATTGAAATAAAACTGAGGTACTGTGTGTTCTACATTGAATTTTGTATGATTTGGAAAGATAAAATTACCAGACACCCTTTTTACAGTATATCTCTTTTTACAATAAACACTTTCCATCTCTCCATTGAAATCAGGATTTTTGTTGGTTAATACTGCCATTACTAAAGGACGTACTTCAGATGAATAATCTAATTGAACATGAGAATAACAAAGACTTCTTTTCTGTCCGGAGCAGCTTCTAACAAGTTTATCATAGCTTCTAGTTTTTAAATGTTTAGAATTTAATATATCTCGTAAAAAATCTACAATTTCTTTGGGACTAAAATCTCCAACGCTAGTATCTAAACCAAGATCATAAAAGTCTTTAGTGTAATACTCTATATCTTTAGAAGAAGCTGGGTTAATAGTTAGTGCAACGAAGAATAATAGGGTTAAAATATATCTCATTGATGTTCATTAAACAGTTTTTAGATGAAAATGTGAAGAGGAAATTTCTTACTGGCTTAAAAAAAATGTCAGATTACTGACCCTTATCAGTACTTTCAAAGATTTTATCTGCTGACCCTGCAATAAAACCAGAAAAGAGCTCTCCATTTGGAAGGATATGCCTTTTGGCAAATTCATAATAACAAGCAGGAATAGTATGTTTACCATCACTGAAATGTGTTTCTTGATTATATGATAATGTTGATGATTGTTCTAAGTATTGTTCAGGGCTACCTTTTATTTCTCCACCGGAAGCATTTAAAATATGGCCGTTAGATTTAACAAATTCATTGAGTTCTCTAAGGTCTGAAAAAGTATTCAGTGCGTTAACAAGTACAGTGAAGTGATTGACTCGAAATCCAAAAGCACTGAGCCATGCTGCATACTCACTTTCTTCTTTGAGCTCTTGATAATCTTTATAACTAATCTCCCAAGCTCGACCTGAAATACAAAAATCTACTCTACTAATAATCTCAGGGGGGATCTGCTCTATTAAGCCATTAATTTTAGATTGAAGCTTATTAGAAAATTGATCTATTTTTAATTCACTGATAAAGATTTTAGGATATTTGGGATTGTCATGTTCGAAATGATAGGCATCGAGCTTTTTCTTTTTGAATTCATAATAATCTTTTTTAATATAACCATGCTCTACAAAGGCCTTTGCAAAAACATCTATATTTACAGATTGATGATTAAATGTCCTGAAAGCGACATGATCGTTAACAACTATCTCTTCTTTTTTCTTAAATAGATTATAAATTTCAAGGGCCTTGGGATTTAATAGAGTATAGTCATCCCACATATTAATAAGTAGTTGATCAATGTTCACAGTTATACCTCTTTTGTATCATAAAGATTTCTATTATTTTTACCGAATAGATAAGCATGAGTCGAGTGCTTTTACTTCTATTTACTTTGAATTGCTTTAGCGGTCAGTGGTACGGAGGACATAATCTTAAGGATCCTCTTTATAATGCTAGAGATCATGTATTTGAGGCCTTAAATACTCTTCCAGCTAATGCTCCTCATGAACTAAGGAGACAGTTAAAAGTAATGAAACAACGTCTTTACAAGCACCCTTGGTGGGTAGGAAGAATAAGTGAGCTCAATTGGATCAAAACAGATTTATATTTAATTTCAAGACTAAAAAAAACTTGGAATAAAGATAAAGTAGAAGGGCTTGATACGATGATGAGTACACTTGATACTCTTACTGAGAGATACCAATCTATTTTAAAAAGAGTTCGCTAATAATTAATTAAGTGACTTTAAAAAATTCCAAAGAACAATTTTAGTATTTTTTTGATCAATTAATTTTGCAAAATTTTTGGTATTTCCCAAAAGATAAGATTGCTCTATTGTTTTTTCAAGATCCAATATTTTTATATTATAAGCTTGTGCTACCTTTCTTAGGACCTGGTTGAAATTATTATCAGGATAAATATAATCACAATTGAAATTAGAGATGGCCTTAAAGCTTTTTAATGCTTCGTTTTTCTTACCAAGATGTTCACTAATAAGTGCGTGTTGATAAAGAATATTTGTATTAAATTTATCTTTCAGAGATAGGTTCTTAGAGAATTGGTAGGCCTTATTAAAATTTCCTTCTGAACTATACTTTTTCATTCGCTTTAAAAACTTATAATCATTAGGATGAGTCTCTACACAGCTTTGAGCAAGAGATTTCTTATAATTCAGTACTGATGTAATAAAAACTAATTCTATGTTTTTTTCCTGAGCTAATGAGATGAGATTTTTTAACTCAAGAGAGTAAATTTTTAATAATGCTTCCTTGTATTTAGGATAAATATGAGGAGGGACTTTATAAGGTTGAATGGATAAATTTTCTTTCAATTGAATCTTAGATTTATAAGACTTAAAAAATAGTCCTGAAAGTATTGGAAGGTGTTTGTGAATGGTAGATTTGAAACTATGAAAAAGATCATCATAGTTTTTTAAAAAAGAGAAAGTATCATTGGGATGAAGCTTTTGCTCTAGGCCTTCACTAAGATTTCCAAAATAAATAATCCTTTTAAGTTTTGATTGAACTTCAATATCATTTAAGATTCTATGAAGTCCCTGGAAACTTTTAAGATTTATGGAATAGCCCAATTTATCAAAAATTTGTGAATAATTTAAGCCACTTCCATCACCATAGACACTATATTCAATCAATTGATCTTGAGAGGAATTTTTCACTGCCTCATAGGGAAGAAGTGATTGAAAATAAGAATACCCTGAGCTAGAAAAGATAATAAAAAAAGTAAGAATTGAGAGTTTTTTACTCATATAGTCATTATGAAAATAGCTAGGAGATATGGCAAATACAGATCATAAAATACCTGAGCTGCTGGCACCTGCAGGAAGTTTAGAAAAATTAAAAATAGCTCTTAGTTATGGAGCAGATGCTGTTTATCTTGGAGGTCAGAAATATGGTCTTAGAGCAGCAGCAGATAATTTCACTAATGATGAATTAACTGAAGGAGTTGAGTTTGCTCACAAGCGAGATAAACAGGTTTATGTTGTTCTGAATTCCTTTTTCTTTGATTCTGATTTTGAAAACCTACTTGAGTTTGTCTCATTTCTTGAATCTATAAAAGTTGATGCTTTAATAGTTTCTGACCTTGGAGTTGTAGATATTATAGCAAATAATTCGCATATTCCTATTCATCTTAGTACTCAAGCAAGCTGTTTAAACGCTGAGTCAGGAAAATTCTGGAAAGACTATGGAGTGAAAAGATTGATTCTTGGTCGAGAAGTAAGCATTAAAGAAGCTTCAAGGATAAAAAAAGCTACAGGGCTAGAAGTAGAGTTATTCATTCACGGCTCAATGTGTATGTCATATTCAGGTAATTGTACTATCTCAAACTTTACTCAAGGAAGGGATAGCAATAGAGGCGGCTGTTCACATAGTTGTCGATTTGATTATGAACTAGTCGATTCGAAAGTTAATAAGTCTGCATTTTTTATGAGTTCTAAAGATTTAAATGGACTTTCTTTATTAGATGAATTTGTTCAATCCGAAATAGATTCAATAAAAGTAGAAGGGCGCATGAAAGGACCTCTTTATGCAGCTAGTATTTCAAAAACTTATAAAGAGGCATTAACTTATTATTCACAAGAAAAGAAACTAGATAATGAGAAGCTAAGGTACTTTGAACAAGAACTTAATAAATTCACTCATCGCTCTTATTTTTCAGGTAGTCTAGAAAGTCCTGCTGGATTAGAGAGTGTCTTTGATGAAAGAGATCATAAGAAAAACCAAACCAAAGTTTTTGGAACAGTTATTGATGTCATTGAAGACAAGTTTTTTATTATTGATTCTCTAACAAAGGTCTTACCTGGAAGCATCATTGAAATATTGAAATTTAACGAGGGGATTATCACTCATCAACTGAATTCCTTAAGAGATTTAAATGATCTTGAGCTCAGCTCAACAAGACCGAATCAATTAATAAAAGTCCCCTATATCTCAGGGGTTGCTAAAAATAATATCGTGAGAGTACTAGGATGAGCTTCAGTGTTGTTATTCATAATGAGTCCGACCTAGAGAATATTTTAGGAGAGAAGATTTCTGAAATTCTTTTAGGAGTTAAAGAACTTTCTAGAAATAGTAAGTTAGATTTAGAGTCTTTTTATTCCCTTTCTCACCAAGCAAAAAGTCATGATTTCAAAAGAGTTTTAGTCTTTGATATATTGGTATCAGAGTCAAATTTTGAAGAAGTTATTAATTTTTTCCATTCTATCGATATGAGAAGCTATGATTTAGTTAGAGTTCAAGACTTAGGAGTTTTTAATTATCTCGTAAACAATACTGAAGGTAGATTTCAGCTGATTCTTGAGACCTCTTTTCATAATAAACACTCTATTGTTGCCCTTGTGCAAAGATATCGAAACTTTATAGATAAGATTATTTTATCTTATGAGCTTACTAAAAATCAGATAATTGAATATAGTGAGTATTTAAAAAAGATGCATATCAGATCTGAGCTTCTATGTTTTGGTTCTATTTTGTTATTTTATTCTCCTCGGAAGTTATTAAGTGCTCAAGAAGTCGAACAATACGTCATGGCCAATAGTAAAGAATCTCCTCATAAAGGATATGAGATTGTTGAAAACCAACATGGAACTTTTATGTATCACTTAAAAGATTTATTAATCTTTAATGAACTTAAGGATTTAGATATTGATAAACGAGTAGATCTAAGTCATAGAAATAGGAACGAGATGAAAAAGTTTTTTGAGTATACTCACACAACAAGTAATGACTTTTTGAACTTATTGCCCAAGAAAACAACTAGAGGATATTTTGCGGTTAATAAAACGGATGTTTTATTTCCAAAACTTAAGAATAAACGCATTTCGAGAGTGGATGATTCTTATATAGGAAGAGTTCTGGAGAATAAGAAAGGTCATTACTTAGCAGTAAAAATTGAGGGACTTAAGAAAATCAAAGTAGGAGAGAATTTAAAGTTTATAAATCCAGAAGGAAAAATCATTAACCATACTATTCAGCAGATGTTTGATTTATCTTTAAAAAATATCAACCAGGCAGAAAAAAATGATATTTTTTTACTAGATTCTTTAAAAAAAATTACTCCTCAAACAAAAGTCTATTTAAACTAATTGAACTGTTTTTCCTAAAGATTTAGAAACTCGACCTCTGTTATTTTCATCTCTTTCCGATTCTTCTTTGCAACTTATACATAACTCACTTGTTGGCCTTGCTTGTAGTCTTACAAAGTTTATTTCAGAGCCACAGTCAGTACACATTCCAAACTCATCGGTCTCAACTCTTAAAAGAGCATTCTTAACTTTCTTCAAATAAAGTCTTTCTCTATTAGAAAACCTTAAATCATTTGAGATAAGAATATTATTATTTGCTGAATCTACATCATCCTTATTGTCACTTTTTTCAGAAAATGAAAATTTCACTTTTTTAGAAAGTTGTTTATTGATGATTCTCTCTTCTATAGCGAGAAGTTCTTGTTTTAATTTTTTAATCTCAGTCTTTTTTAGATGTCCATTCAATCTACGTGCCATAATTCGATCTCCTTCCAAATTAATTCAGTGGGCAACTTCATTTATTTTTTATTAATTAAATATCTAGCTAGTTATTCTTTCAAGATTTTAAGCCAAACAAATACAATCAAAAAAAGGGGGAAATCAGTCAAAATGACACATGTTGTGATAGATTATGTAAGAACTAAATGAATAATTGTTTATATAGATTAGAAATTATGAATCTCTAGATGGCTTTTTTTCTAAAAATGTTGCTCTCTTTTTCTAAAAGCTCAGCATGCATCAAAGATAAACGGGCCCACGGTTTCTTTTCAAGTCTTTTGGTTTCAATTGGTTCCCCAGACTCTTCACAATAACCATAACTACCATCATCTATTTTTCTAAGAGCAAGATCAATCTCTCTTAAAGTTCTAAGGTCTCTTTCTCTTAAGCCAATATTAACTTTTTCTTGTCTGAACCTTTCTGCAATATCACCATCTTCTTTCTCTTCTGTTGCGTCTCGATTTCTAGATTCTTCAGTAAAAGTACGAAAACTATCTTGAATAGATTCTTTTTTTTCTAATAATTTTATTTTCTGAGAACTAATAAATTTTTTTGTAAAATCACTCATAATACACATCCTTGTAACTATACTATTGTATCGTGAGATAGATTAATGAAAAGAGGGAGAGAATTGCCTCAAGATAGAGCTTTGCTCTCAAGTATCTTCTTAAGTTTTATTAAAGCTGAGTGGTTAGAGTGTCTATCAATTAAGATAGTTTTTTTATCAACATTTAGTAAGAGTTCATAATAGCCTCTATTTTGAAAGGCCTTTAAGGCTTTTTCATCCTTAATTCTTGCCATGTTAGGACTATCAATAAAATGATTTACAAAAAGATTTGATGGATTTGATATTTCATATGTTCTTTTTCTAAAAGGGATAAAAAATACTTTATCTATAATAGTCAGTGACCTTTTTTTTACAATTAGATTTTTCTCATAGAAATAAAAACCTATTAAAATTATTGGAGCTAGAAAAATTAGCCCTAGTAAGGAATAAGCAATTAGTACATCTAGACCTTGACCAATCTTCAACATTTTCTGAAGAGGATTCCATACATTTAAAACAAGAAAAGAAAAAACGGTGAGGATAGCTAGTAAATAAAACCAAAATATTGGTGGTAATCCATAAGACCTTAATTTTAAAGAATCAGAGGTAGAGATCATATGATCAGGATCATCAACACCTGATGGAAATAAATACATTAAACCCATAATTAAGCTACATAATAGAAGATATTTTCTTTTTGTCTATCTAAGAAATCGACATGAGTTGGTCTATTTTTAATTTCTTCGAAGTTTTCAGCAAAGCATCTTATATAGATCTTTAAACTGATTTTCTTTTTACTAGCAATAGCAGCAAGGAGATTTAAGCTAGTCAGTAGTTTTGTTTGCTGAGGCTTGGTAAGTTTGAACTGCTCCATCATTTTGAGAGTTTTCCATATCTTCCAAGGATCAATTTTTTCAATAATGATTGCTCTAATGACCAAATATACTAAAGGATCGGATTCAAAACCATCTCCAATAAGAATTAATTTATCAGCAAGATCAGTCATAAGGAGAATGTTAATCAACTCTGTGAGTTTATAAAAACCTTGAGTTTTTAAATCTTTAGGTGTCAATTCTGATTCAAAGAATGAAAAAATCTTTCTATAGTCTTTAAGAAAAATATTACTCGTATAAACTTCATTTTGATATAGCCAATCTCTAAAAGGTTTTTCATAAAAGTGAGGCGAAGCAGATAAAATAAATGGAGTGTAGCCACTTTTAATGGCTAATTGCAATACTTCTAAACTTTTCTCAATTGTAGGAAAGTAAGAAATTGGATTTCTAAGAGAAGTAAACATTTCTTGAATTGTAGAGTAACGAGTATCTACAAGAGTTTTGTCAAAATCACTAATAATTACTTTGTTGGGAGAGTTTAAAATAACAGGAATAAAACTACCTAAGTGAAGGTCAATACCAGGATTATAAGAAACTTCAAAAAATTGAAGGCTTGTTATTTCACCATGATTATTATTACAAGGAATTTTTAAATTGAGATTTCCGTATCTATCAGTATTAAAAACTCTAGTGTACTGAATTTCTGATTTTGAATTAAAGCAAACGACTTTGATTTTAAAGTCATGATTATTAAAAAGATTTAAATTCTGCCACGGTGAGCTTTTATGATGGATCTCTTTAGTTTTAAAATCTTGTTTTTTAGGGACTTTTTCTAAAGTGATCGATACTCGACCAGAAATATCTCGAGGATTTTTTATAATAATTATATTGTTAATTTTAGGTCTAGATAAAAATCTCACTTCTAATGAAATTTATATTCACCTTCCTGGATAAGTCTATCAATTTCTTTAAAAAACGAAATAATTAAGTCTTGGCGCTCCTGAAATGTCATAGCACTTAAAGCGATTTTCTTTTTATCGGTATTAGAATGAGATCTGAGCTCTTTAAATAATTCTTCTAGAAGGTCCTTATCGCAATGGTTCTTATCTGATAATTCGTTGAAGTTTATTTCATTTATCCATTCTTTAAAAAACAGTGGATAAATTCCTTGAACACCAAGTTTTAGATAATATTCTAGATCTTTCAAAAGACTTCCCTTTATAGAGTATGATAATATTGTAGTAGGATTTATATTATTTTATAGAGGGAAGAAATTTCAAAAACAGTTTTTATGAATAGATATATTGTTGAATGTACTCATTGTAAGACCAAAATTGAAGATGTGAATAAGTCCATCATTGTTGATGACCATAGGCCAGCACCTTATTGTAGTGAAAAATGTGTAGATTCATTTTATCAAAGTGAAATAGCGCACTTCTTGACTCAGGAAAAAGAATTAAGAAGAGATCTTCAGTATTTTGATAAAATTATTATTGATGATCAAATAAAAGAATCATATTTGAAAGAAACATTAAAAGATCCACAAGAAATTTGGCAAGATACTAATCCCTTAGGTGAGAAATATTACTATTTATTAAGCCAATTTCCTTACGAAGATCAAACCACATTTCACTTTATTATAATATGTAAGGTTTTTAACTCAAAGCCATCATTTATTCTTCATTTTACCATGGGCCAAGATAATAGGTTTATAAATTTTTATAGAACTAGTAAAAAAATTAAAGGTGATGAACCAAAAGATGGTTTTGAAAAAGAACAAATGGTCATCCCACAAGCTATCTTAAACGAAATTCAAGTTTTACGTTCAGAATATTTTGCTCAAATGTTAGAGCGTAGACAATCTGAGGATATACGTTATGAGTATTTCCCACTTTATGAAAAGTTTTTACAAGAAACCTTGGATAATCCAGATGAGATTTATGAACAGGTTGAAAATGATAAAATTATCTCAACTTCTGTGAAAACGGCTTATCTAAATGAAAGCCCATTTTTTTATTATGTCATAGGTATGAAAATTAAAGAAGTTGATAATGAGGTAATCTTACCTATTTTCTCTTTTCCGACGACAGATATTGAACTTTGTAAATATTTTAATAAAGGACAATTAATCCAAAAGCAGGTCAAAAGTTAATGAAGTTTGTTTTAGGAAGCTCCAGTCCTAGAAGATCGGAATTATTAACATTCTTAGGGGTGCCATTTATTATAGAGGCTAGCCAATATGACGAGAGAGCGATCAGAGAATCAGAAGATGTATTAGAGTATTCTAAAGAGTTAAGTATTAAAAAAGGTGAAGAGATCTTAAGTAGGAAAAAAGCTGATATTTTACTCTGTTCTGATACTATCGTTGAAATCTCAGGTCATGTGTTAGGAAAGCCTAAAGATAAGAACAATGCTAGAGAGATGTTAAAAAGACTCTCTGGCACGGAGCATCAAGTAATTACAAGTATAGCATTTTTTAAGAATCAATCCCTAGATCACGTTATAGCAGAGGTTTCTAAAGTCACCTTTAGAGACTTGAGCGACCATGATATCGCTTCTTATCTTGAGAATGCTCGATATCTAGATAAAGCTGGAGCTTATGGCATACAAGAGCACGGACAGGCCTTTGCAACAAAATTGGATGGTAATTTTTCCAATGTCGTTGGACTTCCCTTAAATAGAGTTCTAAGTTATCTAGAAAAAACATTTGGCCCTGACTGGAGGAGTAAGTTTGAATAAATTAGCTTTAATTTTATCTATAGTATCTATCTTAGGTATAACGAGTCCCTTAACAAGAGTTGCTGAAGAAATGGATAGGTCTTGTTCTGGTTTAAATGGTAAAAAACAAAATCTTGATTGTTATAAAAAATTTGAAAAGAAATTTGAGAGTAAACTTGTTAGAGAGCTTGAAGACTTAGAAAAAGACCCTGCATTTTCTGATGAGGAACTTGCAAAAATTAAAAGAAAAATTCAAAAAAGAGTAAAATCTAGATTATAAAAACTTCAGAATATCATTTTCATTATAAAAGCAACGTGAATAAGATCCATCTCTTAAAAAACGAATAGGATTTTGTGGATCAGTTAAATCTGACCAGTAAGCTGGATAAGTCCATACTCTACCTAGAGTAGTTCTTTGTCTGGGAGAGTCTATACCTAAGTGAACTTTTTTGTAACCAAAGCCTGCTGAAACTCTAAGAGCAGGATCAAACCAAAATTCATCACAAATACTTGCTTGCATCTTTTTTCTTAAATTAAATCTTTCAACTTCAGTAAGATTTTCTTTATTAAAAGGAACAAGATCAACTGCCTTGGCAATGATATGGTCACTCTTTGTTGCTCCTCCAATAAGTTTATTATAACAAACTGGTCTATAGTGACTCTCAATACTTAGAGGGAAATTAATAGCTCTTCGTATTTTATCTGCCATCAATAAAAGAGTTGCACTTCTCATCCAACAATTTTTAGGAGGCAGTAAATTTTTTAATCCACAGGTTCTCAAATGATTCGGGTGATTAGATTGAATAACTTCATTTGCTTTGAAATGAACTACTCCTACATCTTGTAAATATTTATCAAAACCACTTTCATCCTGAGTATAGATTAGATCGTAAGGACTCACTATATTTCCGCCTAAATGAGGAATCATTCTTTCGTAATATAAATATTCAGCAAATGAGGTTTGCGTTTCACAATCATATGAAAAGAAATCTGGTTTTTGGTCTGGATCTCTATTGGTATGAGTTGGGAGAGGAGGAATATCTTCTAATGAAAAAGGCGCTGAAAAGTTTTTGGCTAATATTGTTGTATCATCTTCTTTTTCCTCAGGTTCTTCTGGAGTGCCTAGGGCACTCTTAGAGTTTGAGTTAGAATCAAGATCAATTAGAGCAGCATTATACTGACCACATGATAAAAATAATAAGGTTAATAAAAACTTCACTTATAAATGCTAACAAGATTTTTTAGTCTATGCATTAGTAAACGTATATTTATGTGAATAAGTTAATTATCTAGGGTATTTAGAGTAATTAAATTTTATACCTCAGGGGCAATATATACCTCTATTTGCGGGTCATATTCATCTTGAAGTATACCTCTGATTGCCTCTAAAGTTCCCATACTAGCACTTGGGCAAGTACCACAAGCACCTTGGTATTTGATAGTCAAAATATTGTCTTTTAAACCTTCACAAGCAAGATCACCACCATCTCCTTGAAGACCAGGTCTAATTCTTCTATCTAAGATTTCTTCAATTTGTTGAAGTTCTGGGGAAAGTGTTGAGCGATCAACTTTTTTCTTTTCAGTGGGATCAACAAACTCTGGGTCATGATTAGACATTATTTTCTTCATAACTTCAGTTATCTTCGGTTCTAAAGATTCCCAAGGTTCAAAGGTGAACTTAGTAACTGTTACAACATTTTCAAATAAGTGTAATTGATCAACTCCTCTTAAATCGAACAACTCCTTAGCTAGTGGAATATCGTGAACTCTGTAGGGATCCTTAAAAGTTGATTTACCTTCAGTCTTTACAGTTTTATTGCACATAAACTTTAGAGCGTTTGGATTTGGAGTAGGTTGGACCTGTACTTCTATTTCACTCATGAGAGCATCTCCTTGGCCTTCTTGATTGCTGCAATTAATAATATAATATCTTCTTTTGTATTATAAAAACTTATTGCTATTCTTGCTGTTGATGTAACACCTAGCTTTTTCATCAGAGGTTGAGTGCAATGATGACCTGTTCTAATAGCTATTCCATCCATTCCCATTAAGGTCGCAAGGTCTTGGTTACTTACCCCATCAATTACAAAAGAAACAATAGGAGCTTGTCTTTTAGGATTCCCTAGAATTATCAGCCCTTCAATTTTTAAAAGTTCAGACTTTAAATAAGTAAAAAGATTCTGGGTATGTTCATTAATGTTCTTTTTACCTAATTTTTTTACATATCTAAAAGATTCTTTAAGAGCAATGACCGAAGCGATGGCCGGGGTCCCAGCTTCAAATTTGAACGGAAGGTCATTATAAGTTGTTTTTTCAAATGTTACGATATTGATCATGTCTCCGCCCCCATGAAAGGGAGGCATCATCTCTAATAAATCTTTTTTTCCATAAAGAACACCAATCCCAGTAGGACCGTAATATTTATGACCTGAAAAGACTAAAAAGTCGCAATCAAGATCTTGTACATCAATATCTGTTTGGCTAATCATTTGAGCTGCATCAATAATAATATATGCTTTCGAATGTTTTCTTATTAACTTTATAATCTCTTTCAAGGGATTAATTGTTCCTAGTGTATTAGAAACCCCACTTAAACTAACAATTTTTGTTTTATCACTTAACAAGGTTGGAAGTTTTTCTAAGTTTAAATCTCCATCTTCATTAATTGGAAGAACTTTAATATTTGATTGAGTCCTTTCTGTACAAAGTTGCCATGGAACAATATTTGAATGGTGCTCTAATTCTGTTAATAAAATCTCATCCTCATGTTTTAATACATGATCACCTAGAGATCGTGCTAATAAATTCAAAGACTCTGTTGTTCCTTTAGTGAAAATGATTTCTTCTCTATGCATAGCATTTAAAGATTTTTGAATAACATCACGTGTGGATTCATATTCTATTGTTGTTTCTTCACTGAGGGAGTGAATGCTTCTGTGAACATTACAAGTATTTGTTTCATAATACTTTCTGATGGATTGAATCACCGCTAATGGTTTAAGTGTTGTTGCAGCTGAGTCTAAATATACTAATCTATTCCCATTCATTTTTTGGGAAAGCATTGGAAAGTCTTGCTTGATTAATTCAGATGAAATCACGATGCCGATCCGATATAAGTGATTAATTTTTCTTTTATCTCTTTTGATCTTACTTTTGAAACAAACTCATCAGTGTAAGAGTTTAATAATAATTCAGTTGCTCTTTTTTTAGAAATCCCTCTGGCCATGAAGTAAAAAATTTCATTATCATTTATTTGACCTGTGGTAGAACCGTGAGCACATTTTACATCAAAATTATAAATCTCAAGTTGAGGTTGGCTTAAGGCATGTGCTTTATTTCCAAAAACTAAGTTTTTATTGAATTGATTAGCATCTACACCAGCACAGTGCTCTTGAATGAAGATTTTTCCAGTAAAAGCATTACGAGCATTATCTCGAAGGATTCCCTTTACAGTTTGATCACTATAAGAGTTTGGAGCAAGATGTTTTATCTCTGAAAAAATATCTTGTTTTGTAGAACCACTACTTTTATAAAAGCAATGTGATTCAACAGTTGTATCTTCATTATTTACTACAAAAAATGGGTTTAATCGATTTGAACCAGTACTTTGATTATATTGTAATAAGGAAAAATTCTTTGTATTTTTAAAAGTTTTTACAAAATACCATGACTGATTATAAGAATCTTCAGGTATTTCTTGAATAGTTGTATATTGAGCATTTTCACACTTTGCTTTAATAAAAACTGAGGTTTGTGAAAAAGAAGAGCTATTTGTTGAAAGTCTTTCCAGAATATTACAATTGGTACTGAGATCAATTAACAAACAAGAATTAGAAAATTCCTCTTTTAAATTATCAATATTAATTTCATAATTTATATCCTCAGATACTTCAAAGTGAAAAAAATCCTTCACTTGAGATAAATGCAAGTCCAATAGGGGATCATCATCCTTATCAAATTCATTGATAAAGCTCATAGCAAAGTTAGAATCTACTTTTTTTAGAAAAGGTTGATCAATCGTCTGTTTTGATTGCGGCTTCCAGGTTTTTTCGTACCAAGTATTAATTGGAGTGAACTTATAACTCTCATTTTTTTTACTAGGGTAGCCTTTAGTTTTAAAGTTACTTAAAAGACCTTGTTGCCATGGATTTTCAATTTTTTGAATATAGGTATTAGTTAAGCCAGTCATAACCCTCTTTTTCAACTTTTAAAGCTAATGTTTTATCACCGGTAGAGACGATTTTTCCATCTTTAATAATATGAACAAAGTCTGGTTCGATGTAATTTAATAATCGCTGGTAATGTGTAATTAAAATAGTGGCATTAAATTTTGATTTAAAACTATTCACACCCTCTGATACAATTTTTAAAGCATCAACATCTAAACCGGAATCAGTTTCATCTAAAATTGCCAGTCTTGGATTAAGAACTTTCATTTGAAGAATTTCATTCTTTTTCTTTTCTCCACCAGAAAAACCTTCATTAACTGGTCGATATAAAAAATCAGGATTCATTTCTAAATCTTTAAGCTTTGGTTTTAAGAATCCTAAAAATTGTTCATCATCCATTTCATCTGCACCATTATGACGACAGATCTCATTAAATGATTCTTTTAAGAAATTAAGATTCGTTACTCCAGGTATTTCAATAGGATATTGAAATCCAAGAAATATTCCGCTTTTACTTCTCTCATCTGGCTCTAACTCTAAAAGATCTTTGTCAGACATATTAATATCAAACTTAATATCGCCGCCTGTAACTTCATAATCAGGATGACCAGCAATTACTTTTGCAAGAGTACTTTTACCGGAACCATTTGGTCCCATTATAGCGTGTACTTCACCTGGTTTAACCTCAAGGTTTACCCCTTGAAGGATTTTTGTTTCGCCAATATTGGCTTGTAAATTTTTTACTTTAATCATTTTTTTATCCTACCGTGTTTTCTAGTTTCATTTCTATTAATTTTACTGCCTCTACTGAAAACTCTAGAGGAAGAGTTTTAAAAACATCATGGCAAAATCCATTCACTATTAATGAAACAGCTTTTTCAGTTTCCATGCCACGAGATTGCAAATAAAATATTTGGTCAGCACTTATCTTAGATGTGCTGGCTTCATGTTCAACAACTGCACTTGGGTTTTTTACATCAATTGTTGGAAAAGTGTGAGCAGCTGATTGATCCCCAACAAGCATCGAGTCACATTGAGAGAAGTTTCTAGCTCCTGTTGCACTAGGCATGATCTTAACTAGGCCTCTATATATATTAGTTGATTCATGAGCTGAGATCCCTTTAGAAATAATTGTACTTCTCGTGTTTTTACCAACATGGATCATTTTAGTTCCAGTATCAGCCTGCATCTTGTTATTTGTGAGAGCAACAGAGTAGAAATTTCCTACAGAGTTCTCACCTAATAAAACACAACTTGGATATTTCCAAGTGATAGCTGAACCTGCTTCAACTTGAGTCCAAGAGATTTTAGAATTTTTACCCTTACAAGCTCCGCGCTTAGTAACGAAATTAAAAATCCCACCTTTTCCTTCTTTATTTCCTGCATACCAATTTTGAACTGTAGAGTAATTAATTGTAGCATCATCCAATGCTACTAGTTCAACTACTGCAGCGTGGAGTTGATTCTCATCTCTTTGAGGAGCGGTGCAGCCTTCAAGGTAATTTACAAAGCTTCCTTTTTCGGCAATTAAAAGAGTTCTTTCAAATTGACCGGTTTCTTTAGCATTGATTCTAAAATATGTTGAAAGATCTAAAGGGCAGGTAACGCCTTCAGGAATATAACAAAATGATCCATCACTAAATACTGCGGCATTAAGAGCTGCAAAATAATTATCTTTATAAGGAACAACTGTTCCTAGATATTTTTTTATTAATTCAGGGTGGCTTTCAACAGCTTCAGAAAAAGAGCAAAAAATAACGCCAACCTTTTCTAAATCTTTTTTATAAGTTGTCCCCAGTGAAACTGAATCAAAGACTGCATCAACTGCAACACCTGAAATCCTTTTTTGTTCACTTAAAGGAATTCCAAGCTTTTCAAAAGTAGCTAATAATTCAGGATCAAGATCATCAAGACTTTCAACTTTTTTGGCTATTTTGGGTTTTGAGTAATAATAAAGATTTTGGAAATCTATTTCAGGAATATCAAGTTTTGCCCAAGTAGGAGGAGATAATGTCTTCCAATATGCAAATGCCTTGAGCCGATAGTCTAATAACCATTGAGGTTCATTTTTTTTCTTAGAAATCATTCCAACAATTTCCTCATTTAAACCTTTTGGAAATTCTTCTGTTTCTAATTTTGTCTCAAAACCATATTTATAGTCTTCTTCTAAGCGCTCGTCTAAATCAAATTCTTTACTATTCATTATGCTATTTTTTCCTCAAGAATATCCTTAATCTTTATAGAGCCAAGATAATCTTTAATTTTTTTATTTAATGTATTTACAGGTCCTTGGATATTGCATGTATGTAAGTAATCACAAGCAAGTTCATCACAATCTTTAAAAAAGGACTTTTTCTCAATTGTCTCACAAAGGTGAAGATAGCTTAGTTTCTCAAGGCTACCTTTTAACTGGTAACCTCCATTTACTCCTTTAATTGATTCAACAAAATCAATCTTACTCAAGCGTTGTAAAACATGAGAAAGAGTATCAAAAGGAATTGATAATTCATCACTCATAGATCTTACAGACTGAGGTCCCCGTGAATTATGTAAAAATTCTAATGCCATTAGGCCATATTCTGTCTTTCTATTTATTTTAAACATTACAGCATTTATAGTTGAGCACTTAAAATAAGTCAAAATTTAACTTATATATAAAACTGCGAATTAATTAAAATCTAATCTTCTAATAAATTTAAATAAAAAGGATGTGTTTTTAGCATACTTTGTTACACTGGCCCTGTGAATTGTCCATTATGTGAAGATCAAAAGAGTACTCACTTTTATGAGTTCAAATTAAAAACTTATCTACAATGTAGTCAATGTAGACTTATTTTTATGCACTCTAAGCATTATTTATCAGAAAAAGACGAACAAGAAATTTATAGTAGACATGAAAATTCACCACTAGATATAAGGTATAGACAATTTTTATCTCGATTACTTAATCCTTTAATTAAAAAAATTCAACCTAATTCAGTAGGGCTCGATTTTGGTTCTGGTAGCGGTCCAACTCTTTCAGTTATGCTTGAAGAGCTTGGGCATCAAATGAGTATTTTTGATAAATTTTATTGTAATGATTCTAAAGCTTTTGAAAAAAAATATGATTTTATTACATCTACCGAAGTAATTGAGCATCTTAAAAAACCTGGGTTTGAGGTCAAAAGATTATTAGAGTTGATTGAACCCAATGGGTATTTAGGAATCATGACGAAGTTTGCTAGTGACTTAGATCATTTTATTTCTTGGCATTATAAAAATGATCCAACTCATATTTGTTTTTATTCTCTTGAAACCTTCGATTGGATTGCAAAAGAATATGACTTGAGCTTTGAAATTACTGGTATAGATGTTGTTATTTTTCAAAAAAATAATTAATTGAATTTATGAAATCTTTCTTAGCTAAATTAGCCAATCTTTAGTGGCATTACTTATCTAGATATATCTGTATCTCCCCTTAATCATTAAAACTACAAATAATATTAGAGCATTAAGCTAAGATAATATAAGTATCTCCCGATAAGGAATTGTATGAATAAATCTTGTCATGGCCTCACAATTATAAATTTTTTATTAATGAGTATTTTATTAATAGGGTGTCTAGGAAGGCCAGTAGGTTCATTCTCTAAAGATGATACCGTCAGTGCTGGCTCAGAAAATAGTGGATCAGAAGATAGTGGTACAGAAGATAGTGGTACAGAAGATGGCGGTACAGAAGATGATGGTACAGAGGATGGCGGTACAGAAGATGGTGGTTCAAATGGTGGTGGACCTGACATTATTGATAAGAGTGTACTTAGAAGTTGTGGAGATTGGAACACATTCTTAGGAGTAAATGATCCTTGGGCCTGTCATGTGTGGCATATCCTTGCTAATAACCAAAGTATTAAGAATATTTCCAGATCTAGTGGGAATATGTCAGTTGGAGCGAAGACAAAAGATTTAAATATAGGAAAGACTTATAATAACTTTAATGGCTCAGGTGTGAGAATTCATATTTCAGATACAGGTTTTGATCATACTCATGAAGACTTAAGTGAGAATTATAATATCGATAATTCCAGAAATTATGAATCATCTATTAGTAATCCTGATAATCCAATTGAAACTGGAGAGCATGGGACAAAGTGTGGAGGATTAGCTGGAGCTGTTGGAAATAATGGAGTTGGACTCATGGGAGTAGCATGGGGAGCTATTATGTCAGGAGACAATTTTCTTGGTAACCAAGCCCAGGGTTTGAGTATGTATGAAGACTTATATGAAAAAAATAATGAAGATCCTTCAAAATTAATAAATATTTGGTCTGGAAGCTTTGGTGTTCCTTATATAAAACGTGATGATCAAGGGCGTATAACTGGGTATGATGGTTCGCACGATACAAGAACAAGTAGTGACAGAGTTGCTGCTTCAGCTATTCACGGTGCCACAGTTAATAATATTTTATATTTTAAGGCCAATGGAAATGATGGGAGTGAAGCAGGAGCCGATGGTAACTTTGAATCCGTAGCAAGTGTTTATGTTATTAATGCTATAGCAGCAATCGGGACTAATAATGAGGTTGTAAGTTATTCAAGTGCAGGTGCAAACCTTGTTTTAAGCGGTTATGCTCACCTTGGTGGAAACTCACTTGGTACTTGTACAACTGTTCCTGGAGATAGATATACCTGTGCTATGAATGGTACTTCATCAGCCACTCCAACTGTTGCAGGTTCTGCTGCACTTATTTATCAGGCCTTTGCAATTGAAAACCCTACTTGGGTAGATCTTTTATATGTAATGATAAAATCAGCAAATAAGTCAATCATAGATCGATCTAGTAAATATAGTGGAACTATCGGATCTGAATCAAGAGGAGCCAAAGTTGCGACAGGGTTTTTAGATTTAGAACATAGCTTTGATCATGGCTTTGGTGTGGTGGATGTATCGGCAGCTGTTGAGTTAGCTAAAAACTATACTGAAGATATGAAAATAGGAAACCCAACCTCCATTGATGTTACTTCTGAAGAAAGTGTTTCTTTTAATGCAGGAGCTTGTGCTGAACAAGTCATTGAAGTTGAAGAAGATTTTCAAATTTGGTCAATGGAAGTAGCTGTCGATACCAGGATAGCTAAAAGAAACTTAGGTATCTTTTTAAAAACACCAAATAATAAAACGATTTTAGTCAAAAACATTGATGAAAAAGCAGATAACTCATTGGGATATAATCAAAAATTTAATGTACGAGCTCCTTTAGGCTTAAACGCTAAAGGAAGCTGGAAAGTATTAGCTTGTTCTAATACAGATGGTGGTGATTTTAATGGAGCAAGAATTAAAATATTTGGTTTTGAAAATATCAATACTTTGAAATAGGAATGAATTTATGAAGAATGATTTTAAAATTATTACATTTATTTTTTGTATTATTGCTTTATGCTCCTTTATGTACCTAAACAAAACTAAAAATATCTCAAGTCATAAAAATCAAAGAAAAACTAACAATACAACACCAAAGAGTCAAAAAGTTGTAAGTAAAGACAAGTTGAGCTCTAAAAATATTATGAAAGAACAACAAAGAAAGCCTGCTCAAAGAAGTCCCTCTACGACGACAACTTTACCCTTTGACCAATCTCAGGAAATTTCTATCACTCCAACGTTGGCTGAACAAAAAGTAACTTATAAACTTGATGAAGCTAATAAACTAGAGTTATTAGAACTAAATTTTTACGTATCTGGAAATTCTAAAGTGTTCCGAGGAGATGTTAAAGATTTTGATCATACTATAGGAACAATTACAAGTTCAAGACAAGGTTATGTTGAGTATATAGTAAATCCAAGTTCCAAGTATCAAAGTCAATTTGATTTGCCTGTGGTAGTGAATCAAGATAATGCTCAAAGTGGATATTTATCAGGTGAAATTGTAATGACTTTAAGTAAATATAAGAAAAACATTGAAGGTATTATTATTGAGCGTGAGCGCAAAAGTAGAGATTTAATAAATTTAAAAGCTTCAAATATGAAACAAATTAATACTTTGATTAAAGAGTATGGGAATGACCCTTTATTTTATCTACATGTCACTTATAGAGAAAATCAGCCTAACTAATAGGAATATACTTCTCAATAGTTATTTTCCTGCAATATTTAATTAAATCTTCAATTGACTCAAATCTATTTGTATCTACTAGTTCTATAAAAGTTATTTCTACTTCAATTTTAGAATTTTTCAAATAGTCCCAAAGGTGTGGAAGTAAATCCATTTTTCCATACCAACATATAGAATCTCTATTGCTCTTATTTATTTTTACACCATTTATTTTTTTGTAATTAATGACACTTACAAGTACTGGTTTTTTTAAATCAAAGGCAGGAATAAACATTGGCTTTTTAAATGATATAACTTCTTGGCCGTTGGTACTTGTTGCTTCGGGATAAAGAGCAATATTTACATTGTTTTCAAGATTTTTATAAAGATCTTGAAGTTCATTTTTTCTAGACTGATCATCACGTTTTTCTCTTCTTCGCTCTACAAATGAGCATCCGGCTAAGATGCATAATTGTCCTACTCCAGGTCTTTGTTTCATTTCTTGAGAAGTAATAAAGCTTAAATTTATTTTTTCATTGATCGCAAATATATCTAAGTAACTTAAATGATTTGAAATGAATAAGAAATTTGAATCACTTGGAATAATATCTAGATTTTTAAATGTGACATCAAGTCTTAAGACAGTATTTAAAATCTTTGTATAAAAACACATTAATCGTGAAGTAAGTTTTTTAAATTTATAACTATTAATAAGGCGATAAGGCGAACAAATTAAAGCACTTAGCATATAAGTTAAAACAATAATGAAGCTAAGTGCTGCTTTTAGAATTTGTATGATCATTTATCTAATAATTAATTTTTGTCCAGGGAAAATCTTTCCCTTTTTAATAGAGTTTTTCTCCATTAGTTTCTCGACACTAGTTTTAAACTTCTTGGCGATAAGACTAAGGTTTTCGCCCCTTTTAACTTTATGTGTGATTTTTTTTCTAGATTTTTTATAAGGAATTTTTAAATTTTGGCCTGCGAAAATTCTAGCATTTTTAAATTTATTAAGCTTGATCAATTTTGATGATGATGTTTTGTATTTCATCGCAATTTGAGAAAGAGTTTGACCCTTTTTTACTTTATGAAATTGAGTCTTTTTACTTAATTTAGCTTTTGCATAGCTTTTTCTATATGGGTTAGATCCCTTGAAGTTCTCAAGAGATGCAATCTGATTTCCGAAATTATAATAAGTTTGAATTGGAACTCTTAACATATATGATGATTTTTTTCTATAAGGAGTATGATTTCCAAGTAATTCTGGATTTACTTCTTTTAATTCTTTAGTGGACATCTTTAGTTTCTTGGCCACTGAATCTAAAGATTGAGAGTATTTTAAAGGAATTAAAGTTGTATTAGATTTATAATCTTGTTTGGGACGAATCTGAATATCATAGAGTTCAGGCTTGCTTAAAATTTCCATAACAGCAGCTACTTTAGGAACATAGTCAGCTGTTTCTTTTGGAAAATTACTTTTTGTAGTTAATTCTGTGTAATCTCTAGTATTATGTCTTCTGATCAATCCAATCATTCTATAGGGACCAGCATTATAAGCACTGAGGGCTAATTCCCAAGATCCAAAAATATTATATAAATCATTAAATAATACCGCTGCAGCTTTGGTTGATTTTTCAATATCTTTTCTCTCATCAACATAAGAGTTAACTCTTAGACCATATTCTTGTCCAACACCTTTAATAAATTGCCAAGGTCCAACTGCACTAGCATGACTTTTTGCTCTTAAGTAATATCCACTTTCTATTAAACCCACATAAAAGATTTCTTTTGGAACACCTTGTTTTTCAAGAGTTTCCATAATGAAATTCTTATAAGCTGAACCATTACTAATAAATCTTTCAAATCTTGCTTTATCTTTAACACTAAAGTATTCCACCCATTTATTTTTTCTATCTTCATCGAAATTTGTAATGAAATTCGCATCATAAGTCATCGTTTCATATTCTTCATTTACCATTTCATCTTCATTAATTGATTGATTAAATTCAGGGGATTGTTCAAGAAATCCAGCTGTAATTGCCCTAGTAGGTTGTTGTTCAAAGCTTGATTCTTCTATCGAAGGAGCTTGTATTTTTTGAGTACTAGGTTCAGTTAATCTCTCATTAGCAATGTTTAAGTTCTCATAAATTTTTTGATTAATTGGTTGTGTAGCAGAAATTGAAAAGTCATCTTGTTCTTCAAATTCATCATCAATAGTCACAGTTAACTCTTCTGGCTTAACTTTATCTATTTCGTAAGGCTCGATTACTTGATTAGAAGCTTGTTGAGTACTTTGATGAATTTGTTGAATATTTTGAATCGCAGCTGGTTGTTGAATTGAATTATGAATTTCATATGTATCGTGGGAGTTATTAATTGGTGCTCTAACTATTTTATTCACTCGGCTTACTTGATGATTATTTGTGGAGTATCGAGTTGAATGATAGCTTGGTGATCTATCAGATTGATGATCTCCATGAATTGGTTGTATATGACTGCAGGATGAAAATAAAATACTTATAAATAAATAGATAAAAGAATTGTTCACAATGTTCTCCTAATTGTAGATGTATAATTAGGATAACTGATAAAACACTTCATAAAAACGAAGTGTTTTTATCAGTTTTTGTGAAATAAAATTAAACGCTAGTGATTGATTGGTAATCTCTGTCCATTACAGTTTTTCTTTTACTCTCAACCGCGTTCTTAATGGCATTTAAACAAAGCTCTTCAACTTTAATAGATAATTGACTCATTACTTGAGATGAAGTGTTTAAGCCACTTTTAGCTTTAATGAATTTTTTAATTTTTGATGCAACGACTAATACGTTCTCCACATCATCCATTTCTCTATAAAAGCTAAAATCTCTTCCCATAACAGTCTTTCTGTTCATTTTAGTAGCATGTTCAATGGCCTGATTAATAGAACTAGTTAGATCTGAGTTAAGTGGTTCAAAGAATGATTGAGAGGTGTTAAACCCTTGTCTTTCTTTGATTAATTTTTTTACTTTTGATACGACTACAAAACTTTCCATAAATAATCTCCGTTAAATCATTATTAAGTACAAAATATACTAATAGAGATTTCTCAAAGAATCTTCTAAAAAGGCCACAGTGATGGATATTTTAAGGTTTTTACTACATTTAAGGGATTTTTATTGCCTTTTAAGTCCAAAAAATTACAATAATGAGAATTAAAAAGGCTTAAACATGCAAAATATAAATAAAAATAGTCGCATAGTCATTACTGGAATTGGTCTTACAGCTCCAAATGGTAATAACCTCAAAGAATTCCGTCATGCTCTCTTGGAAGGAAAGTCTGGTCTTGAAAAAACTGAAGTCAGATATATGGGGGAGAAAACTGCTGGATTTTGCGATTTCGACGAAGAGAAATATCAAAAAAAGAAATCAAGACGAAGGGGAACAAGGGCCGGAAGCATTTCAATTTATTGTGCCAATGAAGCTATTGGTGATGCTGAACTTAATATAGAAGAAATAGATAAAGATCGCATTGGAGTTTATTTAGGAATCACTGAACATGGAAATGTTGAAACTGAAGAAGAGATTTTTCAATTACACCAACAAGATTTAAATACAAAAACCTGGACTCCTCATCATAATCCAAGAACTGTTGCTAATTCTCCAGCTGGAGAGGTAACACTAAACCTAAAAATCACTGGTCCTCATTATACTATCGGTGGAGCTTGTGCAGGAGGAAACCTTGGCATTATACAAGGAGTTCAAATGTTACAACTTGGAGAAGTCGATTATGCCCTAGCCGGTGGGATAAGTGAGAGCCCCCAAACATTTGGTATATTTGCAGGCTTTGATGCTCAGGGAGCACTATCTCATGACCCAGAAAATCCTCAAGCGTCAATTAAGCCTCTTGATGTTAATAGGTCTGGAATCGTTATTTCTGAAGGGGGAGCTATTTATGTTCTTGAAACTTTAGAGAATGCTCAAAAAAGAGGAGCCAGTATTTATGCAGAAATTATTGGTTATCATAGTAATTCTGATGCTAGCAGTTATGTAAATCCAAATACCCAAAGGCAAATTGAGTGTATGGAAAAAGCAATAAAGCGAGCCGGAATTAGTGAAAATGATATTGATATTGTGAATATGCATGCAACTGGAACTGGTGCAGGAGACATTTCTGAATCAAAGGCCATAAATAAAGTTTTTGGAAACTCAATAAAAACACATGTGAATTTTACTAAAGGACATATTGGTCATTCCATGGGAGCAGCCGGAGCTCTTGAATTAGCAGGAAATATCCCTAGTTTCCTTGATAATATGGTTCATCCGGGACTGAATTGTAAGAATATGGACCCTGAATGTGAGATCTCAAATATTGTTTTAGACACCCCTAAACAAGTTGATGAAATTGATATAGTCTTGAATAACTCTTTTGGCATGTTAGGGATTAACTCTGTAGTTATTGTTAAAAGATATATAAAAGATTAGTTAAAGGAAATTTTTTATGACTATGACAGATGTAAAAAACGTAATTATCAATATCATTAAAGACATAGCTCCTGATGAAGATGTTACTTCTCTTGATGAAAATGTTTCTTTAAGAGAACAGATTGATTTAGATTCAATGGATTTTTTAGATATTGTTATGGAGCTTAGAAAAAGACATAAAATCGAAGTTCCTCAAGAAGATTATCCGAAGCTTGCGACACTTAAGAGTTGTGTGGATTATCTTTTCCCAAAATTTAGTGTTTCTTAATTCATTATGAAAAAATTTGATGCAGTAGTCATTGGTGCTGGAATGAGCGGGATCGCTTGTGCACTGAGATTGCAATCATTTGGATTAAATGTTGCTCTCATTGAAAAACATCGAGTTTTAGGTGGACTAAATTCTTTTTTTCAAAGAGTAAAAAAATCTCCAGATGGAAAACGCCAAGGTATTAGACATTTTGATGTGGGTCTTCATGCTCTTACAAATTTTGCAAAAAAAGGGTCTAGAAAAAAACCGCTAATGAAGATTCTTCGGCAACTTAGAATTCCTTATGATTCACTTTTGTTAAAAGAGCAAAACTATTCCTTAATTCATTTAGACAATAAAAAACTAAAATTTAATAATAATATAGATACTTTTATCTCAGAAGTTGAAACATATTTTCCAGATCAGTTAGATGGGTTTAAGAAGCTCATTGAAGTTGTTGAAAGCTCAACTCTTGATACTAGTGATAATGAATATATTTCTAGTAGAAAAAAAATCAAAGAATTTATAAGTGATGAGATTTTGCAAGAGATGATTTTCTTACCTGTTTTTTATTATGGTAGTTCTTGGGAAGATGATATTGATTTTAAACAATTTTGTATTATGTTTCAGGCCTTATATTTAGAAGGTTTCTCTAGACCTTACGGAGGGATTAGAACTCTGTTTAATATATTAAAAGAAAAGATGCAGGCATTAAATATTGTGAGAATGATGGGCGTAGCCGTTCAGAAAATTGAGCAAAAATTGGATCACCATATTCTTGAACTCTCAAATGGAGAGGTCATTAGTTCAAAAAAAGTGTTCTCTTCCATTGGTTATCCAGAAACTCAAAGAGTGCTTGGTCAAAAGGTGAATAAAGAAGCCGTTGGAAAACTAGGGTTTGTTGAAGTGCAAATTTTTTATAATGAGCTACTAGAAAAGAAACTACCAACGATCTGTTTTTATAATAAAACCAAAAAATTTATCTATAGAAACCCCGATTCATTAATAGATAGAGACTCTGCAATCATTTGCTCCCCTGAAGGATATGATGATTTCGAAGGAAAAGAGGGTGTTTTAAGAGTTACTTTTCTCGCAAATTATAAATTATGGAAAGAGCTAGATTCTAAAGAGTATACTGAAAAAAAAGAATATGTTGAAAGAGTTGCTAAAGAGTTAATTGAAGAAATTTACCCTGCCCACTTAAGAACAGAGTCCTTTATAGATACCTTTACTCCTTTAACTGTTGAGAAATATACTTCTCATATCAATGGTGCCATCTATGGGGCAACTAAAAAGTTTTTAAATGGTGATATGGGAGTTAAGGATTTATTTTTAATTGGGACTGATCAGGGATATTTAGGAATAACAGGAAGTATTTTAAGTGGAATTTCAATGGCCAATATGTATGGCTTTCCAACGAGGCATCAGCCATGAAAGTCTTCTTCAAAGCCATGAGTGTTATTGACCCTCCTGAGTACTTCACTTCACTAGATATAGAGAAGATGATTGCTCCTACCTATGAATCTCTTAATTTAAGTGAAGGACGATTAGAGTTTATTACAGGAGTCTCTAGGAGAGGATACTGGCCTGAACCAACTAGACCGAGTGATATTGCTACAATAGCTGCTAAAAAACTTTTTGTTGATTATAAAATCGAGGCCCAAAGTATCGATGTTTTAATCAATGCTTCGGTTTGTAAAGATTGTGAAGAACCATCAACGGCTTCTTTTGTTCATAAAAATTTAAAGTTAAGAGATGATTGTAAAAGCTTTGATCTCTCCAATGCTTGCCTTGGGGTCATGAATGCTATTGAGGTAGCAAAAATGTACTTAAATGATCAATCGATTAAAAATGTTCTTATTGTTTCAGGAGAAAATAGTCGAGACCTTTTAAAAGATACAATGAAAGTCATTAATGAATCTGATTGTAGTAGGAAAGATCTCAAGAAGTTTATTGCTTCTTTTACTATTGGCTCTGCTGGAAGTGCGTTAGTTATTAGTTCTCAAGCTCAAGATGCTTTGTGGGAAGTAGGAGAGATTCACTCTATGAGTGATACGGATTCAAGTCATCTTTGTGAAGGAAATAAAGTTAATGGTGTATTGTTAATGGAGACAGATTCAGAGAAACTTTTAATTAATGGATTGAAAATAGCAAAACAAAATTATAAGAAGTTTTTAAAAGCTCCATTTGATAAATATATATTACATCAAGTAGGAAGCACTCATAGACAAAGAATTCTGAGTACTCTAGAAATTCCAGAAAATAGAGATTTTTCAATTTTTGAAAATTTTGGAAACTCTGGATCGAGTGCCATAATGGTTGCTCTTGAGAAAGCTTTTAAAGAAAAATTTATTGATAAAAGTCATTCTATAGGTTTACTGGGAATTGGAAGTGGTCTTCATACTTTAATGATGGAGTTAAAACCATGCAACTAGCAGTTCCAAAAAAGATAAAATCTCTTTATCCATTCACTTCTAAGTATCACGTAATTGGATCTGAAAAAATGCATTATATTGATGTTGGTCATGGAGATAAGACATTTATCATGATTCATGGAAATCCAACATGGTCGTTTTATTATAGGAACCTTATTAAAGATTTATCAAAGCATTCTAGAGTTATTGCTATCGATCATTTAAATTGTGGTCTTTCTTCAAGGTCTGATAAGTTTCATCGTTATAATGATAGAATAGAACATATTTTAAATCTTATTGATTCATTAAATTTAACAAATTTTAGTATCATTGGTCATGATTGGGGAGGGGCTATTTCAGTAGGAGTAGCAACACGCCAAAAAGAAAAAACGCAATCTTTAATTTTAATGAATACTGCCTGTTTTCCAAGTTCCAATATTCCTAAAAGAATAGCGATGTGTCGGTTGCCTTTTTTGGGTACCTTTTTAAACCAAACAAGTAATGGTTTTTTATTATCATCTTTTGTGATGGGAACTTCAAAAGGCTTGAGTTCTAAAGTAAAACAAGGATATCTTTATCCTTATAAAAAAATACCAAATAGAAAATCAATCGATGACTTTGTAAAAGATATACCAATGGAGATAGATCATCCAAGTTATAAAACAATGGAACAAGTCGGGCAAGATGCTAAAGATTTAGATCTTCCAGTACTTCTGCTTTGGGGCGAGGATGACTTTTGTTTTGATATGCAGTTTTTTGATGAGATGAAAACTCTTTTTAAAAATGTTCAAGCGTATTCTTTTAAAGGTGTAGGGCATTATGTACTTGAAGATGCTTATGAAACTTGTCTCGATAAAATAAGTGAGTTTATTCAATGAATGTTGCCAATTTTATATCAAATTTCTCTCATGAAAATCCTGGTAAACCTGCCATCGTGGCCTTGAAAGATCCTATGTTGGGGCTTGGGAAGAAAAAACGCGAGGTGTGTACTTTTGATGAGTTGGATAAAAAAATCAATATTTATGCCAATAGTTTTATTAATAATGGTATAGAAAAGTCCCAAAAAGTTTTAATCTTCATCCCTCCCAGTATTGAATTAATGTGTACAGTCTTTTCTTTATTTAAGATCGGTGCAATTCCTATTCTCATTGATCCAGGAATGGGAGTAGATCATCTTGTTAAACATATTGAAGCAGTTAAAGCCGATGCTTTGA
Source organism: uncultured Bacteriovoracaceae bacterium (assembly GCA_938017795.1). Lineage (GTDB taxonomy): Bacteria > Bdellovibrionota > Bacteriovoracia > Bacteriovoracales > Bacteriovoracaceae > JAHDHG01. Next base: position 51,225 of record CALIJZ010000015.1, read on the forward strand.
TTGGAATTTCTAAATCTTTATACTTGAAGAAATTAAAAAGTAAGTTTTTTAAAACTGTTAAAACAGCGATCAATGTCGATGGGAAATTATTAGGAACTTCCTTAGATAAAATCATTAAAGATCAGAGCAATGAATTTGAGGCCCATGACTTTGATAAAGATGAACTCGCCGCCATTTTGTTCACCTCGGGTGCGACTGGTCCAGCTAAAGGAGTCGAATATACAATGGGAATGTTTATTTCCCAAACTAGACAATTAAAAAGTACATTAAATCTTGTACATTCAGATCGAGATTTATCAGGCTTTCCTCTTTTTGCTCTTTTTTCTCTATGTATGGGACTAACAACTTATATTACGCAATCTATTGACGCAGCTAAACCTGCAGCAACCAATCCCAAAAAATTAGTAAACGATTTAATTGAAAATAAGATTACGTTTGCAAACGGGTCTCCTAGTATTTGGAAAACGCTTATCCCTTATTTAAAGAATAAGAAAAGAAATATTAAAACTTTAAAGAAACTAGCAACATTTGGTGCACCAGTCTCTCATGATCTTTTAAGGCAACTTAAGGAAGTATTACCAGATTGTGAAATTTATACTCCCTATGGAGCAACAGAGTCACTGCCAATTACAAATATTAGTAGCACTGTAATTTTAGGAGAGTCTTCTCAATTTACGAAGAAAGGTAAAGGTGTATGTGTTGGATATCCTCTTAATGGGGTAAAGGTAAAGATTGATGGAGCCAAAAATTTTCATGGTCATCCGGCCGGAGAGTTATTAGTCAATTCTAATATGACTTCTCTTAATTATTATGAAAATCCTCAAGAGAATGCCAAAGCAAAAACAAAAATTAATGATGAGGACTTTCATAGAATAGGTGATATGGGTTATTTTGATGACTGGGGAAGACTTTGGTATCTTGGGAGGCAATCTCATACACTCTATCAAGATTCGAACGTTCTCTATCCAACAAGCTTTGAAGGAGTGATTAATGCTCATACAAAAGTTAAAACATCAGCTCTCATTCAAGTAGAAGGACAAGCTTGTATGGCCATTATTTGTAATGATGATATTACGATGGGGCCTGTTGCTAAAGAATCTTTTTTTAATGAATTAAGAGTTTTTTCTAAAAAATTAGTTCCTATTGATCAAATCAAAAAATTCTTTCTAGTGGAGAGTTTTCCAGTTGATATTAGACATAATATTAAAATAGATCGTCCGGCCCTTGGAGAGAGTTTAGAAGGTAAAGAAGATTGATTCTCATTACTGGTGGCACAGGTTTTTTAGGGCTTCATATTGCTGAACTTTTCCAGTCTCAAGGCATTGAAGACTTACTCCTTTTAAGTACTTCTATAAAGAAAAATATATATTTTAGTCAAGTTGCTTGTGACTTAAGAAATACTGCTGAACTAGAAAATATTTTCAAAAAACATCCTATTAAAACGATTATTCATACTGCTGCAAAGGCCGGAGTTTGGGGAAATAAAAAAGACTATATGGATATAAATTTTAAGGCCACTAAGACCTTATTAGAGCTATCTCAGAAATTTGAAGTGAATAAATTTATTTATACATCCACTCCAAGTGTTGTCTTTGGCCGAGATTCGATTATTAATGGTGACGAGAGTATCAAATATCCAAAGAAATATCTAACCCACTATGCTCATTCTAAAGCTTTAGCCGAAGAATTAGTCCTACAAAATAATAGTAAATCATTTCAAACTATTGCTCTAAGACCACATCTTATTTGGGGACGAGGGGACCGACATTTAATTCCTAGATTAATAACCCGATATAAGTTAGGAAAATTAAAACAAGTTGGAAATGGAAAAAATTTAGTAGATATTATTCATGTAAAAAATGCTGCTTATGCTCATTTTTTAACTTTTAAGAAAATGCAAGAAGATAAAAAGTTTGGTGGCAATGCTTATTTCATAGGCCAAGAAAAGCCTGTTAATCTGTGGAGTTTTTTAAAAAAAATTCTAGAGTTAAGGTTTAAAAAGGTTAAACTTAACATTTTACCTTCAAAGCTTTGTTATTTCATTGGAGCGATATCAGAGTTTGTTTATAGACTATTAGGGATAAAAAGTGAGCCGCTCATGACACGTTTTATAGCCTTGCAATTATCTAAAGATCATTATTTCAGTCATGATAGAGCTAAAAGAGACTTTGGCTATAAAGAAATCATAACGACACAGGATGGATTAAATGACTTGAGAGAGTTCGTAAATCAATTATAATGTTTGAAAAGGATCAATAATGAAAAGTTTTTTCATATTTCTATTTATTAGTTTTAACCTGATTGCTGGTGGAGCTGAACCAAGCCAAGTAGTTAATAATGCAACCGCACAAAAAGCAACAACAAAGTTGGAAAATAGTAAAACTAAATCAACAAGTGCTAAGGCCCAAGAATTTTTTGGTTTAGAATGGTTTGATAAAGATAAAAAGAAACTTCCTCATATGAGATTAAAAGATTTGAAAGGTAAGTTAACATTTATAAATGTTTTCTTAAAAACTTGTCCCGGATGCCCTAAAAGTCATAAGATCTTTAAAAAACTAACTCAAAAATATAAATCTAGAAAAGATATTCAGTTTTTAGGGGTGCAATCAGTTTCATATGGGCATAAGCAGAATTCAGAAAGAGAATTACATGAAATTCGAGCAAAGTATGGATATGAATTTCCAATGGCCCAAGACAATCAAGCAGTAATTATTATGCAATACGGAGCAGGTGGAACACCCTGGAATATAGTTTTAGGTCCACAAGGGCAGATTGAACATAATTACTTTTTTATTAGCGAACAAGATGCTGATAAATATGTTAAGAAATTTTTATAATCTCTATTTATTGTCTTGGTAAATATGTTACTTGAATTTCTGCACTTTCAGAAGGTGCTTCAGAGAATATAATTGATTGTGTATTTTCATTATATTCCCATTTTGTATCTGAAAGTATTTCTCCATTTACCTTTACTTCTAGACTAGGCAAATAAGGCTTGGTCTTAAGTTTAAAGTTTGTAATTAAGTCTGAGATTGAATCTCCTAAGTTTTTTAAAACGTTTGCAAAGTTGTTAGAATTTATATCTCCATTAACTCCATTTTGAAGTTGAGAGGCTTCAATATACTTTGTACCTTTTGATGCAGATGATGTTTGAGGCGAAACCTGATCAACTATAGAATGAATTCTAAGTTTTTCTGATTTTTCTACATATTTTTTTAAATCAGTAATATTTTCTTGAGCTGAAATATTAGTTGAAAAATCATTCTCATCCGAAACATAAATAACATTCAAATAAGAAGACTTACTTTCTAATAATTTTCCCGAAGAAGAAGCTAAATACTCCTGAGCAGATGCGAATCCTTGTTCTTTACCAGAGCCATCGATACCTACTTCGATTAATCGAGTAAAGTCTTGTACGAAAGTTGTTTCATTTTGTTTGAGTTTCTCGGAAGTTAAAATATCTTCAGCTGGAATGACTTTTCTTTTTAGCGGATCCATATTACTTGTTGTCGTAATCCCCATAGTGAAGTTAATATCTTTTGTTTTGAACGAATTAATAAAACTATTAAAATTAGTAGCTAGATTTTCTTGATCCAACCTCATTGAACCTGAATCATCAATAACCCACAAAATTCCTGTATGAGCTCTATTGTTTTGATTAAAGATATCTACCTGCTGAGCTGGACATGTATTATTTAATTGAGCTTCAGCAAAATTAGATTTATATTTTTCAAAAGCTTCTTTAAGTGAGCTATCAAAAATTAAACATCCTTCAAATTCACAAGTACCAGAATCAACTTCAGCTAACTTATCAAAGTTTAGAGCAATATCAATTGTACATCCTTCAGGCTTGGCCGGTAAAACAATAACTGGAGAAGGCTCTACTTTTCCGGTAATAACATTTGTAGATTTACTACAAGAGCTCAAAACAGCGAATGCTAAAATATTTACCAAGATAAAATTTATAGCTTGTTTGAATTTTTTTACGTTTTTCATTGTTTTTCCTCATCATACGTTTCTATCTATTATGATAATTGGCTACATGCTGATTCTGGCTCTTTCAGGTCAAGTAAATGGAGGAGTACCAGTAAAATTAGGTACTTACGTGTTGCCTTGTTCGCCACTGAATTTCATTAAATGCCATGAAATATTGGCAATATTAAACCTCAGTCTCATTTTCTAACCTAAGTGATTGAAATTATGTGTATTGGTTTGGATGTTGTAAATATTACGCATGACGACAAATGATAAGACGTGATGTGTTATAAATCTTTCGAACGAATCAACCCACCCTTGAATAGGAGAGAAAATGAAAAGACAAGTTTTATCAATTTTAGTTTTCGGTGCTCTTTTAATCAGCTGTCAAAATAACGCTAGATTAGGAGATTCCGGAGTAAGTGCAAAAGATTCAACACCAGCTGTTACAGCTTCTGTTGATGATACAACTGGAGATAACGCAACTGGTGACGAGCCAACTGGTGACGAGCCAACTGGTGACGAGCCAACTGGTGACGAGCCAACTGGTGACGAGCCAACTGGTGATGAGCCAACTGGTGATGAGCCAACTGGTGATGAGCCAACTGGTGACGAGCCAACTGCTGTATCAAATGCAGTTTCAGCAGATGCTATAAATCAAGCCATGACCAAAAGCGTATTAGAAAAGACAAAAGGTGGAAATCTTGAAGACATCTATGTAAGTATGGAAGATGGTAAGCCCGTTGTTAAATATTTTAAATTAAAAGGTGCTGAAGGTTACTCTCTAGTAACTCCAGAAATGTTAGAAGAGTGTGGAGACTTTGATACATTAATTACTCATTTAAATTCTGAAGTTTCAGTTGATGAAGTAAAAGTTTCTAAAGAAGCTAGTGAAGCTAAAGATGCTGTTGATCAGGCCAGAGCATGTTTATATGAACAAGAACTTTTAGATATGACTAGTATTAGTAATATCAATAAGATTTTTAATACTGAATTAGCTGCAGTTAACGCTTTAAATTCTGAGCATCCAAATAATACTGACAACGTTCACGAAGCGTTTAGAAGAACTGAGCTTGTTTTAGCTAAGAATATTAATGAAGTTTCAAAAGCTTATGGTTCTAAAGTTGTTGTGAGTAATTTACAAATTGATCAAAAATTTGAAAATTGGAATAACAATGATAAAAACCACCTTAGTGAATATAAGAAAGTATCAATGGATTATGATACAGGGGTTGAAGTAAAGCCTTACTCAGCTAAATCAGGGCTTTTAAGATCTGCTTCAAGTAAGTTTGCAAGTGATCTTTATGATATGATTAGTCTATAAAATTAGTTAATCAATAAATTGAATTTTAAAAATGGCCTTGTGAATACAAGGCCTTTTTTTATAAACTTTTTGAAAAATCTTTAACAACTTTTTGATCAAAATAATTCACATTCATTCCAGCGTCTACGACTATTTCACTGGCATTGATCCCAGATGACCTTGTTGAAAGTAAAAAAGCAATTGTATCTGCCACCTCTTGAGTATCAAGGTTTTTCTTTCTAAGAGTTAATTGTTCACAATAAAGATAGTTTTCTACATAAGTGGGAATTCCTGCAGCCGCAGAAGTCTTTAAGGGACCGGCGGCAACACTATTAAATCTAACTTGAGAAAACTCAGAAAATGATTTAGCCAAATAATCAATGCTTGAGCTTAGTAAAGCTTTAATAGGTCCCATATAACCATAATTAGTAGCTCTAAGGTTGCTGATAGAAACTGTAACAATTGAAGCATTGGTACTAAGTTTAGTTTTAAGAGCATTTGATAACTCTACAAGTGAGTAGGCGCTAATTCTCAAAGCCTCAGAAAATTCTTCAAAGCTCGTTTCATGAAACGAGGCAGATTCAAAGCGGGCAAAAGCTACAGAGTGAACAACTCCATCTATAGGGGGTTCTGGTAAGCTCTCTACTAAGTTCTTAATACTATCTAATTGAGAGAGATCAGTTTTTATAACTAAAGAGTCAGGGAATTTTTTCTTACAAAATTCTATTTGATTTTCATTTTGAACGGAAAAAATTAAAGAGGCTCCATTTTCTTGTAAGACTTGAGCTGTAAAAGTAGCTACACTTTTTTTATTATTTACACCAGTAATGAGAAATGTTTTATCTTCAAGGTTTAAAAAATTCATACTAGAGCACAAGAGAAATTAATTGTTAAAATAGTTTTCTCTTCTTTTAGGATTTTTCCTTTTAAATGGAAGGCATTTTCAAGAGACTCAATTATCTCAACATGTATATGTACTAATTCATCTGGTTTTAGAAAATTCTTGAATTTAGTGTTTTGTATTCTTGTGACAATGGGAGTTTTGTCTTTTCCCTTCATTAAAATGGCCCCTGATTGAAAAACAGCTTCGCATAATAAAACTCCGGGTACAATTGGGTTGTCTGGAAAGTGGCCCTGGAAGAATTCATAGTTAGACTCAAAAGTAGTGGATGTTGAAATTGAACTTTCAGTTTGGTCTAAAATTTTTCGAACGAATAAAAATGGTTCTCTATGAGGAATAGCACTTTTAATATCAAAACTCATAGTCCACCAGTAATTTCAATAGTAGAGCCTGTAATATAACCTGCTTGATCAGTAGATAGAAATAAAACTGCATCTGCAACTTCACTCGCTTTTCCAAACCTTCTCATGGGAACTTGCTTTTTATATTCTTTTACCTGTTCTTCAGGTAAATCATCTATTAACTCTGTTTCAATAAAGCCTGGAGCAATAGAATTAATTGTAATATTTTTCTTTGCAACTTCTTTACTTAAACTTTTTGCAAAAGCAATTTGTCCAGCTTTTGAGGCCGAATAATTTGTTTGACCAGGAAGACCCAGAACTCCAGCTATAGAGCTGACGTTTACAATTCTTCCATATCGATTTCTAAGCATCTTTGCGACTGCAAACTTAGTCATATTAAAAGTACCTTTTAGGTTCGTATTAATAACATTGTCCCATTGGTCTTCTTTCATCATAAGTAATAGATTATCTTGTCTAATACCAGAGTTATTAACAAGTATATCGATTTGAGTTTCATCATATTTGGCAAAGAAACTCTCACATGCATTATAATCTGAAACATCTAAGCTAGCGATAAAGAGTCTTTCTCCTAATGCACCAAGTTCAGACTTAAAAGCATTAGCTGCTTCGTGGTTAGATCTATATATTGCTATAACACTCCCACCTGCATTCAAAAAAGCTTTAGAGATCTCTTTTCCAATTCCACGCGTTCCACCTGTGACAATTGCAGTTTTATTTTCAAAATTAAAGCTGAGCATGAATCTCATCCTTTGGTTGTAAGTTATATAAATAAGATTCAATACTGTTGGCCTGAATCACGCCATAATTTGCAGCTCCTAACCAGCCAGACATAATAATTCCTACTGACCCTGCATGAAAAAGACCATCAATTTCTTTTTGTAAATTCATACTAACTTCTAGGCCTTCAAACTTAGTTCCAAATGAAGTTCCCATTGGGTGATGAGTATATTTTTCTACAGTCAGAGGAGTTGCGGCATCGATGAGTTCAATTTTTTCTCTTATATCAGGAATAAGAGTTTCAAGATGATCAATCGTTTCATCAATCATTATTTGTTTTTTTTCTTTATACTCAATATCAGATAGCTTCTTCCAGTCAGCGTACCTAGCATTGGTACTAGATACAATTGCGACTTTATTGAGTTTTTCCTGCGGCCTAATTTCTGGATAATAAATAGAGTAGGTTCGACTATTAATATTAATATCTAATAAATCTTCTGTATCAAATGTATCCTTAGTAGAAGTAAAAACAAGCTCTCCAATATGATCTATGGTTTCTCCCGTTTTTAAAGCGATATAGACTTGGCAAGAACTAGTATTTAATTGAATGTTTTTAGTTTTTTCTAAAAAGTCTGCACTAAAATGTTCAATATTACATAATTTTTCAATTGTAGTTTTAATATTAGCATTACTTAATACTGAGTTAGCATAAACCTTTTCTCCATTGAGCATAATACCTTTTACGATAGAGTCTTCAATCAGGATATTATCAACAAAGGAATTCATTTTTATATCAACACCATTTTTTAATAACTCATCTCTCATCAGTTTAATCAGTCTATCAGTACCGCCTTCAAAGGTATAAACTCCCTTACTCATAAAATTTGAAAAAACTATCCCATATGTAATCGCTGGATCATCTAGGGTTGATCCATTTGCATAACAAATTGGTTCTAATAAAAATCTCTGAACATCATTTCTATTTGGAAAGAACTTTTCAAACAATTCTTTATTAGTCATTGATTGATCGTCGTAGAAATTCATTGAACTTAAAAAGAAAAAGAACTCTTCAACTTTTTGAGGGTCCAACTTGAAATGATTAATCAATTTTTGAGTATAATCAGTTTTTGTAAAATCGGTTTTTATCTCATATTGAGGATTTAGAAACCTCACATCTTTAACCTGAATGATAGAGTCAGCGATTTCTTGATTCCAATATTTACGACAAGTTTTTTTCATTCCAATTGGAAAACCGTGTAAAGAGACATCAAAAATAAACTCTTTATTTTTTCTAAAAAACCAAGTTGCAAATCCACCTAATTTATTATGGGCCTCTAATAATAAAACCTCATATCCATCTTTAGCTAATTTATTAGCTGCCGTGAGTCCACCAAGACCTGAGCCAATGATGATAACATCATAGCTTTTACTTATTTTATCGTGTCGTTTATAAAGCATGTTTTTTCCATTAAGATCGAGTCATATTAAAATGAATAAGAACTCTTTTCAAGGAATACAATCAAAATGAACTTAGAAAAAGCTAAGATGGACTTCAGTAATCACGTCAAATCACTTCAAAACGAAATTTGTGATACTTTAAGAACTTTTGACCCATTACTTACGATGACAGAAGATAAATGGGATCGATTTGATTTTAACGACGCTCCCGGAGGAGGAGGAATTACTAGGTATTTTCAAGGGGATATTATTGAAAGTGCTGGAGTAAATACTTCTGAGATTTTTGGAGCAATTAATCCTGAGTTTTCAAAACATTTAAGTGGAACAGGTACTGAGTTATGGGCCAGTGGTATCTCTCTCATTATTCATCCAAGAAATCCAAGAGTACCTACTGTTCACGCTAACTTTCGAATGATTCAACATGGTAGTAAGCATTGGTTTGGAGGAGGAGCAGATCTGACTCCCTTTTATCCTCACCTTGATGACTTTGCTCACTTTCACGGAGTTTGGAAAAAAGCTTGTGCTCCTTATGGTTGTTATGAGGAGATGAAAAAAACTTGTGATAATTACTTTGTTAATAAGCATAGAGATAATGAAATGCGCGGAGTAGGAGGCATATTTTTTGATCATGTAAGTTCGGATATTAAAAGTGATTTTGATCAAGTTATTGATCTATCTAAGAATTTCATTGAATCATACTTTCCAATCGTAAAAAAAAGAGTGAATGAAAAGTATGATAAAGCAGATGAAGACTTCATGTTGTATCGAAGAGGAAGGTATGTAGAGTTTAATTTAATACATGATAGAGGGACACTCTTTGGTTTAAAGACTAAAGGGAGAACTCAAAGTATTTTTGTCTCTTTACCACCAAGGTGTACTTTCCATTATGATTTTTTATGTGAGAAAAATTCGGCTCAAGAAAAAATGAATAAACTCTATAGTCCGCACAATTGGTAAACAAGAATAGTTTTCTAAATTTTACCTTTTAACGCTTGTGTTCAGAAACCCTTTTGGTTAGTCTTAAGTTAAGTAAAAATTTTGTTAACTTTGAAATAAAAATAAAACTGTTAAGTTTTAAACATTAAAGAAAATAAAGGAGAAAAAATGAAATTATTTTCACTGATTTTTGCAGCATTGCTGTCGTTATCTGTTTCTGCTCATGATATGAGTGGTGCGTTTACTTTAGGTGCTAGTTACGGGATGCCATTTCCTGTTGGGACACCTGATGTTAGAGATGCTTTAGAGGACAAGTTTAGTTTAAACGGTCGTTTAAGATATCACATTAATAGTAGATTTGGAGCTCAATTAGCTTATTCTCATCAAGAATATACTGAGCAACATGCTACTGGTTTAAATGGTGCATATAATTTTGCTGGTTCTCAAAGAATCGCTACTTTAGATGGTTTAGTTTCTTTAGCTCCAGTAAGTTCTGCTTGGCATAACTACCTAACTATTGGTGCTGGTGCAGCGAACTTTCAAACTTCAGCTGCTTATGGTGGATTTGATGAATGGAGTCCAACAGTTAAAGCTGGTCTTGGGATTGAGTACTTTTTTACTCATTTCTTAAGTGCTGGAATTAACTTAGATTACCACTATACTTTCAAAAAAGATGAGACTGTTGCAGGTGTTACTACTAGAAGAGATGAAATTCACGTATTCAATCCACAAGTTGGTTTAAACTATTCTTTTGGTGCAGCTCCTATGGTTGCTGCTGCTGTTCCTGCTGTAGTTAACACTTCAGCTGATAGTGATAACGATGGTGTTCTTGATGGATCAGATAGATGTCCAAATACTCCAGCTGGTGAAACTGTAAACGCTTCAGGGTGTTCAGCTTCTCAGGTTGATAGTGATAATGATGGTGTTTATGACGCTCTTGATAGATGTCCAGGAACTGAAGCTGGTGCAAAAGTTAACTCTGCTGGTTGTAAAGAAAGTGAAGCTGTTGAGATTACTCTTGCAGTAAACTTTGCTAATAACTCTGCTACAATTGAGCCTCAATACCATGATGAACTTGCTAGAGTTGCTGACTTCCTTAAGACTTATACTGATACTAGAGCTGAGATCGAAGGTCACACAGATGGTAGAGGTGCTAGATCATACAATATCTCTCTTTCTCAAAGAAGAGCTGATGCTGTTAAGAATTACCTA
>CALIJZ010000016.1 GCA_938017795.1 uncultured Bacteriovoracaceae bacterium
ATACCCCTACTCTGAAGTCTTTTAAAAATTTGAGTCAGAACTAATAATCAGATTTTGCTTGAATTTGTTATCTGTTAAGTTTCCAGTGTATAGTTTAATCACATCAAACTCACATTTTCTCTCTGTTTACTGTACAGTAGGAGTATCAGAATAGTAAGCAATAATTCATATTGTTTCAAAAACTTTGTGTTTCATTTTTCTTTTATAAATTTAAAAAAAATTTTAACTGAAATATGTCGGATAACCACATTAAATATAGATGGTAGGCTGTGTTTCTTGTTTTTCGTAATAGAATTTTAATTTCAAACATAATTAAACAAAAATTAGGAGTGAGCAAGTCACAAGAACAACTAATTAGTTTAAAATTATTTTTCAAATTCATCTGGTATATTTTGTTAATATGTTATGGTGGAGCTGATTCATACAATTTATTGATTGAACATATTCACATGGTCAAAATACAGGAATATATCCTAAACAAGACAGGAATGCAATTCATCAGTGAATGTGTAAATGATGAACACGACCATATTAAGTGATTTTATCGCATTGTTTCAACTGCAAATACAAGATATTTTTTTACATGATTTAAAATCCTTATGAAAGGATTTTTGTTTGGTTCAAATTCAATAAATTTTTTTATTGTTTTAAAAGAAAGAAAAGCTTATAAGAGGAGATAACCCAGATAATATAATCTTAAAAGGAATGAACAATACCTTTTTTTCTTTTTTATTGTTTTAAGAAAAAAAAAGTAGTAAACCCATTTTAATTTATGAAAAATATTTGTTTGATTGGAGTATTGTAAAAACTTGCTACTTTAAGTAGCAATGAACTCAAATAAAAAGTTGAGTTGATAAATAAAAAGAAGGTAAAAAATTTTGTAACATCAATTTTACATTTTTTTGGTAATTAGTTTATCTTGTCTATATGATTGATTATTTGTTAATTGAATGTAATAAGTGTTTAATTCACCAGATGAACGTGTCTGTAGAGGCATGTAAACATATATTACAGCTATGAGGACTGGTATTCAATTCTTTTAAAATTTATTTGAAATGTTTTTTTAAGTAAGCTGGATTGGTTATGAAGTTCACTCATAGCTGTTATATATATCTTCAATTTGTTTTAACTAATACATTAACTTTATTTCCAGAGGTTAGGACGTTAGATTTGAAATCAGAAAAAAAAATATTTTAAAAAGAAATTTGGGATAAATAGTTTCATTCCAGGGATCTGACTTGATTTTTTTATTATTCAAAATTTTAACAATTTTTTTTTAACTATTGGTGGGTATTGTGTTAACTTCTAAGATAAAATGATATTTTCATTGATAAATATGTCCATACTTACACATACTAACAGATTTGCCCTTTTTCTTTCTAATTCTTTTAATGCCTTCCTTTGGATTTGATTGGATAATCAGAACGTACTATTCATGAGCTGACCCCAGAGCAGGCAAAATCAGTTTCTCAGATTATAGATATGTTTGAGAAAGATAAAGTAGCATATGGGGATAAAAAATATATTCTACCTGATAAAACTGTTTCTAGGGAAATCGTTTCGGAAGAGTCTTTCGATAAATTGGAGTCAAGTACAAATCAAGGGGTACTAGAAAAAGAACATGAAGTCAGGGAAACAGAAGACAAAGAAATTGATTACTATGAAGAAATGGATGAAAATGCAATGAACAAATCTGATATTATGACTCGTAGTAAATTAGAAGAATTTTTATCAGAATCACCAAAAGTTAAACGAATGATTGAAATGTATGAAGAGGCAAAAAATCGATCATTTGATGAAGAAACAACCTCCTCGAGGAGTTCAATTGACAAATCTGATTCTATAGATAAAGAGGAGAAAATTGTGTTGCCTAAAAAAGTTGGATTTGTTTTGGATACTGAGCAAGAAACTCAAGTGCCAGTAGAAAGGCCTTGTGATGTTGAAATTAAGGAGACCGTGGTAACTACTCAAGTGCCAGTAGAAAGGCCTTGTGATGTTGAAATTAAGGAGACCGTGGTAACTACTCAAGAGCCAGTAGAAAGGCCTTGTGATGTTGAAATTAAGGAGACCGTGGTAACTACTCAAGTGCCAGTAGAAAGGCCTTGTGATGTTGAGACCGTGGTAAGTACTGAAGAACAGAGATCTCCTCTTGTATTAGAGAGTATAAGCCCTGTCGTACATATCGTTGAAGACATTGAATCTTGTGTTGAAAAATTAGAACAAGTATTGTCAAAGGAACGAGATGAAATTGATGAAGATGAGGATTGGGAAATATTGGAAAAGCCGGAAGAAGAGGATGAGGTGGTGCCATATAAACTTCCATCTCCTCAGGTCGCTACTGCTAAAGGAATAGATTATTCAGATGACTACATTCATGAGGAGGAAACATCCACTTGTTTCACAAAAGTTACCACAAGAGAGGTAATTACTATTGAGGAGAAAATACCTCACAGACATGAAATAGACACATCAGAAGGAGTGGCATCAACTGACATTGTGGAAAAACAGACTTTTGTTATTCAGTCTGAGCAGCCATTAGAAGTAGTCAAAGATGATTTGAAAAAGGTGGTAGTTGGTGCTGAAAAAGAACCTTATATATCCTCAGATGATGAGGCTACAACAGAGGAAATAGCTGGGTCTAATGAAAGTGAAATAGATAGTCCACCAGAATTCTCACAAGATGTTGTTAAAACTGAAATTGATAAAACTTACATGGAACTTAAGCTCAAATCTTTACCTGATGATAGAGTACAGGAAGAAACTGAACAAACAGCTGATAAACCTTTACCTGATTATAAAATAGGGGTAGAACCTGAACAATCAACCGATGAACCTTTACCTAAAGAGGCATTGCTTCAGGAAGAGGTTGAAGATGACATTGATCAGGAAAGCACAAGTTCACATGATTATGAGGAATATAAAATACCAAAATATGAATATGACCAAGAAATTAAAGAAAAACAACTCTTTGGTCAAGAAATGTTTGGAGAGCGTAGGAAATCTGAGCCTGAAGAACAAGAACTTCTTACACCAAAAGAGGAGTCAAGAATGATTGAGTCAAAGGAAGATGTGAGTTTAGTAGAATCTAAAGGTGAATCCACTTTCAATGAATCCATGTCATCAGAGTTTGTGTTAGTGGATTCTGAAAACAAGGAAGTGAGAATGATAGATTCTACAGATGAGATGGACGATATAAAGGATGAAATGGTGATTTCTCTAGACTCGACAGAAGATCTTGATACAAAACCAGAAGACATATATTCTGATGAATCCTCTACTCCAGAGCCAATAGCTCAATCAGAATTAGAACAAGAATTCGCTGAAAGAGACTCAGAGCAAATAGCTCAACCAAAATTAGAACAAGCATTCGCAGAAAGAGACTCAGATCCAATAGCTCAATCAGAATTGGAACAAGACTTCACAGAAAGAGACTCAAAGCCAATAGCTCAATCAGAATTGGAACAAGAATTCCCAGAAAGAGACTCTGAGCAAATAGCTCAATCACAATTAGAACAAGAATTCACAGAAAGAGACTCAGAGCCAATAGCTCAATCTCAATTAGAACAAGAATTTGCAGAAAGAGACTCAGAGCCAATAGCTCAATCAGAATTAGAACAAGAATACACAGAAAGAGACTCAGAGCCAATAGCTCAATCTCAATTAGAACACGAATTTGCAGAAAGAGATGCAGAGCCAATAGCTCAATCTCAATTAGAACAAGAATTCACAGAAAGAGACTCAGAAACAATAGCTAAATCTCAATTGAAACAAGAATTCATAGAGAGAGACTCAGAACCAATAGCTCAATCTAAATCAGAACAAGAATCCATAGAAAGAGACGAAGAGCCTATAGCTC
>CALIJZ010000017.1 GCA_938017795.1 uncultured Bacteriovoracaceae bacterium
ATGTGAAAAGGTAAGTTAACAAGAAAGCAAAGAAGAAATAATAATTCAAGATTCTTATTGAAAAATATATCTTAAAGATTATCTCATAAACAAAATCAAGATTCTTTACCCTCCATCAAGATTCTAAACCTCTTATCAAGATTCTAAGCCTTTAATGAAGATTCTAAACCTTCCATCAAGATTCTAATACTTTACATGAAGATTCTAATAACTTCCATCAAGATTCTAAATCTAAATAATCCATCAAGATTCTAAATCTAAATCATCCATCAAGATTCTAAACTCTAATCCAGCTTAAATATACTCAAGATTCTGATTCAGTTTACTATAAAGACAAGTAAAATCGATTTTCAGCTAAATAAGAATAAAACTGCTAAGCACCATGCCATCCAGAGGAGGCCGCAAAAAATCTTCAGGCAAACTTGAGCTTAACTCAAACCAAAGACAAATGAGATCTAGAGTCAATAGTTTCAGCTCTGAAAAACTTACTAACATCCAACAGGAAGATATTGACCAAATCTCCAAACTCATTGAAAAATCTGGAGGTGAGAAGGAAGTTGCAGCTTTTACCAACATCCTCAATCTGGTTCAAACATATCTGTGCAAGTCTGTTCATCTCATTGGATCTGTAAGTGACCAGGTCACAGGCGTATCCCAAAGGGTATTTGAAAATGAAAAGATCATTCTAGCTCAGACCAAAGAGATTGAATCCCTGAAATCTCAAATTCTCATCAATGAGGCAGAACTTTGCAGCAACCAGTTAATCATGAAAGGGCTTGAGGTTCACCCAGAGGCAAGGCCAAGCAAAAAAGAAAATGAAGGATTTGGACCTGTTGAAAACCATGACCAAACTGAAGAACAGCTAGAAGCTCTCTTCAAAAAGCTGGAAATCAACGATAACAAGCACATGCAAATCATCAATGCAGTAAGATTCATACCAAAGAAGCCACTAAAACCAGGACAATACCCGCTGGTTAAAGTCTCTCTAATCTCTCCAAGGGGCAAACAAATCCTCTTTGGGGCACTGGCCAAACACAAACTCGGCAAGATAAATGTCGAGGATGTATTTCCAAAATCACTCGAAAAGACCAGGAAGAAACTGGAATCTCATGGATGGTCTCTCAGGAATGCTGATGAAGAGGTAAGAACCAGAATTTTCTTTGACAAAGACAAAGGGAAAATGTATCTTGGAGTCAAAAAGAAAACTGACAAGTTCTTTGAAAAGAAAACAATCAATGAAATTGAGGATGAAGACAAGGAAAACACTGAAGAAGAATCTGAAAGTGATGAAGAAGAAGACATTCAAAGTCCAGAACACAAAAGAGCAAAAAAATGAAGAAAAAATATTCAAAATCTATAAATACTAAGCTTAGACAAAATAAAAAATAAAATAGGAACAAAAAAAAAGAAGAAGATCAAATTAAATAAATGTTTAAAAATCAGACAACAAGTCAACAGCTCTGTGCTCTTCATTACTTCAATTAGCTGCTCGGCAAAAATAAAGCAAGAACTGAAAAAATACTCAAATTACACAAAACAGGAAGCTTGAATTCATCATCCCTGTGCTGGCAAAAATAAATTTAAGAACACTCGAAGCAAATATCATATTTCTTGAATTCAGCAGACATAGTACAGAACTATTTTGATGCGATAAATTAAGCTTATTTTCAAGTACCCGGCCAACAAAATTGTTTTTAATGCAGTTAAACCCGACCAACAAATTAATTAAACACTTTTTTTTATGAATTCAAATTGAAAAAAGTCATTCATAGTAATGAAGGCTACAATATAAAAAAAAATATATTGTTCAAGAATCAAAGCTTATATAAAATCAAAATCAATTTTCAGAATTTCTCCTATAATCATTCAAGAGTCAACATCAAGAGTCAATTAGCTCGCCTAGAGTCAAATCAAATAAAGATTCTTTATCTCTTTATCACTCATGTATCTGCAAAAAATAAAATAAAACACAATAATCATATATTCTGCCTCAAATCAATTACAAAATAATACAAAAAAAACCTTCAAATATGAAGCATGTTTTCCAGCTGTAAATACAAGCTTTACTTGAAAAATATCATAATATGTCAATTATCATGTCCTGCCTGGACACAGGCTTTAGAGAGATGAACACCCTTTTTTCTCCCTGTGAAATGGCATCATTTCCATTTCCCCCTTTCCCCCCCTTTCGTGCAATCCTTTCTACCTTAGGTACAGCTAATACACATATAAATGGAGGATGACAACAACTTTGATTGGGGTCCTTTTTCAGGTGAAGACTGTCTTATCACCAACTTGGAGTATGCAAAACCTTTTTTCAGTAAAGATATTATGTTCATGTCCCAAAATGTGAGATCTCTTGCAGCAAATGGTGAAAACTTAAATGAAATAATAAAACAAACTAATACAGATATCATATGTATCCAAGAATGTTGGAAATCCAATCACATACTTAAAGACTACACTATTATGAAGAAAGAAAGAGACAAAAAACGAGGTGGCGGTGTTGCTATTATTGCAAAATCAATTTTAAATCTAGAGGAAGTAAATTCATATATCGGGAAAAATATTGAGTATATTATCGCAGAAAATAGCAAATATCAAATTATTAGTATCTATAGACCTCCAAATGGGAAAATTCAGGAGTTTTCAGAAGAACTTAATAATCTATTGTCACAAAATAAAACTAATAAAATTATTGTTCTAGGCGGAGATTTCAACATTAATTTAAGTGTGGAATCATGGCAATCTGCTTTAACATTTGACACACTATTCTTGTCAAATCTCATTTGCATGACAAAAAGTCCCACCAGAATAACCAGCAAATCAAAGAACTTAATAGATGCAATTTTCACAAATTATAAATATAATATAAAAACTGGTGTAATGCTAACTGAAGTCAGTGATCATCTTGCCCCATTTATAATTCTAGAAAAAAAGAAGAAAATTGCTACAGCAAAGACCATAATTTATCAAGACACTTCTGACAAAAATTTAAAACAAGCTGACACTCTATTGCATGGGGCTGACTGGAATCAACTAAATGACTCCAATGTAGAGGATGGCTTTGCTATACTTGAAGAAAACATAAAGGAAAGTATTGATATAACTTGTCAAATAAAAAAAATAGTAGCTAATAAATCAAATATTTCTTTTAACCCATGGTTAACAGCTGGTCTAAGAAAATCAAGAAGCACAAAACTTTCTCTCTATGACAACTATATCAAAACCAGAAATAAAGAAAATGAAATTATATATAGAAGGTTTAACAGCCTTTATAACAAAATATTAAAAGCCTCAAAAAGGCTCTATTGGGATGTTTTCTTCAAAAAAAATTATAACAACAGCCGCCTAATTTGGAAACAGACAAAAGAAATAATAGGCAAAGTCAAGCAATCTCAAACAATTCCAGAAACTTTTAAAGATGGTACCAAAATCATAAAAGGTGAGAAGAACATCGCAAACGGGTTTAACCGTCATTTTACCGGGGTGGGTGAGTCACTAGCAAAAAGCTTTGGGCCCCATAACACAAATTATAGAAAATACCTGAAGAAGAATCACAATCACACTTTCTCTTTTCAAGAAGTCTCAGAAGAAACAGTTCGAAACTTTATTAAAGGTCTTGAAAGCAAAAGGTCATCTTCTTTTGACAAGCTTTCAAACCATATGCTCAAGAAACTCCAAAATAGTTTAGTGAAACCACTAACAATATTAATTAACAAAAGTTTAAAAGAAGGTTCCATACCTGAAAATCTCAAGACAGCCAAAATTGTCCCCCTCCACAAAAATGGCCCAAAATATCTTTTCACTAATTACAGACCAATAAGCCTCCTCTCAGTTCTATCTAAAATCTTCGAAAAAGTTGTTTACCAACAGCTCTATGAGTATTTCAATGAACATTTTCTATCCAAATTCCAATATGGTTTCCGTCGGCAACACGAAACACAACATTGCATTCTAAACTTTTTAAATAATATCCAAAAAAGTAAATATAAGTATCATGTAGGTATTTTTATCGACCTTCGAAAAGCCTTCGATACGGTCGATCATAAAATCCTACTCGATAAATTAAAATACTATGGTCTTGACGAACAAGCCATTGCTTGGTTTCGAAACTATCTATCTCAAAGGAAACAGGCAACTCAAATAGGGGATGAGGTCTCAGATTTTCTTGAAATCATATGTGGAGTACCCCAGGGCAGTATACTAGGTCCTCTTTTGTTTATCATCTTCATTAATGATTTTCCAGATGCCGTAAAGCTATTAGTAAGTCTTTTTGCTGATGACACGAACATGCAACTGTCGGGAGACAACATAAAATTGTTAGAGAAAACTATCAACTCCGAATTAATAAAGGCATCTGCATGGTTCTCAGCAAATAGACTTTCCCTTCATCCTGGAAAGACAGTTTTCATGGTATTCAACAATAAACAAGGCCTATCGCTAGATCTATATTTGAACAATACTAAAATTGAGCAAGTTGGCACACAGTTTCAAACCAAAACAGTCAAGTTCTTGGGCCTATTAATTGATGATAAACTAAAGTGGAACTACCACATAGACAAAGTAATTAACAAAATCAGAACTATCAACTACCATCTAAATCAAATTAAGAGAATACTACCTACTAAACTAAAAATTCTATTATATAATGCCCTGGTGAAACCACATTTAGAGTACTGTTTGCCCATCTACGGTCACTCTCCTCATTTAATCAAACTCTATAAAATACAAAAAAAGGCTATCCGCCTGACATTCAATGAAAAATACAACAGTCATGCAGAGCCGCTGTTTAAAAAAGCCAATACTCTAGCTTTACCTGATCTATACAAATTAAATTGTCAAGTACTTCTCAGAAAACAAACAGAAAATGTTCTTCCAATATCTATTCAAGAGATTTTTACATACAAAGCAACCCACAGAAGACAAGTCTCCATATTTGAAAGAATGAAAAATGACAATAAACTAAATGCAAGTCTTCCCTTTACTCACATGATCAAAATCTGGAATGAAAATAAATCCAACAAAAATATCGAAACAACAATAAAAAAATACAAATTAATAAGGAAAACTGAATTTATCTCCAATTACAATACAACATGCTCCCTTAAAAA
>CALIJZ010000018.1 GCA_938017795.1 uncultured Bacteriovoracaceae bacterium
TTGAAATCTATCAATCTTCAAGGAAGATCTCATGATTAAGATGCTGGAGACCTATGCTATTATCGGTGCCGGTCCTTCAGGACTAGCGATGGCAAGAAATTTTCAAAAACATAATATTTCCTATATTGGATTTGAATCTCATTCATCTGTCGGGGGGCTTTGGGATATTGAAAATAAACACTCAAGCGTTTATAAGTCAGCTCACTTAATATCTTCAAAGAAAAAAACTGAATTTACAGAATTCCCTATGAAAGATGAGGTTGCTGATTATCCATCTCATGTTGAACTATGCTCGTATTTTAATGATTTTGCTGATCACTTTAAATTAAAGGAAAAGTTTAATTTCAACTGCCTAGTTACTAAAGTGGAAAAGAATGATGACGATACGTGGGTTATCCAAACTGATAAAGAGCAATATCATCTAGCTGGAGTTGTCATTGCAAATGGGAATTTATCTGAACCTAATATTCCAACTTTTAAAGGAAGCTTTAGTGGAGAAATTATTCACTCTAAAGAGTACAAAGATCCTGAGATATTTAAAGATAAAAGAGTTTTAGTTATTGGTGCTGGTAATAGTGGATGTGACATCGTAGTAGATGCAGTTCATTACTCAAAGTTTGTAGATATTTCTGTAAGGCGAGGATATCACTTTGTTCCTAAGTATATTCTGGGTAAACCCGCTGATACTATTGGAGGTATGATTAAGCTTCCTTTTAAAATCAAACGATTCGTTGATAGTAAAATTCTTTCTTTGTTTACAGGTAATCCTGAAAACTTTGGATTTCCAAAAGCTGATCATAAGCTTTATGAATCTCATCCGATTGTAAACTCCTTAATTCTACATTATATCGGTCACGGAGATATCAGAGTGAAAAAAGGGATCGATTACTTTGAAGATAATTTTGTTCACTTTAAAGATGATACCAAAGTTGAATACGATTTAATCTTACTAGCCACAGGTTTTAAACTTCATTATCCATTTATTGATAAGAAGTATCTAAATTTACATGGTTATACTCCAAAACTCTTTATGAATATTTTTCCACCTACTCAAAACTTATTTTTCATCGGTTTATTAGAAGCGTTAGGAATTGGATGGCAAGGAAGATATGAACAAGGAGCACTTATTGCAAGAGCGATAAATGCTAAAAATAATCAACTCGATGTGTATAATAAATTTTTAGAAACTCAAAAAAATGATCTCGATTTAACTGGTGGAATTGATTATTTAAAAATTGATCGAATGGCCTATTATGTTAACAAAGATGTTTATATGAAAAAATTAGAAGAATTTAAGGAATCCTTATTTATTGAAAATAAATAGAGTTAATCATTTATAGAAAAATTATAAGGCTGCCTGGCCGTTATTGGCTTTAGTGTTGAAATAGGTGGAAATTTAATCCCTAAAAGTCTTCTCTTCAGACAGCTAGCTAGTTCCTCTCCCAGCTCAGTACTAACTGATACATCTGAGACCTTTCCATCAATATTAATCTTAAAGTCCATCACTGCAATACCACTTTTTGAACTATCTCTTTTCAACACATGTGAATAGCAATTTCTCATCTTGTTTTCATTAAGATGGCTTCCCAGGATAGATCTTATTATCTTGGTATCATGCTCTTTATCACCATTTAAAGGAGGGTATGACTCAATAGATGCACAGCTAATAAAAACTAATAAAAAGAGAATTAAAGATGATTTATTCATTGCTGATTATTACCACTTCTTATAACAAATTACTGGAAGACCTGAAAAATTTACATAAATCTAAGTATCCTAAACTAGCTTATTATTTATAATCTTCTAGATAAATTGTACTCGATAAAATCAATCAGCTTTTGGAGGCCCTTCCAAAAAATTCATTAGTTATATGCCTAATATAAATCCAATCGCAAGATTAGGTTATAATAGAACTATGATTAAATTATCTCTGAGTCTCATTGTATTATTATCATGGAATTCATTTTCATTTGATTGCACTAAGTATTTTAAAACCAAATTCCTAGCAAACAAGATAATAACAAAAAGTCTTCAAGAAATAAAACTTCAACAAATTCCAATTGATCAAATTGAACAATTTCTTATCAATAAATCAACAGAGGTTGGGATTAACTTACTAGAGATAAAGTTAGGACAGGAATGGATTTTAACAAAATTAGTAAAGCAGCAACCCTCCTATAAAGATTCTAAATGGTATATTGAATTACATTTTAAATACTCTTTTCTTACAAAAAGGACTGGAAAGACCATCCCAAGAGAGAAGTTAGTTGAAAAACTGTTAAAAGAGTTTGATCAAATCTTTGAGCCTAAAATACAAGCTCATCATATTAATAATAGCAGTTTACCACAAGAACTTGAAGATCTCCTTACTGTCCTTTCTAATCAATACCGTTTAAGAAGAGAAGTTCTAGGCCTCAAGACTGCCCATTCCTTTATGGGGGTTGGAACAAATAGTATCTATGATCTAGATTCTTATAAACATTATACTGCCGATACAAAGTTGCAGTCCTATTTTTTTGATAAAATCATTCCTCACTACAAAGGAGACAATTGGCGAGAAATCTTAGATTATGAACAATTTCTTAGGTCTCAAAACATGCAGTTCAAATCCATGATTGAAAACACGAGTGTAGACATTGTTAATAGTAGTAATGAAAATTCATTATGGTTAGCAGGTGAATTAAATAATATAAAAAGTTCTCCCTCCTTAGATCAATATATTCAAGAAAATATTATTAAAACTAATGGCTTTTCATTTTTTGGAAAATTAAGATTAATAACTTCTCAAAAGAAGATCTTAGATAAATATCGATTTTCAAAAAATATTATTTCAAATATTTTTGATAAATGGAAAAAAGACATTGCCTCCTATTGGAATGATCAGTCTCTAACAAAAGAATTAGGAAGTTTAAACTTAAAAGATAATGAACTTGAAAATATCAAGGCAAATGCAAAAAATGTAATTACCGCTCAAGAGTATATAAACACAACTAGTCTAGAAAACATTTCAGAAAAAAATGTTACACTCGGAATATCCACTGACTATGGTCAATATGAACTTTTTAATTCTTTGAGAAATAGCATATCCTGGCAAGATGCTTATGATAGATATTATCTTAATCCTCAATTATTCGGCGAGAGTACTGTGTTTATGAGACTGTTGATGAATGATCCCAAAATTAAGCAAGTATACTTTTTTATTCCTCCTGACTTTGGAAATAAATTTGGTAAATATACTAAACTAGAATGGGACTATCTTCAAAGAAAAGCAAAACATCTTAAAAAAGTTATTTTTGTGGTTGGTGCTCATAATCCAACAAAAGCACTCCCAAAAATCGATGCAACACCTAAGTTTTAAAGAGTTTTCAAGTATTCAATTAATTCATACTTTTGTTCATTAGAAAGTGCAGGAAAGTTCTCATGTCCTACATTGCTATGCCCAACTTTACGAGTATCAAACAGACCTCTCTTTTTATAAGAAATATCTTCCTTTAATACTTCTGCCTTATTTCGATAAGAATCTTTTACAACAAGACCAACTTTAGTTTCATCAAACATATATCTCTCTCCAGCATCCTTTAAAGAAAACACAACTGGCCTTTGATTAGGTCTTGATAAAATATCAAAAAGCGTTGGAACAGATCCATTATGTAAATATGGAAATCTCGACCATATACCTTCAAGCCTAGGAGCAAAGTATCCTTTTTCTCGTTTAATGGCCTTCATTACATAATTTAAAGGATTGTTCGCTACCAATTCATAGAACTCTGGAGTATTTCCCACAAGGCGATCTTGATCAGTTTTAACAATTTTTAATGGAATGAACTTTGGTTTTTTATAAATGGGTAATTTATTTGCATCTAACTGATAATCCCCATGACAACGTAAGCAATGATTTTCAAAAAGTTTTCTTCCTTTGAGTGATTTCTTATTATCTATTTCAAATGGATATTTAGGAGGCAATAAGTCACCCATGATATTTTCAGCATGATGGATCTTATTTAAATATTTTTCAGTTTGTACTACTTTATAATCTTGACCTGCAGCTAGCTCAACAGCAATTCCCCACCCAGGCTCTTGTCCATCTCCCCCACCATCAGCAAATTGTCCGACCTTTCTTTTTTCTCCATAACCCCAAAGATGTGGAACTTTTACCGCACCTCTTGGCATATTATATGGAATTGCCAATCCATTAACATTATAAAACCAAGCTCTAATCATTGAGATAGGAACCATTCCTTGTGTTAGATTAGATATTTTCTCATTAGCTAATAATGAAAAAAACTTACTAGTTTCTTTATGCATTCTTTTCTTAGTTTTACTTCTAAAGAATTTATTCAAAAATGATCTCTTATTAAGCGGAGTCATTATATTCATAAGGTCTTCTCCGATTCGACCTACATCAACATTTTTATTCCCAACGCCAATGATGTATTCTCCAGCGACCTTAGAAGAGTGACAAAACACACAGCCTAAAACCTTAACTTTGACACCGTCATAAGTAGCATCAAAGATACCTATTAAATTTCCTTTATCATCGAGGTTGACTCCATATCTGTGCTTAAGAACACTTCCTTTATGTGCATCACGTCTAAATTGCTGTAAATAACTAAAGGGTTCAAAGACACTAGTTAACGGACTTGGAACATACATCCCACGACCTTCAGCAAAGAAATTTAACTCTGATATGACTTTTTGAGCAGTTTTATCTTTATCAATCCTATCATCAAGTGCTTGAGAGAAAACTAAAAGAGAAGTAAAAAATGAGATAAATAACAATTTCATTTTATCTCTCCAAAGTATTCATAATAATTCATTAGAGCATCTAATTCTTTGACTTGAGATAGTATAGGGAAATTTAAAGCCCCTCCATCTAGAGAGGAATAGAAAAACAAGCTCTCATCAAGAGGATTAGTTTTTTGAGCTTTGAATTTCATAAGAAACTTTATTGATTTTGTTAATTTCTTATTAAAGTTGCGACGAATATAATGTGACTTCAATATATTTGATAGTACTGCTCCAGTTAAACTTCTTGATTTTATTCCTTGAAAAGAAAAGCTTCCATCAATATTCATCTTATCCATAATAGTTTTAGCTAATCTTTTTTCTTGCTGATCTTCTGTACTAAGAACAAGGAAACTTTCAGCAATTAGGCTAGATTCAAACCAGAAAGAAGAAATCTTATTATGTTTTTCAAAGTTTTCATTTAAGTACTTCTTATTTTTTAAATACATATCTTGAAATTGATCATCAATAAAACGTAACTCTTTAAGATAAGACTGATTTCGAGCAGACACTTCAGATATACTCTTGCTATTTGCGACACTCTTTAGGACTTTATCATTTATCAATATATTTGATAAGAAATCCATCATAGTTCTTGAATTATTCCAACTTGGAAATCCTCCATTTTTATTCTGAGAAGACTTAAGCCATTTGATAGAATATTCCAACTTTTCTTTTCTTAATAAATCAGCTTTAAATAAAATACTTAAACCATTTAATGTATCATCTGTTGTTTCTGCATTTGGTACTTTATCTAAGAAATTAAATAGACCTTTTGAAGTCATTGTCTTTTCTAAATAATTTAGAGATTTATTTAACAATTGTTTTTTCTTATCGCTAGGAAAAGATTTTTCTTGCAAGGCCTCAGTTAGTGCCATAACTACTCCAACAGAGCTCCCGCCTGGTGAAATCAATATGCCTTTTTCCGTGCTAAGTACAAAAGATCTTACACTAGATACGAATTGTTCTTTATTAAACTTTTCTTTATTTAAGCTTAGCTTTGCTAAATAATAAAACATTGTTGAATGAAAAGATGACATAAAGGTAGCACTCTTGTTGTCAAAATTACTCTTTAACCAATCTGAAATATCAGACTGATCATTTCCAGACATTTTCCTTAACCTTATGCAGGGAGAAAACCTTTTTATCTTTAAAAAGCTTGGAGCTGAGTAACTGGCATCTTTATCTTTTAAATTCAAATATACAAAATAAGGTAATACCTGTTGAGCAACAAATGGCATCTTGGACACATTATTTTTATAGTATTTTAAAAAAGCTCGACTTATACATCGTGAAGAAGGGTCAAGCTCCAGGCCCATTAAAAACAAACTGGCAAAAGGAGTCTTGCTTCTTGCTAGTTTTTTATTTTCAAGAAACTTCTTTAGTTTTAAAAATCTTTTCCTTTTTGAGTCTTTGGTAACAAGAGCAAGCATTAATGATGCATCTAAGCTCGAAGGGGCATTTTTATTCAGGTAAATCCCTCCATCAATATTTTGAAAGCTCCAAATAATTTCCTCAAATTCTTTCAGTTTCTTGCTTGGATAAACCGATATGCCTTCTTGATCCATAAGGTTTAAAGTGTTTAGCAATATCAAATTATATAGAGGGTTCGATGGTATAGATCGACTTTTTATAAATCCATCTGGACCACTTCGCTTCTCTAGTGAGTCTAGATGTGTCTCTATAGTACTAGATAAGCTCCCTGCTAAAGAAGTAAATTGAAATACGATTAATAGAGATAAAAGTTTATTCACCGATAATACAACCTGAAAATAGAACCTTTACTTTTTCGTATCTTGACCAATTTCCTGGAAAAAACTTTGATTTATTAGCATCAAAAGTAATATTTGTTTTCTCTGATTTTAGTCTAGAATCAAACTGATTATTTTCAAAAGGGAAAAAAGTCACATTACACTGTTTTAAACTTACTTTTGATTTCAGAGCTATTTCATCACCTTCAATTCTAATTTTAATATCTTTAGTTTCTTTGTAGTAAAGTCTATCTCTAAAGTCCTCATTTAATGTCAGATAATAATCATGAGATAATTTTTCAGATATAATTTCTTGGTTCTGATATTCTTTATTTAAAATTATTTTTTTAAACTCCCCGCCAATTTTTCCTGACTTACGGTTTACCCAATCTTGCTGAGGCTCTGGCTTAAATCCATAAGAAAAGTGGCTCCCTAGCGTTTCAACAAATCCAACTAATCGAGCTTTAAAACTTCCATAGCAATATCCATAGAGTTTCATTCCCCAAAAATGATACCACGTTCCAAAAATATCCCCTTTACCATTATAAATATTAGAAATAGGCTTTAGCTTTCTAATTATCAAGAAGTCTTCTCTTGAATCTGCTCTCCAAAATCTAGATAGGACATTTTCAATTGTTAAAATTGCAAGGTAAACATTACCATTATTAAAAGATAAAGAAGCATTAAAAATACTGTCTAGTTCTATCGATTTATCTGCTTGCAAAGACATCCAATCTAATAATCTAAACTCTGTACCAGTTTTCATATAGCTAGAAGTAACGCCTAAAGATAAGGCAGCTAAAATCTTATTCATTCTCTTGGTAACCTTTAAATCTTTACTATGCTTTTCGAGCATACTAGGAGACCATTCGTGACAAACACCAGCAGTGACTTCATGGCTTTTGGAATATCTTGAGACGACCATAGAAAAAGCTTCAGTAATTTTATCGACATCAAAAGGTGATTGTCTTCCTTCAATTATTAAATTCTCATTAAGACATTTATAATCAAGTTCATCACACTGCTTGCTTTGAATTGCTAGTTTTTTAAAGTACTTTTCTTCTACATCAGAGATGTTTTTTAGATATTCAAATTTTTCTCTATCTTCTATAAGCAGCTCATCAAGTCGACCAGTTAGCATTTTCCATAGTCTCTTAAAGGATCCATATTCTTTACGTAAAGTCCCAAGAAAAAAATCACCTTCAGCATCGTCATAATTTAGGCCATCTTGTTCATAATTATATGGAGTCGATTCAATTGATTGTGAATATATATTCAAATTAACCATGCAAAAAATAAATATTAGAATCTTAGACATATTCATCCCTTAAAAAACTTTTCTTAATAATTTGAGTGAATTCAAAGTTGGGCTAAGTACAGATGATTTCTTTACAGGAAACTCTGAAGAGCAAACCTTATAGGCCCAGAAACCTGCATCAAGAGCTCCACTTAATGCTCCAATACTACCTTGTTGTTTCATCAACCTTCTAATTTCTTTTATATCTTTAAGAAGATTAGATTGTTTTATTTTAGCACCTTTGAGTTTATCAGACTTGTAAGCAACTTTTTGAATAAATGATCCAGCAATAGAATTAGCAGATGAAAAACCTTTCTTTAACAAGCTACAAGTTTGATAAGCAGCTGTATAATAATGATACCATCCAACCTTATCAGGATTTTTATAATTTGCCCCTTGAGGATACATCCCCAATGGATCAATGCTTTTTAAATCAGTCATGACTTGTCTAATCTTCCAAAAATATATTTCTGTCAAAAATGCAGACTGAGGAGAAAGTGCATAGAAATATTGTAAATTAGGAAGATTTCTTGTTAACCCACTTAATAAAAAAATCATATCAAACTTACTGACATCATACTTTTCAACATAATCCCAGTATCTAATATCTTTTACTCCATCTTTTAAGTCTTTTGAATAATGAATCAGTGAATCATAAATGATCCTTAATTTCAGATCAAGGTTTCGCACTTTAAATAGTTTCTCATTAAAGTCTCTGGTAAAACCATTAATTGAAAATTGTGTTCTCGGGTAAGAAGCTTCTACTGAAAAGAGCTCAAGGTTTGCTTCTAAATAAGAGCTACAAAAACCTTTGACTTTATTTCCTAAGTTTTTACATAGATTAGTTATTATCTTAGTTGATCTTTCAATTCGATCTTGAACTCTCTTACAACTCTTTCTTTTTTCTTTTAACTCTTCTACTTTAAAGTAATTAATCTTCTCTAAACTCTCTATAGATGAATCAGTGTAATCATTTATTACTTGGTTATAATATTCATGATCTTCAACAGTGAATTGATCGACAGGGATAGCTGCGAAATGAACCTTCCTCGTTGTTTCACTCATTTTTGTAACAAAGTTTTCATCATTACAATATAAATTAATTTTTGATAAAACAAGATCACTAAATGCAATTGAGTTGACTAATATTTTCTTTGTTACATTTTTCCTTGAATCAATTCTATAGAATATTTCTTCAGGATGATCATCTGAATGTAAAATTTCATCTAAATATGTACTTCCCATAAATGGAGATAGAGGTTCTATAAATAGTTCTGGACTAGCTTCCCAATTAACCTGAGCAGTTAATTGAAGACAATAAAAAAAGGTAATAAATAGTACGATAAGTCGATTCATTCTTTTAACCTAACTTTATTTCCAGTAACTTTTTCAATAACTTTTTCTATAGTCTTCCGACCTCTTTCTTGGGCCTTTGAAGCAATTAATGACTTTGAAGCAAATCCTGGCTTTTTAGTAAGTCCAATATTATTAATGATCACATCTGTACCATCATCTGCTTGCCTAAGATAAATCTCTTGAACACTGCTCTCAAGAAGACCAACTTCGCCCGATAAATTCAGACAATTATCGTGCCAAAGAATAATCTTCTCAGTTCTTTGCTCAGGAAAATATTCAGTTTTCAATTTAGAATTACATTCATATTTAAATGTCTTAGAAAACATTAAAAACTTGGCCTTAATTTTAACACGCGAAATAAAATCTTTATCGTAACCTTCTATATCACTGTTACTATAATCTCTAATTTCTTCTATTGGAGATAAGAAATTATTTTCAGTAGGTATAAAAAGATCTTTTATTTCAGATATATATTTATCTTTAAATAATATATGTCTTGTCCCTAAAACATAGAATTTTTTTCCACCATCATTTGAATCTCTTAAACTTAATGGTTTAGCAGCCTCAATAACTTGAGCTTTCTTTACATTACTTACATAACTCATGTTTGATTTATTTACAGGCAATTGTTCAAGACTATAAAAAAATTCTTTACCATTATTTAGTAATGCCTCAGGGGACTGAGCATACATAAGACTCGTAAAGATAATCAAAAATAAATAATGCATAAAATCTCTCAATGTTGAACAGTTATGTAAAAGTAGCTTTAACAATATCATTGGATTTAACTTGCCCTTAACTTTTGAATAATAATTACAGAAGTGCCCACTTTCTATACACTTCATTTACATCATGATTTCAGGTACTTAGCCAGGAGATTAGATCCTAAACTTGATCAGTGTTTATGAGTATATTTAA
This sequence comes from uncultured Bacteriovoracaceae bacterium, assembly GCA_938017795.1. GTDB lineage: Bacteria > Bdellovibrionota > Bacteriovoracia > Bacteriovoracales > Bacteriovoracaceae > JAHDHG01. The sequence goes on from CALIJZ010000018.1 coordinate 10,108, forward strand.
TGATCAACAGCTGTTGATTTTAAACGACTTAAAATCATTCGCGCTAAGCTCTAATATTTGCTAATCTCTAGAAGTTTCATCTTCAAAGGAGATTTCAATGAGGTTTTTATTCTTAGTTATATTATCAATATCTATTACTGGTTTCTCAAAGAGTGCTTTAGTTACATTCAAATCAAACAAATCATTTACTGAAACGTTAAAATCTGTTGAAACATTCATCGCTGAGAAAGGCCTAAAGCTTTTTCACATAATTGATCATAAAGAAAATGCTCAAAGAGCAGGTTTGAAGATGAATAATAATACACTTTTCATTTTTGGTAATCCAAAGGTAGGTACTCCATTAATGAATAGTAACCCTACTTTTGGTATAGACTTACCAGTTAAAGTTCTAGTTTATTCAAATTCAGCAGGACAAACATATATTAGCTATAATAAACCATCTAAACTTAGCTCTAAACATTCTCTTTCAAAAAAACATCCAAGCATTGCTAAGATGAGTAAGGTTTTAGGGTTGTTAAAAATAAGTTTTGATAAATAATTAGCTAGGGAAAATTCTAGAATTCACTATTTTATAAAGAAAATCCCATCAACAGAATTCAAAACAACTTCCTTAGGAATATATAGGTTTCCATCTTGACAGTGATATCCTTTAAAATATGAAGAACACTCAGTTCCCCATGAGTTCCTAATTTTATACTCACATTGCTTTTTAGCTTTATTCCACCTTCTGCCAGCTAAAACGACTGAATGGTTTGAACTTTCGTATTCACTCTTTGGGGAAGACTTCAGCACTGATGAATCTAAATTGATAGCAGATAGATTATTGCTATCAAGGTTTTTATCCAATGCAATCTCGAGAGCAAATTTCCCACTACTCCATTTAGTCATATATCCATAGTCAGGAAAAGAAATTTCTTGAAAGTCACAGTATTTATTGAAATGCCATTTATATTCTTCTTTAAAACCATTAACTAAAATTGAAACAATTTCGCTATTAGAAAAGTTATTTCTAAGCTTAAATTCATCTCCAGGACCATCTTGGTGTGTATATAAAAATAAAAACTCTGTTTTGATCTCTTCTATAAGACAATCAAACTCTTTTTTTCCAATCATAAACTTTAAATATCTATAGAAGTTCTTTGCAAGCTCTTCATTGTCAGTGATAGAGATCTCAGAATCTAAAATATCCTTAAAAAAATCAGTATCGCCATACCTTATATGGCTCACAAAATTCCTTAATATTTCCTTACCAGTGACATACTCATTTTCTTTGCCATCTATTAAAAACTTTTGATCAAAAAACTTTATAGCTAATGTATCATTTATTTTAGTGGTCATTTCGAGTGTATTAAAGGACTTTTTTATATTTACACAATACTTCTGGCTTTTTTTAATAGCTGATCTCAGAATTTTATATCCACGACCACCAGATAAATTATCAAAAAGAGAGACCTCTTCCTTTGTATATTTATAAGCGAGGAAACTAGGATCAACTTCAGAAGAATATCCTTTTTTAGCTAAATAATGATTCATAACATTTGCTGCTGCGTGAGCGTAACAAGTGCCATTTTCCCCTTGATCTGAAGGACATTGCATAAGATAAGAGTTATTAGTGTCTAGATCGATATTAGTACATTGCTTTTCATTACTTAAAACTAAGAAACTATTCATTACAAGAAAAAAGAAGATAATATTTTTCATATATTTCATTGTACTCATTCCATAAAAATCAAGGCTGGATTTGATAAAAATTACAGAGATGTCCATTTTCTCTACAACTTATCGTGTTTGATGAGACTTCATAAGTTATTATTAATTGAAAAAGTACTTATCCCTCTTTCCCCAATTCATAGGGTTAAGGCGATCTGTAAAACTATTATATCTAAGATCAAGATAGGCCTTGAAGTACTTCTTAGATAGATCATAAACAACATTTTTAAAGTTTGGAGTTTTATATTCACCAATACAAACCATCTTCTTTCCAAAACAGTTTTTCATATCAGTTAACTCTTCAGAGTGATTAACATTATATAGATTCTCAACATTAAACTCCATTACAACTTTTTTATCTCTAGCAGAAAAGCCAAGTCCCTTCATTGTATTTTTAATTGCTCCATTTATTAGACATTGCCCAGCTTTTTGTCCTGCACTTAAAGCAAGTCCATGAGGATTTAGCTTTGAGAGGTTCTCTAAGATATCAACCATTCCAGCGATATCACCAAAAGACACTCCTGGAATCCCACATTTAAAATACACTTTCAGTACTGTCTTAAAGACAAACCCTGTATAATCCCAATAATCACTAGCATTTAAATCTTGTTTCTGTGATCCTAAGAAACCCCATAAATTATAAACATCGCTTCGGGGCTTATAACCATCAAAAATCATTCGAGTCTTACTATAAAACAGTTGAGCACTGTTTAGAACATTACAAGCTCCACATCTAAAAGTTAAAATCTCCCATGCAAAATCCATAAGACCAACAGAAGATTTAATCCCAATGTTTTTAAAATACTCACCAAGTTGTGGGTCTATTGCCATTTCATTAAGTGCTGCAGTTAGTCCGTCAATTCTCTTTGACAGCTTAAGGTCAGGCCAATCAAAATCATGTTCAAATTCAATTTGGGAAAACTTTATATCTGGTCGCTTAAAATCAACTTTTAACTTCTTTCCTAAAGCTGACATAAAGTCACGAGAATCATTGAATTCCTGAGATACAAACTTGCTACTTCTTATAACTTTATCATGAGCAGAATCTGTTAATTCACTAAAGAAATTTAATGAATCTCGAGAATAATCAACTGTAACGTCTTTAACATTTCTCAATCCATTTCCTGCAGTATTCCAGCCACTTTCAGAAATATCATAAACAGTTTCTTTGAAATTAAGTCCAGACTTTTTTAGTTGTCCTAATAATTTACTGGTTCTTGTAGTATCTTCACATATTTCTTCTTGTGAATAAGAATTCATCGAATTTACAAATAAAAATATAAAAACTAAAAAATACTTCATTATTAATCTCTCCTTAGAAATCATGAGTATTTTATCATTCAACAAAAACAACAAAGTCAGGACTAGAGAATATACAATAAATGATTAACTTTTAGTCAGTTAAAATTGTCCCCCTCCCCTTACTCATCTAAATTATAAGAAATATAATCAACTTCTTTGAGCCAATTCATACTTTCATATAATTTCTGAGCATTGAAATTATATGAACCTGTTTTTAGAGTTAATCCTTTACAGTTCAAATCAGCCTTACCAAACTTTCCAGCTTGCTTAAGAAGCATCTTGGCTACTCCTAATCTTCTAAATTTTTCTTTAACAAATAAATCATTTAATATCCATTGTCTTTTCAGACTAATAGATGAGAAACATGGATAGAGTTGGACGAAACCGGCCATGACTTCATCAGAATTTACTATAAAAATGACGGACTCATTTCGAACTAATCTATCAGATAAAAATTCTCTACACTTCAATTCATTTGAGACTTGCTTATAAAATCCACGATATAAATTAAAGCAACCTGTTAATTGATCTAAATCATCACTCGTTGCTCTTTTTATTTCAAGCATATTGTCTCTCCTTCTTAAAATAAACAAACAAGGTATAAAGTCCGATTGTAAGAATTGATAATATATGTTGAGGATTTAAAATGGTATTTAATCCCCATATTTCTATAGGAATAAATAATATAATACAAATGAATGTTAGAAGTTCTGTAAAAACCACTGAATGCTTTCTGTATAGCTTTAATGTATACATATAAATCCAAAACATTATAAAACCAGAAAATGTTGCGATAAAGACATCCACTAATGGAATAACCTTATAGTTACCTTGCTTAAAAAATCCAAGAAATATTCCACCTAACACAAGTGAAATACCAGGAACAATACAGGTCACGGCAAGATTTTCTGATTTCCCAGACTTACTCAAAAGTATGAAACCGATTGAAATAATGAATGTGCCACCTAAAGCAAATCCATAACCAATGAGGTTTTCTGTATCTTCTTTAAAGTATAAAACATGCAATAGAAGTAAAATAAATGCTCCTAATGCATAAAGAGTTAAACCTTTTATTTTCCTAAGAGAAATCAATGAAAAAAATATCAAAAAAATCACATCAAACTTAAAAAGTACTGCAACTGTTGTTGCAAAAACATATTTGTATGAAGTGATCATTAAACCTATGCCAAGTCCAGCAATAAGAATTCGTATCAATTGCAACTTAGTCTTATTAGGGACAAGACTATAGTTATTTTTCTTTGCGAGATAAATTGCCATAAAAATACAACCTAAGCCTCTAAATACTAAGGTTGCTTCTGTGGGCATCTCAAGCATTGCTAATTTCTTTAAAACTCCCATATTAATGGTATGTAAACTTAAATATAGTAGTATCTCCATCATCAGCACACCACCGTCACTTCTTCATAAGAAATACAATCAAGATCAACTTCAAAGTTATTCTTGATCATCCCTGCGTACTTTTGGGTTAAGATTTCTAAAGCTCTTGAGCCGTATTGCTCAAAATCAAGTTTTGAAATAACTACTTTTTCTAAGGATTTATAGTTAGTACTGTGCCAGCCAAGATCATTGGAAAAGAATTTGTAACCAAGCTTTTCCATGCTTGCTATTCGGAGTGAATTAGCTGTCATCGTTCCTAAGATTGTTTTAATTCCCCAATCTTTAGCAATTGAAAAAAACATGAGTCGTAATATTGAATTAAACCCTAGTCCTGTATAATTTAAATCAATTGCTGCTTTACTTAAAACAATGACAGGAAATGGAATTGCTCCAAAGTTCCAAGGACATTCGAGTTTCTGTTCAACCAAATTAATATCACTGATTATCTCTGCTCTCATAGTTGATATCAACCTCTTTTCATTGAAAATCCCAAGAACAATTGATTGATCATCTGATTTATTCCAAAAAATACCATCATCATGAACCTCAACTCCTTTAGCATCGAAATATGCCTTTTTCCTAAGTTCATTAACTTGACTTGAATAAGTCTTATCTAATACTCTAATTTGATATTGCATAAATATTCTCCATTTTTTTTTGCAGTAATCCATATAATATTTTATCTGCCAAACTTCCTAAACTACTTAAATTTGAAAACCCCGGTCCATTATTAAGTCCTGAAATCATTGGCAAAAATATTTTATAATTAATTTTTTTGATAGCTAAATCTGAGCCCATTTGAGTCTCGAGATTTCTATCACTTAATTCCCCTAGACTTTCTTGTAACTCATCTTTTAAATCTTCACTTAATTTAGATTTCAATAATCCAACTTTCTGAAAACCAGTAGCCCATATGACACGATTGTATGTGAAGGTCTTGTTTTTATCACGCAAGGAAACTATCACTCTATTGTTTATCTCAGTTGAAAACTCAGCAAATCCTTTCAGAATATTCAAACTAGCACTTTGACTTAATTCGTTCATTGCATCAACTGAATATACACCTAAGTCTGTATGCTTTATAAACGATCGCTTTTCTAGTAAGCTTAACTCTTCCCAATGACCATCCTTTGCATTTGTATAAACTTTATTTTCAAAATAACTTTCTCCCCGTGACAAAATTGTTCCAGACGGAGTCAATATATTTATTTCAATTCCCTTATCTGCATAACGTTGGTTGATATCCAATGCTATTGTTGCTGAGTTTTCTCCACCACCAATAATCAGAACTTTTTCATTTTCTTTAAAATTTGTTTTTGATTTCCAATATGAGTTAATATCAAATATTCTCTTTGATCCAAATGGGATTTTTGCAGTGGATTCACCTGGACCCGTTAGCATTAATGAACTAGCTTCAATACTAGTTCTTTGATGATTGTTTAAGTATGTAATCTTAAGGCTTTCTCCTTTGTTTGAAATTTCATCAAGCTCTCCTTGGTGGATTTTTACAGCTTCAGAAACAAGTGAGAAACCATACTTTAAATAATTCGCCCATTCAGAATGAGTTGGATTTGGTTTACCTCTGTCTATCCATTGCGCGTAACGTCCACTACTTACAAGATAAGTATCCCAGGAAAATCTTCTCATCTCTTGGTTAAGTAAATGATCTCTTTCATCACCAAAAAATTGAGATTGATAAGGAAACCCGATATCTTTCTGTGGTGATGTTCCTAATCTTAACCGACCATTAGTAAATCCGTTTTTCCCTGTCCAATTTGCAGCAATTTCTCTTCTTTCAATAATATGAAAAATAGGTATTTCAAATTTAAAGAATTTATTTAAAACAAAAGCTTTTGCCACAACAGCAAGTGCTTTTGGCCCTGCTCCAATAATTACAAAGTTAGATTGTGATTGCATATTCTTCTCCTGTTTTTCTTGATTCCATAAAGGCTTCAGTTACTAGTTTATCTGCAAGATAAGGAGAAAATTTAAATGCTCCACCTCCCCAACCAGCTAATACATATAAATCTTGTCTTCCACATACTTCTCCTGAAAATCCTTTATTATCTTTTAAATATATATCTTGAACCGGCAAACTCTCTTCTGAGATTTTATGAGTAAATGAAAACCTGCTTCTTGAGTAATTTTCTACATTTTTTCTTGGGTTTCTACTTCCAGATTTAACACCAACTTTGAATAAACCCTCTATTCCTTGAAAGCTCTGAGTTCCGTAAAATATATTATTATAATCAAAGAAATTAGGAATCTTGAACTGGCTTTGTGATTCTACTTTAAAAGTCGTAATTGCTTTGCTATCAACTATGCCTTTTATACATATTTCGGGTAATAAGTCTTGAACACCTAAACCTGTTGTTACAAATACTTTTGCAGTAAAAAATACTCCTCCTTGAGTGTACACACGATATTTCCCACTAGCATCCAATGCTATATCCTGAACAGTTGTATTTTCTAAAACTTTGTCATTCTCATTTTTAAAATGCTTGAAAATTTTAAATATATACTCTTTCACACAAATACTAGCACCACTTTCTTCATATATTCCTGCTTCATTTTCCTTAAAATTCATTCCCTTAAATTTTTCTTTGAGCTCACGACTTCCTAAAACACTAAAATGATTTCTATCAACTTGAGAAACAATTCTTTGTGGAATAATACTAAGAGAGCCTACTTTTTTTATGTTAAGTCCTATTTCATTTTGAAGTAAAAAAAATTCTTGTTGGCTAAACTTTGCTGCAGTCTGATCTCTTTTTCTTTGATGAAACACTCTTGTCATTCCACCACTATAGGAACTTACTCCTCCTGCAATCTTCCCTTTTTCTAAAACTAAAATGTTTCTAACTCCTTTTTTCTTTAATGATCTGAAGACACTTGCTCCGAAACATCCTCCACCTATAATGATTGCTTCAAATTGCCTATTGTTCATTTTCTACCTCTCTTAAATCCAAGCTCCAAGTGTTAGTAAAATCATTTTTATTAATTAGTCCTGGCATCATAGGAAATAAAACCATTTTTATAAGTGGAACAAAGTTAGCAACTTGTTCTACTTTCGCTCCATTGTCATTAAAATAATCCAGGAAATCATTAATGAGATCTAGACTCTGCTGAGCATATTGATTTAAAGAAAACTCCTTACCAAGACTATTTTCAATTCTGATAATATGATTAACCGTTTTTTGATAAAAACGCTGAAAGTCTTTTGATCTTAAATCAACTCTTTCAATTTTTCTCTCACCAATAGATTGTATTGTTTCTAATTTATAACGAATATCTTTATAGAATTTATTAAAATCATCTAAATCAAAATTACCAATACTCCTCTCGGATCGAGTTAAGGCCAGATAGAATCTCAAATAATTCAACTTTTTTTTATCGAAATCACTAACCCATAATGCATGTCCTCTAGAAGTTGAAAATTTCTCTTCCTGTAGGTAATAAAAGTCATTTATAATAACTTTGCTCGGTAATTTATCATCCTCTTTGAGTGCAAAGAAAATTGCAGGTATTAATATTAAATAATAAAAAGCATTATCAATCCCAAAGCAATAAACAAGCTCATCAGTATCTTTATTAAACTTTTCTCTTTGTAATAAGATACCAAAAGCCATCTCACACCATACATGTATATTATCTACTCCGATATTGCCCGGAGTACTAAGAAGAAATGGCTCTAAATTCTCTCTCCATATTTGAACTCTTTTATACACCTCACCATTTAAGTTTAAACCGTCATGATACTCTTTTAGCTCATCTCTAAATTCTTGTAGATTTAATACTGAAGTTGTAAATTTTTTAACATTCATATCAGTGAAGTTTTTTGCTGGTCCTACATAACCACAAACCTCGCAGCATTGCCCTATTGTTTTACTTTCACATTGTGGACACTCACCTTCTAGGTAAGCTTCAAACTTATAATGATTATCAAAGGGTAATTGTGTAACAACTTGACTAACTTCTTTAGAATTAATTAATAATTCAAATTTTCCTTTCACATATTTTTGATAAGTAATATCTCTTGAGGGATAGGTGAAATCATCTAGTTCAATAGCAGCTTGATCTAAGTCATTCTTAATTAAAGTTCTAAAATCCTCTATTAAGGTTTTGAAAGGTTTTTCTAAACTTTGTGCCAATCTATAAGTATAACTTTGATGATCATCTGTTCCTGTATAGTGAGCTACATTTTCACCGCGTAACAGTTTATATCTTTTCAAAATATCAGCTGAAAGATAGGGGCCTGATAAATGTCCTAAATGAAGACGACCATTAGGAGTTGGAGGAGCTGATAGAATTAAAGTGTTTAACTTATTATTTTCTTCATTAACTCGTGAATAAACCGAGAAAAACTCTAGAACCTCGACTCCATCATTTATAATTATATGTTCTTCAAATGGATGAATAATCAGTTGATCATTCTCCTTTAGAGAAATCTCTATTCCATCAATTATTGCTATCGCTTTTCCAGTTTTGATGAGAAAAATTTCTGTCTCATAATGTGTATGTAATAGTGTTGAGCCACCAACTTGAACTCTACAATAGCTTGGATAAAACGACGCACCATGAGAATTAAGTGGATCTGATTCACCAAAGCAGTCTATCCCGTAATTATTTTTCAAATCTTGCTCTTTATATTTTAGTAATTTCAAGTTCTTACCTCCATTAGTTCAAATGATTCAACCAATTTATGGATAACTTACTTCTTGAGCTCAAGTGCGTAAAATGATATAAAATCAGTAAAATTGATGAAAAAAAGAGAACGATATGAAGATTGATCAACTCAATTACTTTTTAGAAACAGCAAAACATGAACATATTGGAAAGGCATCAAAGATTTTAGGAATTTCTCCAAGTGCTATTAGCCATAGTATTTCTTCACTAGAAGTAGAAATTGGTCGATCACTTTTTGAAAAAAAAGGAAAAAATATCTTTCTAACTTCTCATGGTAAATATTTTGCTGAAAACATTGGAGAAATATTAGGAAAATTAAATACTTTAAAAGATGAAGTCACTGCAGATAATATTGATCATCAAGGTCATTACAAAATCGTAGCAACGCATGTTCTATCTGATCTTTTAGTTACGCCACACTTGAGTAAAATTTTATCAAAATATCCGAAAGTAAGTGCTGAGGTGTATTCGCTGAGATCTGCTAATGTAATCAAAGAACTTATCAATGGTCATAACGACCTTGGGTTTTGTTTTTGTCCACAGGATAATATTAAAATTGAATCAGAGGTTTTACTTCGTGGGAAAATGCATCTCTTTGTAAAGAAAGGTCACCCACTACTTAAAATGTCTAGAAAAGAACAATTAAAGAACCTTAAAGAATATTCTTTCACTCTACCAAAGTCTTTCCAAGGAATTGAAAATTGTGAAAAGCATCCGGCTTTAGCTGAGTTTGATATTCAAAGTTCTCCTCAACTTCTGCATGATAATGTATCTGTTTGCATTCAAGCTTTAAAAAATAGCGAAATGTTTTCTTTATTCCCTGATTATTATCAAAATTTTTACCCTGAGGAGATTGTTCCTATTCTTGAAAAGGAATGTGGTCCTACTTATAATATTTCTGCAATATGGCCATCAAATCGCATTCTTACAAAATTTTTGAAGCAATTAATTCAAGATATCAAAAAGCATTTATCGAGAAAAGTTCATTGAGACAATCTACTTATTTTACTCGACCCTACTATAAATTGCATAATTCAAATTCAAAAAACAAACAATTCATTCCAGCTCGTCGTATATCTAGCTGACTTAAACTCCCTATTCATCCTCCAGGCCTTATCATCAATTCCACAGGCCAATGACTTAATCGTTCCATCACCTTCTCTATAGTTAATTAAATCTAGAGTGTTCATAAGCTTTTCTTCTATCGCTGAATCTCCTCGCTCTAGTAGATCGATTTGATAAGTTTGTTGATCCATAAAACTTGATACTCTTACTCCTGCCTTTTTATACTCATAGCCTTCTTGGTAATGCTTATCAATGAGTTCATGAGCAATTTCTATTAAATACAGAGTATTAGAAGTTGGATTAACAAGTAACTTCTCTCCTAACATATAATATTGAGCAATATTCTTAAAAGAATTAGTACGAGCAAAAACAGATAACTTCAAGCATTTAGAATCTTGCTGCCTCAACTTGGCAGCAGCATTTGTTACATAATTAGCGATAGCAGTTTTAAGATGAGTCTTACTAAAGACTGAGTCTCCGAAAGTTCTAGAACACATAATTTCTTTTTTCTTCACAAAAGGCTCATTGAAAACAAAACATTGTATGCCTTCAAGTTCAAGTTTCATCCGAAGTCCCAAGATTGAAAAATTCTTTCTAATTAATGAATCATTTTTATATTCTTTTAAGTCGATTCCTCTCTTAATTCCTAGAGCTCGCATCTTTTGCGCATTTTTGATCCCAACTCCCCATAGATCTTCAATAGGAGTTCTCCTTAAAGCTTCATTAATATATATTTCATTATCCAGCACAACTACCCCTTGTGCTTTTTTTGATTTCTTGGCAAGTCGATTGGCAACCTTTGCTAAAACTTTAGTAGGTGCAATTCCAACACTCACAGGTATTCCAATATGCTTGAGAATAATTTCTTTAATTTTCCGACCGAAAGATTCTGGATCTTTTATTCCAGATAAATTAATGAAAGCTTCATCAACTGAATAAACCTCAACTTCAGGACAATACTTCTTTAAAGTCGCCATGACTCTATCTGAAATATTTGTATAGAGTGAAAAGTTAGTAGAAAAAACACTCACTTTTTTATCAGTACAAAGTTTTTTTATTTTAAAGTATGGCTCCCCCATTTTAATACCAAGAGCTTTGGCTTCATTAGTTCTAGCAATAGCACATCCATCATTATTAGAAAGAACGACAACAGGCCTATCTTTTAAATCAGGACGAAATATTCTCTCACATGAACAATAAAAAGAATTACAATCAACAAGACCGATTAAGTTTTCAAACAAAATCTCTGACCAATCCTATGATAACACCAAAGACTTCTAGCTCATCATCTTCAGTGACAATGATATCAATATATTTAGAATTAAATGAATGCAGTATTTTCTTGTTAGACTTTATATGTATTTGCTTACAAAGAGGATTACCGTTAAAAAATACCGCCAGAATAGATTGATCTAGAACTGGCAAGGATCGATCTACGACTAAAATATCATCGTTTTTAATATCTGGAAGCATAGAATCACCGCTGGCCCTTACAAAGAAAGTAGACTCTTTATTACTCATGAACTTTTCATCTAGCGATAAATAACTATCAACATAGTCATCACTGATACCAAAGAGACCACAAGCAAGTTCTCCGGAATACAAAGGTAGCCAGTTCTTTTTAATCTCACTTCTAGTAGGTTTAGGTATGATTTCCATAGACTTGACAGTATACGGAAAGTTTACGTAAACTCAAGGAGCGGAAATAATTTCTTAAATTAAAAGCTCTCTTACTTGATAAGTTATAGCTTTTCTTTAGATTTCTTATAAAAATAATTTCAAGAAACAGAACAAAAAAGGACTCCAATGATCGAACTCTATGTCTTTCAAAAACCAAACAACCCATTACTATTAAACCTCAGCTCATTTTGTGCAAAATCAGAAGCATTTCTAAAGTTCGCAAAGATAGAGCATAAAATAGTTGAGTATAGTGGAGACCCAGGGAAATTTTCAAAGTCAAAGCTGCCTATCATAAAAGATAATGAGCAAACTATAGAAGACTCAAGTTTTATAGAAGAATACCTAATTGAAAAATATAAACTAAATTTGAATGATCATCTCTCAGAGTCTGATAAAGCAATTGGGTTTTCATTTTCAAAGCTAATGGAAGAATATCTCTATTGGTCAATTTTATCTGAAAGATGGTTTGTGGATGAAAATTGGTTTAAATTGAGAGAATTATTTTTTGGAACAGCTCCCAAGTTAATTCGTCCATTGATTTCCAACATGGTGAAGAAGAATATTAAAAAGTCAGCTCGTGGCCATGGGATGGGTAGACATTCACAAGAGGAAATACATAAATTAGGAAAGAAATGTATTAAGTCAGTATCTGATTTTCTCGCTAATAAGAAATTTCTATTAGGTGAGCAAATTTCAACTTACGATATTTCATGTTATGCAGTAATATCAAATGTCTTACATTGTGAATTAAATCCTAAGTTACAAAGATATGCTCAAGAAAATCATTCAAACTTGAATCAATATATTACAAGAGTCTCTAAAACATGGATGTAAATTAAAAGTGTGCTCTTGTCTGTGAATTTTACATTTTTATTAAAACAGACCCAACCTTCTGAGCACTTTCAACATATTGGGAAGCTTCCATAATCTCTTCAAAAGAGTAGGTCCTATCAATATGAGGAGTATAAAGACCATTTTTAAGAAGCTCAGCAAACTCAATCATTAGTTCTCCATCTATTTTGGGAATATCAAAGACAACTTTCTGCCTTCCATAAAACTTACTTCTTAGAATATAAAAAATATTTTCGTAAAACGGACCAAGTTCACTTGAATAATAGAGTCCATCAGGTTTTAAGACTTTTTTTACTTTAGAAAATCTAGACTTTCCAACAGCATCTATGACAACATGAAACTTACGATCCAAGTTAGTAAAGTCTACTTTGGTATAATCTATAACTTCTTGGGCCCCCCAACTTTTAACTAAATCAAAATGTTCAGCTCGAGCAGTTGCAGTAATAACTGCTCCTAGGTTTTTAGATAATTGTACAGCTGCTGAACCTATTGCTCCAGTGGCACCATTGATTAAGATGGAAGTTCCTTTGCCAACCTTCAAGGATCGCAACCCATTTGATGCGTATGAGGCACCTTCACCTAAAGCTACACATTGTTCGTATGAAAAACCATTTGGAATAAGAGCAATTGGTCTATCCTGGCTTTTTGTGAAATATTCTGCATGAGTTTGATAATGATCACCATCAAACCCAAAAACCTTGTCACCTACTTTAAATTTTGTAACATCGGGGCCAATCTCTTCAACAATTCCAGCAAACTCGCAGCCAGTGATGGCACACTTTGGCTTAAATAAACCAAAAATAATTCTCGCAAACCAATAGGTTGCTCTTCGCATTTCTGTATCAGATCGATTAACGGTAGTTGCTTTAACTTTCACTAAGATCTCATCATTTTTAACAACAGGTTTAGGAACTAATTGAATACTTTGTGTCGAAGCAGGCCCATACGTTGGAGCTATAAAAGCACGCATTTTATTATTAACTTTCAATCCAACTCCCATGAAACGTTATTGGGATAGTTTGATCTAAATCAATCCTTGCAACAAAATCTAAATTCATAGAGTTCAATATAATATAAAAACTTTTATTTATATTACTATCAAATACTAATGAAATAAGATATCCCTCATCTTCTTTACCTTGTTTTGTAAGTATTGGAACTGGCTCAGAGCTAATCTGACCTTTTGCAAATAGATATTTCATAATCTCATTTTTATCACTAATTTTTATAATACTTGTTCTCAATATCCCATCGATATACTCTTCGCCTTGCATCCAGATAAAGGAGTATTTACTTCCTCCAAGGTGTTTAGAAATTCTTGGAAAATCACAAAATCCACTTCCACGCGAGCAAGTTTTAAAACTTTCATTATTAATATTTATTCTAGCTCGAAATAGTTGACCATGTTCTAAACTATCTCTTTTACCCCAATTTAATTCAGTTCCATCTTTAAGGTTCTTAAAAACACTAAAATCATCGTGATGAATATAATCGACAACTATTTCATCTCCATCTTCAAATGCACCTGCAAAGTGAGTTGCAAGAAATGCATTGGTTTTAAACCTCTTTATTTTTTCAGGTTCATTAATTGGTACAACTATAATTTCTGTTCCTCTCGCTTCGTCCCAATTCACCCAGTCAATGAAGTCTCCCCATGCCAACATCATTTTCACAATATTAAAAACTGCTGGAGCAATAAAGAAAATCAAAAAATTTTCTGTCACTATAAAGTCATGAATCATTACAGGCTTTTCTAACTCTGTAGATCCGAGATGGTGTATGTCATCATTATCTGGAAGACCATAAAAATGAAGTTTGGTTACTTTTCCGTATTCTATACCAAAATTATATAATGACTTACGAGCGCAGTTATAATGTGGATGGGCCGAAAAAGTTCCTTTAATAACTCCTTTAAAATCAGTAACAGTTTCCTTAGATAAGCTATTCTTGTTGATTTTAGTTGGTAAAGCACCTTCCATTAATGCATACAAATCATCTCTCCAGGGAACGACATGAGTATTAGCAGTATTTTTTCCTTTCCCTTTGAGACCATTTAAAAAACGAGACAACCACGGGGCCTTAGAGCCATATAAATTTCGCCCTAATTTTAACTCCTCTTCTAATTCAGAACTTTTAATAATTTTTGAAGCTGTATAAGCTTGAGAGTTTTCAAGTTTTAAAGCACTAAGAGCACCATCACCTTCAAAGATATGATTATATCGCTTCCCAAATTGCTCAAAAATACCGATTCCATTTCTAACAAGTATCCCATTTAAACAACTAGGAATCTCTCCGCTAACTTTTACTTGCTCAAAGTCTTGCTCTCTTTCAAGATTACTGAAAAATTTGATTGGAGAAGGAGGTAATTGGGAATTACTTGAACTTGATTTCATTAATAAATATTATAATCAAGAATACTTATAAAACTAGATCTATTCCAATCCTTCTGAAAAGCTATAAATATTTTAAGTTGAATGAATTAGTTTTCAAAATATAAAAATGTTGCAACCAGTATAATCGATAGCAGATAATATTGACTTAATTAAATATCTAATTCTTCCAATTCAAACATTACTTCATTTCTTCTCAGCATAGGAAGTGTATAAGGTGGATTATAACCAGCATAAACATAGGTTGTGCTAACTGAATAGTTATTTTTGCCTTTAAGCCATTTTAATAATTCGATAGATTTCTTATCATTTCTAGCCGAGCTAAACCTCCCCGAAAACTTAATCGCTGCAACAATACGCTCAGGAACATTTATAATTTTAATTCTCGAATCGATAGGAGTTGGTAGATTCTTCAAAGTATATTTAGAGGGCATACTAAAAGACATTTTCATTTTATTATCACCAAGATCATCAATCAAAACAGGAGAAGTCATTTTAATCTTCTCACTTCTTTGAGCTAAAACAGGTGAAGTCATTTTAATTTTTTCTTTACTAGTGTTGTTTCCAAAAATATATCCTGCAAGAATTTTAAATGCACTTCCTCGAGAGTCTTCAATTGTACCGTTTATCTCGACCTCAGCTTTTATATAAGACTCATAAAGCCTAATTTCATTTTTTCCATCTTGAGCAATAACCTTATATTTTAAAGTTTCCGTATTAACCTCACCTAGAATAGAACATGAGAGAAAAAGTAGTATTAATGGAGAAAATCGAAACAACATATCAAACCTTTTATTTTAAACCTTAAGCTCTATGTTAATTGGAAAATATATCAATTCAACACTTGTTCAACTATTGTTCAAGACAGATTTTGAACATTGTAGAAGTAATTACATATTACCTTGTAGTACCAATAAGCTTAAAATCATCAATGTTAGAGATGGCAGCATTTGCTGAAAAGAATTCTTAACCTTTAGATGAGTAAAAAATGCTGCAAGCATTAAAATAGCAATCCCTGAACAACCCACAATTATAAATGCCCTTTGATCTTGAAGAATCATTATAGCAAAACTAATCTTCAAAACCCCTACAAAGTCTCTAAGCCAATCAGGGTATTGAAAGTGCTTAAACTCAGCCACAATATTAGAATATCTAATAAACCACACGAAAAAGATTGCCCCACTAATAAAATATTTAAAAATATCTACAGATTGAGTTATAGATTCCATTTATTCTCCTATTTATAATTCTTGAAAGCTCAACCATGTAAAGTTAGCATAACCAAGGATGAATTACCATAACGCTATATACGCACTTTCAATTTTATCGGGCCTTGCTTTCATTGGCTATGGCTTAACATGTCTATGTACAAATCATATGGTAAAGGAATTTGAAAGGTATGGACTACTGAAATTTAGAAAACTAGTAGGACTTTTAGAATTACTAGGCGGGCTTGGTATAATCGTGGGCCTAGAATATAGTTCAATTAAATTTATCTCCTCTTTAGGTTTAACTCTCTTAATGTTTCTAGGGGTATTAGTAAGATTGAAAATAAAAGATAGTATCTTTCTTATACTGCCAGCATTTATTTTAATGATTATAAATTTAAGTATTTTCTTGCATGAACTTTATCGATATTAAGAATTAAAGACTCTAAGATCTTTTCCACTTCTATCTCTTTTTGCTTCCAATAAGAAATATACTTTTGATCTGGATCATAAGATTTCATTTGCTTCTGCGTATTAAAATACCTCTTGCCCCTTGGATCATGTCCTACTCCAGCAAGATATTGCCAATTCCCCCAGTTTATAAAAACATCATAATCAACAAGATGATTCTGAAAAAGGTAAGCTCCTAAGCGCCAATCAATCTCTAGATCATTAATCCAAAAGCTTGCAAAAATTTGCCTCATCCTATTTGACTGGTAACCAGTGATGATTAACTCTTTGAAAGCTGAGTAAATAGCTTCGTTAGATTTTATCTTCTCGACAACACTAGTGACATTAAAAGAAATGGGTTTTGAGAAATTATCATCTTTATATAAACCATCCTTAGAGAAAATCTTACGACCAAATTGTAATCCACTATGATAAAAAAACTCTCTCCAAAGAAGTTCAAACTTTATCCAATAAGTCGATTTATTGCTTCCATTATGTTTTTCATATTCATCAACACAATTATAAAGTTCCTTAACTCCTAATCTTCCAGAAGCTAAATATTTAGACATTCCAGTTGAAAACCCCTCTCCTATTAAAGCGTTTCTTGTCTCAAAATATTTACTTGCTTTAGAATCACTAAAATATTCGGAGATTTTTTCCTTCACTTCTTGATCTGAAAATTGCCAAACATCTGTAAAACTTGAGGGCAATGTGGGTTCTACTTTTTTTCTAAAATTAGTAAATGATTCATTGTCTTTAAGTAAATAATTATCAATCAATATATTTTGGTTTAAGATTTTTGCATTTATCTGTTTAGAGAAACTAAGTTCATCAAAAGCACTAGAAGTACTAATGAAATCAAACTGATAATCTCCAAGATCTTTTAGATAAATAGCACCTGGTAAGGTTTTTTTAATTTCTTTAAAACATGACTGATGAAAAAGAAGTTGCAGCTTAGAATGAGTTTGTGGGAAGTAAAAAACATTTTTAATATTCTTGGCCAAGCAAAATCTGACAGCCTCATTAATATTATTAATGATCAGCAAATTCATTAATATGCCTTTTTAACTTCTTCAATAATAACTTGTTGGTTATCAATGCTGTATCTTACTTCAATGGCCCTACAGCAAACTTCACAGTCTTCTATATAAAGCTGCTTCCCATAAAGAGTCTCAAAAACCATTGAAATTTTTTCAAAACAAAAAGGGCACTGGAAAAAAGTCTCATTTTCATTAAACATCTCTTTATCTAATCGGACTTTCAAAATATATTCAAGTCATTCGTGCTTTAGAGCTTATTGAATCTTCAATATAAATAGACAAGGCTTAGATTTACTTTGATAAGCTAACAAAGCATTAATATAATAAATTTATTGAAAAAAAAGATAAATATTGTTTGGTTAAAAAGAGATCTTCGAATCACTGATCATAAACCCCTAGCTCAGGCCATGAAGGCAAAAGTTGATTTCTTAGTCATTTATATTCTAGAGCCACTCATTTATAAACACCCAACCTTTGATCAAAGACATTGGCACTTTATTTCACAATCACTTAATGATTTAAAAAATAGTCTAAAAATTAGTCTCTTTCACGCTCAAGCCGGCGAGGTCTTCAATTTCTTATCTGATACCTATGATATTCAAAAAGTATTTTCTCACCAAGAAACAGGTCTAGAGTTTACCTTCAAACGAGATATTGGTGTAAAAAAAATCCTTAGAAGTAAAAATATAATATGGAAAGAATATAATGCTAACGGAGTCTTTCGGGGCTTGAGAAATAGAAACCATTGGGAAACAAAGTGGCAATCTTATATGAATGCTCCTGAAATAAATGTTGAGATAAAAAAAGAAAAGAACGAACTACTTTGTGAACATCCCTTTAAACTTCCAGCTCGTTTATTAGAACCACCTGCTCAAGATTCACTTTTTCAAATAGGTGGTCAATCTCAAGCTTATGCTCAACTAAATAATTTCCTTGATACAAAAATAAATCACTATTTTTATCATATCTCTTCATCTCAAAAAAGTAGATATTACTGCTCTCGCTTATCAGCTTATATTGCTTACGGGTGTATTTCAGTTCGTACTATTTATAAAAGATGTCTTGAAGTTAAGTCTAGCATTGATTGTAACAAACGCTCAGTCAATCAATTTCTAAATCGACTAAGGTGGCAAGCCCACTTTATTCAAAAACTAGAAATGCAAACTGATATGGAATATAAAAACTTAAACTCCTCTTATGATGGAATAAGAGAGAAGAAATCTAAAAAGTATTTTTCCGCTTGGAAGAAAGGACAGACTGGCTACCCTCTCATTGATGCTGCCATGAGATGCGTCGATCAAACTGGATATTTAAATTTTAGATTAAGAGCAACTGTTGTTTCCTTTTTAACCCATACTCTATGGCAACCTTGGGAAGATGGAGCTCAACATTTAGCTCGAATGTTTTTAGATTTTGAACCTGGGATACATTACCCTCAATTCCAGATGCAGGCCGGCACCACTGGAGTAAATACAATTCGTATCTACAATCCTGTTAAACAGTCTTTAGAAAAAGATCCTGAAGGAGAATTTATCAAAAGATGGGTTCCAGAATTAAAAGATCTTCCTATAAAGTATATCCATAAACCATGGGAGATTACTCCTTTAGAAGAAGTGATGTTTAATTTTAAATATGGAGAAGATTATTGCACTAAAATAATTGATCACGAAGAAGGATCTCGACAGGCGCGAGAGAAGCTCTGGAAGATAAAAAACTCTCATCACTCTAGACTCAATGGACAAGCTGTTTTGAGAAAACATGTAAACAAAAGAAAAAACTAATAAAGCTTTGATTTTTTTAAGAAGTATTATAAACCTATTTATGAAATAAAAGGAAAAAGTTATGAATTCTCCCATTTGGTTTAAAAAAGATATTTCTATAAATGATTTGTCACATCTATTTAGCGAAAGAATGCTAGCTCATCTAAAAATAAAAATTGAATCTATTTCTTCGAATTCATTAATATTATCTATGCCAGTCACTGAAGAGATCACTCAACCACTGGGTCTACTGCACGGCGGAGCAAGTTGTGTTCTCGCTGAAAGTGTTGGAAGTATTGCCAGTAATATGGTGGTTGATTATAATACTAGCTTTGCCCTAGGCCTAGAATTAAATGCCACTCATTTAAGTCCAGCAAAAGTTGGAGAGATCCTATTAGCAACATGCACTCCAATTAAGTTAGGAAAAACAATTCATTCATGGGATATCAGTATCTATGCTAAAGGAAGAGATAGTATTATTTCAAAAGCTAGATTAACAACTATGATTAAAAAAAAATCATAAACGTCTTAACTTACCAGAATCAGTTTTAGAAATTTTTTCTACAATTTTAACTTTTGAAATATTAAACCCAAGTACTTTGTTAATTTCTTCTAAATTTACTTCTACAAGACTTACAAGTTCTAGAATATATCCTGATCGTTCATCTTCAATGGCCTTTAAATAGTAAGAATATTCAGTTAAGCCTATATTCATGAGTGATATTTTTCTTTCTAATTCAAGTAGATTTACAAATTTTGAATTTATTTTAACAAATGAGTCTACTCGTCCCTTTATTGATATTAATGTTGGTTCGTTCTCCTGAGCAATATCAGAAGTTTTAAAATAGCCTTTATTATCACAAAATTCTTTATATTCTAAGAATTTTACATCTTTGGAACCAACAATCATTTTGTGCGAGAAATGAAAGTCCGATTTAATTTTCAGTCTATCTTGTTTATCAATCTTATAATCAATAAATGGCAGAATCTTAAAACCAACTTCATCTCGAGTTGATCTTGAAGTTGCTACTTGAGAACATAGTTCAGTGAGTCCATATGTTTCAAAAAGAGGCCATCCTAAATCTATAAATTTTAATTTTAGCTCCCTCGATAGTCGAGCTCCTCCAACAAAGCAATATTCAAGTTTTGGATTTGGCTTTTGCTCACTCTTACATAGATCAAAGACTTGAGTGGGAACCAGGGAAAGATGTGTAATTTGGTTTTCCTTAAGATCAGTAGCAAGATTTTTCAAGTTCCACTTTTTTTGAATAAACTGAGATCCCGAAACTTGAGCTCTAAAAAATGCAGATAATGAGCCCATATAAAAATCTGGTAATACACATAAGATTTTTGACTTCTTAGTTATATTGAAATTCTTACAAATCTCTAAAGCATGACCTCTCATGCTTTTTTGAGGTATAAAATAAATAATATCTTCAGCCTGATTACTCGTACCGGAGCTTGCCATCACTAACAAATCGTTTAGGTTATATTTTTCAATATATTCTTGAATATACTTTGGAGTATTCTCATTTAAATCAGGACGAAGCTTTATTAAATTCACAAGCTCACCTTCTCCCAATCTTTCAAACTATACAAGTGGTCATAGATCTCTTTGATCACAGGTGTATTTATCTCTACAAGCTCACCAGTCTTGGTAAATAATTTTTTTCTATTAAATGAGCTAGTGCTCGCAACTCCATGAGTCTTTGTAAGATCACCAATTCGTATTAGTTCACAAAAACTTTGCCAATCAGACAAGGCCCCATTCATATTATGAGAAAAGATACATTTCTTATAATATTGAGAGTTAACCGATTGAATGATAGGCTTTAACACAAGTCTCTCACCTGCATTTAGAATAACTTGTTCATTATTAAAAATCTGATCAAGAGCTATAGGAACCTTCAAATTAAGCAATTTCTTATAATCGCTTTCATTCCAAGCAATAGGATCTTCAATATATTCAACTTTATGATGATCTAGACTAATCCTTGCCCAGAAAGTTAAGAAATCATCAATACTATATTTATAATTAGCATCTAAACGTATTCTTGAAAAAGTCTCACCTATTTCTTGGACTAAGTTTATATCTTGTTCAATTTTCCCACTGAGCTTTAACTTTAAAACGTCGCTTGAAAACTTAATCAGTTCTTTATGATAAAAGGTATGGTTTTTAAGTCTATGGCCTGTAGTTTCTTTATATTTTTGGAAAATAAATGCGTCCTTCCAGGCAATACCAATCATTTCTGATTTTAATGCTTTCAGATCATCTCTTACCAAACTCAAACTCCTTTGACCTAGATGCTCCCAAGGAGAATATGAACAAAAACCAATATGATCGTTGAAATCAATTTTTACTAAAACTTCATCTCTAGAATTAAAAATTTTCTTATTTTCTAAAATCCAAATTTTCATAATACCATCATCAAAGTAAAGAATAGAAAGTAAGAAGCAATAGAGCATTTAAAAAGTATTTTCGTTTTTAAATCAGAAAAATATAAGTTCAGCCATACAAGTAGAGCTAGATGAAATATTGAATAGATGATCAAAGCAACCCAGGAATAAGTTAGAAAATAATAATTAACTCCCATTAGAAAAATATTACTACTCATTAAAAGTAGATAAAAATTCTGTCCCATCAAGACGGCCAAGGTGTTCTTACCATTTTCTTTATCTGTATTTATATCTCGTAGATTATTACACATGATAAGAAAGACTGAATGCAATCCACAAGACAAACTTAAGTGTATCGCTGAGGTGGTAATCTCACCAAAGATTGCATAAAAACTTCCCAAGACTATAACAAGCCCAAAAAAGATAAATGAAAAGATTTCTCCCATGTAATTATAAGCAAGAGGGATTGGTCCTCCAGTATAGCCATAAGTTAAATAAATACTCACAATCCCAATTGGTAAGTAGGCCCAATGTAATTCCATAAAGCTACAACCTAAAAGAAAAGTTGTTAACAAAAGTACAAATATGACTAATTTCATTTTGAATCGATTTGCAGGATTAGCTGCAACACCTCTATCTGTTCTATGCCCATCTACTCCTTTAGAAAAATCAATAAGATCATTAAAAATATTTGTTGAGACTTGAAGGAAAATTCCAATCAGAAGTGAATAGATTAAAAACTTGGTATTGCCTACAAGAGCTTCTCTCCCAACAATCCAAGCCAATAAGACTGGAAAAACTGAGGCCGGTAATGTGTGAAGTCTAAAAGACTTAATGACTTCCATTTAAAATCTCTCTAATCAAGGCCTCATTATTTAAGCGATGTCCTCTTGCTTTAATGATGCTAACTTCTTTATTTATACTCTGGTATAACACGTGATACTTTTTATCATACTCTCCAAGATAAATCTTAATATTTTGATTGCTCTCAATCTCTTCAATATAACAACCTTGCTTTTCTAAGCGATATCGATCAAACAAATATTGATAATCTTTTTTAGTCCTTTTTAAGACTTCAATTTTAGGATCTTTGTTAAAGAGTTCTAAATCATTCCAATCATTTAAAAAATTATCTTTTAAAATATTAGATGAAATATTATCACCAAACTCTGATCGAGTGAGTTTATCTTTTGAAGTTGATAAACCAAAGTGACTTGATAGAATATGGATCTGCTTAAAGTTTGAAAAGAAACGTTGGAAATGGCTTAAAATAAACCTACCACCCATAGAATAACCAATCACATTTTCAAATTGACTATAGTTAGTCTTTAAGTAATCAAGAGTTTCCTCATCATTCATTATCATGGTTTTATAAAGATCTACGCCTTGTAGAAAAGGTATCTCATCTGGCTCACCTAAGAATCCATGAATATAAAGAGTCTTATTGAAAGCTTGCATTAAATTCATTCCAAAATAATTTCGTCTGCTCGTTCTTTACTATAACTTCATAAACATTTTCTTTTTTCGCAATACTCACTTTATGTTCATTAACTATTTCTCGACTCTCACTCACTCTTTCAAATATTCTCCCACCGCTATTGTTAATGACGTATATATGAAGATTAGTTGGTAGATGAAAATTCAAAACTGCTTCATCATAGAAATATGACAAGTCTCCTAATATAATATTAACTGTTTTTTCTTTATAATAAGTTGCTATTCCAGCGGCCGTGGAGATAAGGCCATCTATTCCATTAGCTCCTCGATTTGCCATAACTTCCATATACTTTGGTCTATAAAATTTCAAATACCTAACAGGCATACTATTACCGATAAAAACTACTGAGTTTTCTTTATCAATAGATTTGAGTAATGAATAAGTTAAACTTGCTTCACTCTCTGGATACTTAGCAAGAAGTTGTAAATGATCAATTTTCCCAAATCTTATCGGCTTAACCTTATCAAAGGGAAAGTTTTCTAAAAACCTCGTAGCATCCTCAACGACCTCTCCATTAACACAGGCCTTAAAACCACGACTATCAAGATGATAAATATTAAGATCTCGAGAGTCCAAGCTTCTCCAAGTCCTAGAGTTTGAAACTTTTCCAATTCTAATAACGGCGTCAAACTCATCAATGACTCGATCTAATTGGGCCTCATGAAATATTTCATTTTTAAAAACATTTCTATAAAGTGGTGATTCAACATCTTGGTAAATATTAAGTTCATACTTCTCTAGCAAGTTCATCAGATGCTCTTTATTTATCTCATCACTCATTTGATTTAAAATAATTAAAACTTTTCTCAGTTTATAAATTTCAATATTTTCTCTTTTCACGATCGTCATTTTTTCATTTTCAATTTCAATATTTAGATGAATTGGAAATTCCACCTCATGATCATCAAAGTTTAAGCTCTCCATTGGAGATGATTGAAAATTTCTAGCATACATTGGCATAAGCTTTTTTTGATTAATACTTTGAGGAGCTCCAGTTAAGTGAAGATACTCTGGTCTATCAGCTGAAATAAGAATTAATTTTATATGAGAAAAATACGCTTCAATTAAAGCTGGAAGTATTTGAGCAACCGCAGACCCAGAAGTTGTACATACCACACAAGGTTTATTAGATGCTTTAGCATAACCAAGGGCTTGAAAGCCCAAAGACTGATCTAAAAAACCATGAATAATTTCAAATTGACTAAATGATTCTAACAGTGATGCATTTCTATAACCGCTTGAGAAGTAGACTCTTTCCACGCCGAGAAACTTTAAATACTCAGATAAGTTCAATACCAATAATATCCAACACACTTTTTATTTTTAAATGTGATTCTTCAAGTTCTTTTTCATATTCTGAACTGGCTACTACACCACAACCAGCATGAATTTCTAGAATATTTTTATCCCAGAAAACGTTTCTAATCATAACGATTGTTTTATCAATTTTATTTGATTTTATTTTATAAAGACCTGCATAATATTTACTCTCAGAAACATTCTCAAAATCAAGTTGATTTTTAATTTGTTTAAAAGAGCTTTGTGGATATCCGCTGATAGCAGGACTAGGATGAATTTCTAAAAACTTCTTTGAATCTAGTAATAGATGATTATCAATTTCGATTTCTGTTAGTTTATGAGAATAGTCATGAAATTGAATCTCATCCTTAGAATTAATTTTATAATCAAAACCAAGATTATCTAATGATTCAGTAATTCCTTTCACTACTAATTGATGTTCTGGCCCTATACTCTCTCTTTTAAATGTAGCAGCTTTATCAGTTCCTGCAATTGCATAAGTATGAGCTAAGTTATCTTGCTGAGTATAAAGAAGTTCTGGACTAATACCTATGAAGCCAGATTCATCACTCCAAGCGCCGTAAGCATAATGAGCAGGACAAGTGGAAGCGTTATAAAGTTTGGATAATTCAGGAATAAAGTTTATTTCTATTTTAAAAGAATTATAAGCAACACCCTTTTGAATTTTCCCTATTTGAATATTTCTTTGAATACTCTTAAAGTCAGTTTTGAATCTCTCATCATTATTACTGACAAGTTTGCCATATTGAGTCTCAAAATGATGATTGTTTGCAGACTGCTCTTTATCAATAGTTTTAATATGATAACTGCTTTGTTCTTGTCTCCAGCGGCTTAGGATCGAAATTTCAGCATCTGATTGATCATTACCAACCTTATCTCCAAGGAAGACCTTTTTATTATCACTAAATAAAAACTTGTCTAAGTTGTGTATCATAAATCGTTCCTAAATTATTGAACAATTTGAGTGTAACACATATATAATATAGTAAAAATAAAGGATGATACTTTTGGGACATTTCCTAGACAATACTTTCACAATCATTTCGGGGCCATGTAGCTTTGAAGGCCAAGATCAAATTCGAGAGCATTTAGACTGTCTAGAAACATCTAAGTATTTAAGGGCCGGTATATTTAAGCTAAGAACAAATAAAGATAGCTTCCAAGGCCTGCGAGCTAGAGGCATTGAGCAGATGTCTGCTTTAAAAGTTGATCATAATTTCTGTTTAGTCTCTGAAGTAGTCTCAATGCAATCTTTAGAGGCTCTAAAAGATGTAGTTGATATCATTCAAGTCGGCACTAGAAATATGTATAACTATGAACTTCTTAAAGAGCTCTCAAAACAATCAAAGCCGGTGATTTTAAAAAGAGGTTTGAGTGCAACAATTGATGAATGGGTTCAGGCTGCTCAATATATCAACAGTGATGAAAATCAAGTTATCTTGTGCGAGAGAGGTATAAGAAGCTTTGAAAGTAAATATCGAAACACACTAGATCTCAATGCAGTTTCTTATTTAAAGCAAAAAACAAATTACAAAGTCTTAGTTGATCCATCTCACGGTACTGGTAACACTTTTATGATTGAAGATTTATCAAAAGCATCAATGGCCATTGGAGCAGATGGAATCTTAGTTGAGGCCCATTTTAATCCGGCTCAAGCTTTATCGGATGCTCATCAAGCTCTTACTTTACCTCAACTAAGAGGATTAATTCAAAACCTAAATAGCTTGGCCCCACATTTTAATAAAAAGGTGGTATTTTAATGCCTTCTCAAATTTATATTAAAGACTTATTCAATTCTATTTCTACTAAATATGATCTTTTAAACAACCTACTTTCCCTTGGTCTTCATTGGTCTTGGAAGAAGAAATTTGTTCGAATGATCAAGAATGATAATAATAGAAAAGTCCTAGACGCTGCGACGGGTACAGGTGATATAGCAGCACTTTTACATCACGAAAATATTAACGTCACAGGGATTGATCTCAGTCCTGGGATGATCGAAGTTGCAAATCAAAGGTTTAAAAATATTACTTTTGAAGTCGCTGATACACTGAATCTAAAGTTTGACGAGAATTTATTTGATGCCAGCTCTATCGCTTTTGGAATAAGAAATACAGAGTCAGTAGAAGAAGCGCTAACTGAGCTTGCACGTGTTTCTAAGAAATACGTTTACGTCTTAGAGTTTGGTACTCCTCAAAATAAAGTATTCAAGAACGTATACTTCTTTATGATGAAAAAGTTTATCCCTACTCTTGGTAAAATCTTTGGAATGAAAAGTAGTTATCAATATCTAATTGATTCTTCCATTAAGTTTCCATCTGATAAAAAATTCATAGAACTAGCTGATTCATTAAAGATTTTTAAGAAAACATCTTATAAAGCTGTATTTGGTGGTATTTGTTATATTTATAAATTAGAGATTTAATTGGCTAATAATTGTTTGCGCATCAGAATTAGTGACTTTTCTATTCTTAGATAAAAACCCCTCTAATTCACACATTAGTTTTTCTTCATTGCTTCTATCTTTCATATCTGCAGCTTTTACAATATTTTTAAGATGCAGTTTCATATGCCCTCTTACGATCCCATCGCTTACTAGTGCTTTCAGAGCTGCAAAGTTTTGTAATAATCCAGCAGTTGTAATGACCTTTTTTAGATCACTTTTTGAGTTAATTCCCATAAGATTTAAGCAAAACTTTACATCGGGATGAATTTTCGTTGCTCCTCCAATAATCCCTAACTGAAGCGGAATCTCCATCTCTCCATAAAGCACTGAATCTCGATATTCCCAATTACTCAAAGGACTATACTGCGACCCTCTTGCTGCCCAGGAATGAAGATTAGCATTAATCGCCCTCCAATCATTTCCACTTGCCATGACTATCGGATCTATCGCATTTAAAATTCCTTTGTTGTGAGTACTAGCTCTCATAGGATCTTGATGGGCAAACTTGGAAGCTAGCTCAATTGCTCTTCCAAGCTCTTGGTCTATTTCAAGTTCACAACAAACTTTAATATTTGGCTTAATTAAAGAATTAGAAACAATATTCATTAAAGGTTTTGGAAAATTCTCAACCTGAGTTAAATACCTTGAAGTAGATTCGCAAAACTGAGTAACAAGGTTAGCTCCCATTGAATCACCTGAATTTATTTCTAAATAATATATACTAAAATCTTGAGTACACTTTTTTGTGATATTTATAATTGGATTTTCTCTTTTGAAGTAAGATGGATAGGTTTGCATTAACATCTTCTTCAATTGATCTTTGTGGTCTAATAAGCACAATTCGTTTAACAGAGAGCTTTGATAGCTAATTTGGCCTTTAATATAGTCATTACCTTGAGATGAATAGATCCTTCCATTATCTCTAAAGGTCTTAACTGTGGCATTTAAAGCAGCAATAATAGATGTTTCCTCAACAGCTAAAGTAAAATTAAAGCTTTGATCATCAATCGTGATATCTGGGACTATTCCGACCGGCATTCTAAAGTAAGTCAGAAAATTTTCAATTAATGTATCTCCAATACCATCATTTAAAGCGCTCTCAGGCATAATTAGTTGTTTTGTATGATCTTTGTTTAGGTATTGTTTTACCCTTGCCCTTCTAGAAAGAGGAGAAAGGAGATATAATTTTGATAATAAATCGTTCATCATTCTATGAACAATTGTAAACCATATTAGGAATGGTGACAACGTGGGTAACTTAAACATTGATTTGAACTTGGAAAACTTCTTTCATAAAAGCAATGAAGGTATTGCTTTATTAAAAGATGACTCCTCATTTATTTTTCTAAATAAAGGTAAGCAAATTCGGGCCAATATTATTTTTAGTATCGCTAATATTTTAGAGCTAAAACAAGAAAGTGCTTACACTTTAGCTCGAGTTATAGAAATGGTTCACAACGCCACACTTAGTCATGATGATATTATCGATCAAGCTATTTTAAGAAGAGGTGAAACCTCACTAGCTGCCACATATGGAAATTCAAAAACAGTTCTCTTGGGTGATTATATGCTCTCTAAAGCTTTAGTTGAGCTAGCTGAAGTTGATAATATAATGGTCATAAGCGATCTTGCTATGTGTTTAAAACAACTTGTTGATGGTGAATGGATTCAACTTGAAACTACTAACCCATTTAGCTTGAGCATTGAGAGATATATAAGACTAGCTGAATTAAAAACAGGCTCCTTATTTAGCTGGGCCTTTAGTTCTCCAGCAGTTGTGGCGAACTTAGATTCTCAATCCGTTGAGGAATTAAAAACTATTGGAAACCTAATAGGTATTATCTTTCAAATCCAAGATGATTTAATTGATTTCAAAGATGAGTCCGGAAAAGAAAAACGTATTGATGTAAAAAATAATAATCCTAATATTGTTTTAAGCTGCATGGGATTAAAGAACTCTCATAAACATAAGTTTGTAGAAGAGTTACTTGATCAATCTCTTAAGGAAAGTAAAGAAATTCTAAATGAAAAAGAGATAGAGCTTGAAAAAAGTATTCATAACTTTTGTACTAGAAATGAAAAGTATAAGAGCTTTTTCAAACTTGTTTTACAAAAAATCTCAACAAGAACTTACTAATCTTTAAAAATCTTCCATCTAGACCAAGAAGTTTGCTGAAATTTCAAAAAATTATTTATTGTTACCTGTGATAACCGTACCAGTTTTTTCAGTTTGGCTAATCTCGCTTTCTTTATAATTTTAAGATCCAGATCTCCCAAGTCTTTTTCGAGTGTATTTAAGCTCTCCAGAACTGAATCTAAGATATTCATTTCTCTATTTTTGATTACTAAAAAGATTGCTTCTAAAATATTGGAATTAGCTTTAAAAAGATCAACTCCATGCTTGCCTGAACCAACCCTTTCAATAACATTAAATTCTAATAATTCATTAATTAATTGAGAGGCCAATGCCTTTGAGATATTAAAAATTTCTTTAATCTCTTTAGTGGAAAATTCTTGATCTGTGATATAAAGAATAAACCAGATTTGACCCTGAAGATTCTTAAATCCCCAATAATTAATAAACTGCCCTATAGACTCAGAAAGTCTTAAGACAAGCTTATTACTTAATATATCATTTTTATTTTTCAAATTTAATAATACCAAGGGAATTTACTGAAATCTTTTTCTCTTTTTTCTAAGAAAGCATCTCTTCCCTCAGTTGCTTCTTTAGTTGAGTAAGCTAAACGAGTCGCTTCTCCAGCAAAGAGTTGCTGACCAATCATTCCATCGTCAGTCATATTGAAAGCATATTTTAACATCTTAATTGCTGTTGGAGATTTAGAATTAATTTCATCACTTATTTCTAAAGAGTATTGTTCTAAATTTTCATGATCCACAACAAAATTAACCATACCCATATCAAATGCTTCTTGAGCACTATAAGTTTTCCCACAAAAGAAAATCTCTCTTGCTCTTTTTTGACCTATTTGTTTTGCTAAATACGCGGAACCAAACCCTCCATCAAAACTAGCAACATCGGGATCTGTTTGCTTAAACTTTGCATGTTCTTTTGAAGCAATTGTAAGATCACATACAACATGAAGAGAATGCCCTCCTCCAACGGCCCAACCAGGAACCACTGCAATGACAACCTTGGGAATAAAACGAATAAGTCTTTGAACTTCTAAAATATGAAGTCGACCTAAACTCTCGCTATCATCATATTGGTAGCCATCCTTACCTCTTACAGACTGATCACCTCCAGAGCAAAATGCCCAACCGCCATCTTTAGTACTTGGCCCATTGCCAGTTAATAAAATAGTCCCAACGTCACTAAAACTTCTTGTAAAATTAAGGGCCCTTAAAAGCTCATCAACTGTTTGAGGTCTAAAAGCATTTCTTAAATTAGGTCGATTTATCGCAATTCTTATCGTTTTAGATTCTTTTGCCTTATGGATCGTTATATCTTCAAAGTTAAATTTATCAATATTATCCCATAAAGCTTCATTAAATATTTTCATGTCGTAACTATAAAGGATTTTGCTAAGAGAGAACATAAACATTTATAATACAATCATTTTTTTTTATGCACTCTTAAAACCTTAAAATAAGCAATGAATTGAGTAGATTTATCAATATTCACTCGTATTCTCGTAGGAGCTCTGCTAACCTCAGAAGTTCACACCCATATTTGAAAATCACCAGGAGAATTCAATTGAGCATATTGCAACTAAATAGATTAAAAATGAATAAGTCAGAGTTTAAGCTTGAAATTTTATCAGGCCTAACTGTGGCCCTAGCTCTGGTTCCCGAGGCAGTTGCTTTTGCTTTTGTAGCAGGTGTTGAGCCTCTTGTTGGTTTGTATGCTGCATTTTTAGTTTGTTTAATTACTTCAGTTTTTGGAGGGAGACCAGGGATGATATCCGGTGCTACTGGAGCTTTAGCTGTTGTGATGGTATCACTTGTAGCAAGCCATGGAGTTCAATACCTCTTTAGTGCTGTTATCTTAATGGGAATTATTCAAGTTCTTATGGGAGTTTTGAGATTAGGAAAATTTATTAGGATTGTTCCCGAACCTGTTATTTTAGGCTTTGTAAATGGTCTAGCAATTGTTATTTTTCTTGCTCAATTATCTCAGTTCAAATTCAAAAACTCAGTTGGTGAGCTAGAATGGCTACCTACTAATGCCTTACTTATAATGTTTGGATTAATTGCTCTAACCATGATTATCATTTATGGGTTACCCAAACTCACTAAAACATTTCCTTCTTCGCTTGCAGCTATCTTAGCTGTTTCGGCACTGGCCATAGGTCTTGGTATTGATACTAAATCAGTTGGGGATCTTGCATCAATCAAAGGTGGACTTCCGGTATTTAGTATTCCAAGTGTTCCTTTTAATTTAGAAACATTAAAAATTATTTTTCCTTATTCTTTAATCCTGGCCGGGATAGGCCTAATAGAATCTTTACTAACATTAACTCTGATTGATGAGCTTACCGATACCAAAGGTCAAGGAAATAAGGAATGTGTTGCTCAAGGTGCGGCTAATATTGTAACTGGATTTTTTGGTGGAATGGGTGGTTGTGCCATGATTGGTCAAAGTATTATTAATGTTTCAAGTGGAGCAAGAAGAAGACTATCTGGAATTAGTGCTGCAGCATTTTTATTAATTTTTATTCTCTTTGCTTCTAGCTTAATTGAAATGGTTCCCGTAGCGGCCCTAGTTGGAGTAATGTTCATGGTTTGTATTGGAACGTTTGAATGGACCAGTATTAAATTCATAAGAAATATTCCATTTTCGGATGCATTCGTCATTGTTCTTGTTACTGGAATGACTGTCGCTTTTGATTTGGCCATTGCAGTTGTGGCAGGTGTTTTAGCTTCTTCATTAGTATTTTCATGGAATAGTGCTAAAAGAATTAGAGCTAGAAAAAGTATTATGGATGATGGAGTTAAACTCTATGAGCTATGGGGTCCATTATTTTTTGCTTCGACAGAAGTATTTTTAGAAAAATTTGATCCCAAAAATGATCCTGATAAAATCGTCATTGATTTTCAAGAATGTAGAGTTGTGGATCAAAGTGGTATCGAAGCATTAAAAAAATTATCTCACAAATATGAGAAGCAAGGAAAGAGCCTAAGCTTAAGAAATCTTAGTTCAAATTGTAGGCGATTATTAAGAAATGCTTCAAAAATGGTTGAGTTTGATATAATTGAAAACACAAATGAGTTAGATCACCAGAGCTAACTAGAAAAAGGCTGCTTTAGAATTTCAAGAATATTATGCTCTTTTGAAGTTCTAAATCTCTTATTGCCTATCATTCCAGAAGATGTAAATTTTTTTGAATACGTTTTCAAAGCTCTATCCCAAAATGAAAAATTAAAACCATAATTCGTATCAGATTCATATTGTTCAACAGAATGATGAATAATATGCATTTGAGGTGTAACTATAAAAATTCTTAAGACTTTCTCAAGTCTTGCTGGAATATAAATATTTGAATGATTGAACATGGCCATAAAGTTAAGAATAATTTCAAATATTAAAATCGACTCAAGAGAAAATCCAAAAGCTAGAATCCATATGCATTTATAAATTAGAGAAATAATAATTTCAATTGGGTGAAACCTTAAGGCACTCGTTGTATCTAAGTCTATATCTGAATGATGAACCCTATGAAATCGCCATAAGAAGTGAACCTTATGGAAAATTAAGTGCTGTAGATAGACAGCAAAATCTAATATAAAAATGCTGAGCAATATTTCAATAATAAATGGAATTTCAAAAAAATTAAAAAGCCCCAAACCTATTGATTTAGTATAAGTAGAAATAGCTCCCATACCTAGAGGAAAAATTAGCTTTGCAGCCAGAGATCCAATAAAAATCATGATAAAATTATGGGGCCATCTTTGAATTCTAGGTAAATCTCTTTTCCTGTAAGAAATAAAAAATTCTAAAATTGAAAATAAAACCAAGCCAAAAATAAAAATTTGGACTCTAAGTTCATTTCCCATGCTTAATCCTTATTAACAAGCTTTCTTCCTTTTTCCATCCATCCTTTAATACCATCACCAAATTCAAAAACAGTAAGTCCTGCTTTAAGAAACTTGTTTACAGCTTTAGCTGATCTTCCTCCAGCATGACAATAAATAAGATATTGCTTTGATTGATCTAGATTTTTCACATAACTAGTAAAATCAGAGTCAAAATAATTTTTAATCTTAGCTTTTTCGATTATACCTGTCGCTTTTATCTCACTATCTTTTCTTAAATCAAGAATCTCAATATTTGCATTTTTTGCTAATTCATCAAACTTTTCAAAAGAAATTCTATGCTTAGTATTTGAAAAACTGGTAAAAAGACTAAAGATCGACATCTGCACTCCCATTGTTTAATCAGTTCTATTCTACATATTTCCAACTAGAAAAATCAACTTGATAAATATTTAAAACTACTTTAAAAACGAACTATGTTGAGAGATGAGAGCAACTACTGCTGTTTCCATTCGAAGAATCCTAGATCCACAATGAACAGATCTAAAACCTACTTCTTCAAATTTTTCAACTTCATAATCAGTAAATCCTCCTTCTGGTCCAATAGCTAGAGTGAGTGGATCTTCAATAGCTTGAGGAAATGAGGGGTAATCTCCTGGGTGAGCAACTAAGGCAGATGAGCCTTTAATTATATCTGGGATCTCATCTTCGACAAATGGTTTAAATCTATTTTTTAAGTATAGCTTTGGCATCACTGTATCTTTGCTTTGCTCTAAGCCTTGTATAAAATATTTTTCATATTCTTCTTCAATCAAGAGTCTAGATTTCCAAAAACTCTTTTCAACTTTATAAGAGTTAATAAGATAAATTTCTTTCACTCCAAGCATACTTATATTTCTTAATATTCTTTTAAGCATCTTCGGTCTGGGGAGAGCTAAAACAAGAGTAATAGGAGCAGGCGCCGGTGGTTTTAAGCAAAACTCAGAAATCAAAACAATAGAATCATTCTTTATTTCTTTGACTATCCCATATCCTATTAAACCATCTAATTGGCCAACGACTACTTTTTGATCAATTGAGACTTTCAAAACATTCTTTAAATGTAGAAACTTATGATTGAAAACTTCATATTTATTTGGAGAAATCTCTTCTTTTTTTGTGAGTAAAATTAGATTCATTACTTTCCGCAATGAGGGCAGATGTCATTTTTCTTTTTATTCTGATTGGCCATTTCAATAGTTACAATTCCTGTCGGAACTGCAATCACCGCGTAACCTAAAACCATTAAAATTGCAGACAAAAACTGCCCTAAGTTAGATTTTGGGACAATGTCTCCAAAGCCAACCGTTGTCATTGTTACAATGGCCCAATATATACCTCTCGGGATACTTGTAAAGCCATTTTCTCTTCCTTCAATAAGGTACATCATTGTACCAAAAACAATTGATATCGAAATAACTGTTAATAGAAAAACAGTAATTTTAGCTCTACTTTGTTTAAGAGAATCCAAAATAATTTTCCCAGCATCGCTATATTTAGATAATCCTAAGATTCTAAAAATTCTTATTAATCTTAACGCTCTGATAGCTAATAAGCTCTGCATACCCGGAAAGAAAAAGGAAATATAACTAGGAATAATAGAAAATAGATCTACTATTCCAAAGAAGCTAAAAATAAACTTGAGAGGCTTTGGGCTTATAAAAATTCTGATAATATATTCAAGGGTAAAAAAAAGAGTCAGGCCCCACTCAACCGGATATAAGATATAAGAGTACTTGAGATTAAACTCTTCGACACTCTCTAGCATTATCAAGACAATACTAAAAAGAATTAACCAAATAAGAACTAGATCAAAAGTTCTGCCCCCTCGACTCTCAGTTCCAAAGATTATTTCATGTATTTTTGACTTCACAATATTTAGTCTACTTACATTTTGACTTTTTCACAAACAACAATCAAAAGTGTCAGGTTTCTCTTCGATGAAGATAAAGAATTAAGGTTAGAAAATCTATAAATAGAATTACAATTGAAATAACCGAAGATTTAGAATCATTCAATCATTTTCATTATCGATTAGGAAACTTTATGATAACTCTTCCAAATCCATAGACTGCTGAAGTATAGGTTTCTACAGACTCCACATTTGCCCCACCATCTAAAAAACCAACTCCTAAACCAATAGAGAAGTTATTTCTTAGTTGATAATTATAACTAGCTCTTGCATCTATAGCATAACCTTGAGGTGCCCACGAACCTTCAGCATCAATATCAAAGAAACTTTTATTTCCTGCATAAATTAAAGCTCCAACATGAAACAAGGGAACAAATCCAAGATCGCTAAACTTTGAGTTTTTACCATTTTCTTGTGAAACCGAAGTAAATGCATCTCTAATCTTGGCACTTAATCCAATTCTAAATCTAACACGACCAGTTTGATTAAAGTGATACATATAACTTAATCGATAAGAATTAAACTTATACTCAGTTGTAGTAGGTATACCGGCAAGAAATCTCATTCCATCAAATAATATATCTTCTGCAGGAATAAATGAGTCACCAGCATATTGAAGTGGTGCATAAAGCAACCTAATTTGGTGCTTGTTTTTAATCATTGCACTTAAGTAAAGTCTATAGCTAAGAGCAGTAGTTCTATCTAACTCAATTCTTGTTCCCGTTGAACTTGGAATTTGTGTAAAATTTGAAAGAATTGATACTGTTCCAGCTTGAACATCTAAGCTCCAAACAATATCAGGAGTCTTGTCACTATCTAGACTAGGCTTTAAGTCCATAGCAATAAATGGAATTGGCAAATCGTCTTCAACTCTAGCAACTGTCCCATCTAACTTATAGATTTTCGATTTGAAGCTATACTCAGAAACCTCATCTTCTTCAATGATTTTAAGTTTTATATTTTTTGAATCTTGATCCTTCATCGAACTTTGAGCAAATGAAAGATTTACAAGAAGTAGTGATATTAATAGTTTCATAAATGTCCTTTTTTCTAGTTTTTAGTACTTTTACTTCGAGATGGCCACAATGGAAATCAAGCTGTTGCTATTTAGTATTTCCAAGATATTAGTGTCGATATACACTCATTAGACAAACAATGAAGGACTAAAATTTGAGTGAAGCGTTAATAATTCTTGGAAATCAACTCTTTGATTTAAAAAAAGTAAAAGCTCTGGGAGTTAAGTCTGTATTCATGTGTGAAGATAATGGGCTTTGTACTCACTACAAATACCACAAACACAAGATTATTTTATTTTTATCAGCAATGAGATCTTACAGGGATGAACTAATACAAGCTGGATATGATGTAACATATATAACATTAGAAAAAAATAGATCTGGTTTTATTGATGAGTTAAAATCTTTTCTCTCTATAAAAGAAATAAATACTATACATTTTTGGGAGATCGAAGATAAATTTTTCGAAAAAATAATTAATTCTATTAAGATTCATAAAAAAGAGCATCTCAGTCCTATGTTTTTAACTTCGAGAAAAGAATTTAAAGTTTACCTCATGTCTACAAAAAAACCTTTCATGAAAACTTTCTATGAAAATTCTAGAATAAAACATAATGTCTTAATTAATGATGAAAATCCGGTTGGAGGAAAGTTTAGTTTTGATTCAGAAAACAGAAATAAACTTCCTCGTGATTTCAAGACCCCACCTTCTTTAATGGAATCTCCAACTCAACATACAATAGAAGTGTCCACACTTGTTGATACGGTTTTTTCAACTCATCCAGGTTCAATAAATTATTTCTCATGGGCCACCACTAGAGAGAGAGCCTTAGAACAACTTGATTTTTTCTTAGAATATAAACTCCAAAACTTTGGAACCTACCAAGACAGTATCAGTAACAAAGACCCATTTCTATATCATTCATTAATATCTCCATATATAAACATGGGACTTTTAACTCCAATTGAGGTTGTTAGGAAAATTGAAAAAAAATATCATTCTCAGAATATTCCTCTTAATTCAATAGAAGGTTTCATAAGACAAGTCCTAGGATGGAGAGAATTTGTCCGTGGAATTTATCAAAATTACTCTGAAGAACAAGAAAAAAGAAATTTCTTTAATCATTCAAGGTGTCTTCCAAAGAAATGGGTTGAAGCTAAGACAGGCTTTATTTTCTTAGATGATGCCATAAAGAAAGCCTATAAGTATGGATACAACCATCACATTGAGCGACTTATGATTATGGGAAATATGATGGTTTTATTAGAGATTCATCCACAAGATTGCTATAAGTGGTTTATGGAAATGTATATAGATAGCTCTGATTGGGTTATGGGCCCTAACGTCTACGGGATGGGTATATTTAGTGATGGTGGAATTTTTGCAACTAAACCCTATATTTGCAGTAGTAATTATTATTTAAAGATGGGCGATTATAAGAAAGGCCCTTGGTGTGATGATATGAATGCATTGTATTGGGGATTCATTTATAAACATCAAACATATTTCAAGTCTCAATATCGTTTATCAATGATGGTAGCTATGTGGAATAAAAAAAGTAAGACTGATCAAAAAAATCTCTTAAAGAAACGAGAAGAAGTTTTAGAGAAGATACATCAAGCTTAACTTGTCTTTTGATGATGATTATAAGCTTCTTTTAACATCATAAAAAATGGTATCCACCAAATAAGATCGTTCATTAATATAGTCCAGCCAAAGCTAATTGGAAAAACCCCTCTTGCAACGGCTTGAATAAATCCTATTGGTCCAAAAATCTTTCCTAAAAATCCTACTAAAACTATTGGCCAATGCCTTACATAATCCTTAGAGGCAATAATATAACCCAATCCATAAACTCCAACGATCATCCCAATACATTGCCAAAACTCTAAGTATTTTGGAAGTTCTATATGAAAAGTTTCAAATATAAATTTAGGGAATAGAACATTTATTGCTCCCCAAATTAGATTATAAATTCCAGCAATAAATAAGATTTTTTTTAATGACATAGATTTCCTAATTTTAATTTATTATAACAAGCAAAGACTTTAGGCTCCATAGTATTGTTCGAATCCAATTAGTTGTTACTAATTGATCAATTTTACTTTCATTGTATTCTGACAATTTATTATGAATCGGAACACTTACAAATATTGTTGCTCCCCAAATGAGTAAGACTAAAAGAAACTGAACTAACCAGAAACTATCTCTGGTTAACCATGAAAAATAAACACTAAACAAGAGCTCGATACTCATAAGTGGAAAAACAAGCGGGGTAATTTTTTTTGAATGAAAACTGTGAAACTCTTGAAATTTCTTAGGATCAATTTTTTTAAAACTCGGGTAATGAACTAATTGTATTAACCATATAAGTCCAGTCATTGCGTGTGATGAAAAAATATATAAATTACTAGCTACCATGGAATAATTGCCCCATCCCAATTATAAAATGATCCAGAGTCCTTAGCTTCCAATGATCCCCACAGATTTAGCAATATATCAGCAGTTTCGTGAGGTTCTTTCACTTTATATTTAACATTCTTAATATAGTTCTTAGTTAAATCTGTTTTAGTTGTACCTGGATGTTGAGCAATACAAATAAGTTTGGGATGACTCATTTTGGTTTCTAAAGAGAAAGTTTTCAGGGACATATTTAAAGCTGATTTAGAGAAACGATATGAATACCAACCTCCAAGTCTATTATCTTCAATGCTTCCCACTTTGGCCGAAAGTACACAAAACAAAGCTGCTCTTTTCTTTGTTAATTTTTTCTTTAGATACTTCATCGCTAGTAAACTAATATAACAGTTCACTTCCATGACAAACCTAATTTGATCAAGGTCAATATCATTAACACTCTTTTCTGGGCCTTCATCTTTCCCCAAAACTCCAACAGCATTAATAAAAAAATCTATTTCATCATAGTTTTCAGCAAAATCTCTCCACCAGCTCTCATCTAGCCATTCACCTTTACTTCTAGCTGGAGTTAAAAGCTCTAGGGAGGGATACTCCCGTGCTAATTGATCAATTAGTGCTGAAGCAATTCCAGAAGAAGCTCCAATAATAACTCCTCTTTTACATTTAGATATATCAAATTTTTCCATTCAGGGAATATTATCTAAGACCTACAATGATTTTCAAAGCTCTTTATTAAATAACTTCTTTATACACTACATAGACAAATTCGAACTTAAGTTATTTCTAGTTTATAATAGCTTATGGTAATAGTGATTGCTGGAGCTTCTGGTTTTATCGGAAAGTATCTCATTCAAAGTTTAAAAGGTTCTCCTCATCAAATCATTGCTTTGAGTAGACAAGATAGATCTTCAGAAAATGAAGAAAATATAACTTGGAAGAAATGCGACCTCTTTTCACGAAGAAATATAAACGAGGTTTTAAAAGGTTGCGACATAGCTTTTTACTTAGTGCACTCTATGCTTCCAAGTGCAAGATTATCTCAAGGTAATTTCGCTGATTATGATCTAGTCTTAGCTGATAATTTCTCAAGGGCTGCAATTGCTAATAAGTTAAAACAAATTATATACCTAGGTGGGATTATACCTCAAGACACTGGCTTAAGTCCTCACTTGTTAAGCAGACTCGAAACAGAAAAAACTCTTAAAACCAGTGGAGTTGCTCTTACCTCACTACGAGCCGGTATTGTCATTGGACCTAATGGTTCATCGTTTCAGATGATGTATAGATTGGTAAAAAATCTCCCCGTAATGTTATGTCCAAGCTGGACTACAACTTTATCCAACCCTATTTATATAGATGATATGATACGAGCAATGAATTTTAGTATAGATAATAAGCAAACCTTAGGTAAATATTTCGATCTCGGTGGAGCTACTACTGTTTCTTATATTCAAATGATGAGAAAGCTCGCAAATAAAATGAAGAAAAAACGACTTTTAATTTCACTACCTTTTATCCATCCAGTTATTTCTCGGCTTTGGGTCTCAAAAATAACAGGTGCTCCCAAAGCTCTCGTTTACCCATTGGTCTCAAGTTTAAAAACTCACCTTGTTCCAAACACTTTCAAGAAATTACCCATTAATGATATTCAGTGGAAAAGTTTTTCTGAATCATTAGACCTAACTTTAAAAGACACCTCTGAACTATCAAGGAAACCTCGAGCATTCAAAAGATCTAAAAATAGAACTATTAATCAAGTTCGATCAATTCAAAGGCTACAAACCTTATACCGATTTAATGCTCGAGAAACAGCTGACCTATACTTCGAATGGTTGCCTAATTTTTACAAGCCTTTTATAAAAGTAAAAAAGGAAGGTGCTTTTATTTATTTTCAATCAATCTTTTCTAAATCTCCTTTACTATTATTAGAACATGCTCCTAAAGTTAGCACTGAAAGTTATCAAGTATTTTTCATAAGGAAATGTTTACTCTCACACGGTCTAGGTTCGGGCAGACTTTGCTTTAGGAACTTACTTAACTCTAGATATACAATGGCTGAAATCCATGATTTCATCCCAAGCTTACCATGGTATATCTACAAGTTCACACAAGCTAAAATGCATCTATTTACGATGGGTAAGTTCAACTCATATCTACTAAAAATTGAAAAAGAGATCGATAAAAAGTATAAGAAAAAAACAGTTTAAATTTAAATGTATAAGTAAATTAATGAAAGAAAAAAAAATTCCAACCGAAGTAAAAGACAAGATTATGGGTTATCCAAAACCTTATCGAAAGAAAATCCTGACTTTAAGAAAATATATATTCGAAACAGTTAAAGAGTCTCCAGATATTGGTTTAATAGTTGAGACCTTGAAGTGGAGAGAGCCTAGCTACTTGCCAACAGAAAAAAATATTGGAACAACAATTAGATTAGCATGGTTAAAATCAAAGCCTAACCAATACGGAATATACTTTAATTGCCAAACAACCTTAATTAAGAAATTTAAATTTTTATTTGGCGAGATATTTAGCTACGAAGGAAATAGAGCAATCATCTTTAATTTAGACCAAGAATTACCAAAACCTCAATTGAAAATCTGCATAGAAATGGCCCTAACCTACCATCTCAAGAAGAAAAAGAAGAAGTAACTTTCCTTAATGAAATGATAATTTTCGATAATCCATTTCAACAACTTGGCCTTTAGATTCAGCCTTTTCTTTGAATTCCTTTAAATGCTCTGAAATAGCAGGGTCGATATAGTCTACTTCTGCTAAGCATATTTCTAAATTAGAAGCATTTTCAAGATCAGCGCCTTGTAAAGTCTTTGAAAGTACAGGTAAGTCTAAAAATGATAATTTCCCTTTGAACTTAAGAACCTTATTCTCTCCTTGCTGCTCTATTACAGTATCAAATTTTAAAACATCAAAAACTAGTATTAAAAGTGCAGCTGCAAATCCTGAAATAACACCTACTAATAAATCAACAGATATGATGAGGAGAAAAGCAGTAAAGAAAATAATCGAGGATTTTCCAAATTTCCTGACATACTCAAAAATCTTTGGAGGATCCAAGAGTCTTAACCCAATAAAGACTAACAGACCTGCTAGAGCCGAAATAGGAATAAATTCTAAGACATTAAAACCAATAATCATTGGAAGAACGATAAAAAATCCAATCCATGTACCATGAAGC
Organism: uncultured Bacteriovoracaceae bacterium; assembly: GCA_938017795.1. Taxonomy (GTDB): domain Bacteria; phylum Bdellovibrionota; class Bacteriovoracia; order Bacteriovoracales; family Bacteriovoracaceae; genus JAHDHG01. The sequence continues at coordinate 51,883 of CALIJZ010000018.1, forward strand.
ATGTTTGATAAATTTGTTTTAGCTCCAAACTCTACGTTAGCAGCACTTCTTGCTACCACCCCAACAATAGGAATGGCACCAACTAATCCTGCTAGCAAGTTTCCAATTCCAAGTGCTGTAATTTGTTTATTATAATTTGATGTTGATTGCGCCATTTTATCAACGGCACTAACACATAAAAGAGTTTCAGTACTTGCAATAAAAGCAAGTCCAAAGGCATAAGAGTAAAACCCAAAATCTAAGCTTTGAATACTCGCCATATAGTCAATATCAAAGATAGATGCAAAAGGATTGGCCGGTAAAGTAACCATCTTTAAATCCCAACCTAGAAAATAAACTAAAATAGATGCACAAAGAATAGATACTAGAGGTCCTGGTACAACATGAAAAAACTTTGCTTTCCCTCTTTTCCAAAGAGTAAGGATAGTAAAGACTAATAAAGCAATCATACCCGCTTGATATTGCCTAGCTGAAAAGGTTCCAGAGAAAATATCCCCAATGATTCCCGGTAACCCTAGTAAGTTATCAATACTCTTTAAATTTTTTGGCAACTCAAAAAGTATATAAATCTGACTAATGATAATTAGAGCTCCAATCCCGGCTAATAATGCTTTAATTAAAGCTGGAGGAGTGGCCTGAAAATAATGAGCAATTTTAAATTTTCCTGTACAAATCTGAAGCACACCAACCAATATCCCTAATGGAATAAGAGAATTGACTCCATATTTTTCGACGACATGTAAAACCATGATGGCCAATCCTGGAGAAGGACCAGCAATTTGCAACTTACAACCTGCAAATAATCCTACAACGATACCACCAATCATACCGGTAAAAATACCTTTTATGGGATCAACTCCTGATGCTACTGCAACACCTAAACATAGAGGCATAGCAATTAAAAAAACTAATAATGATGAAGTTAAGTCGTCAGATAAGGTCTTTTTATTAAACATAAAGGTGCTCCTAATTAACAATTAAACCAAAGTATAAGACAGAGCTTACACATTTTCAAGAATATGCAATTGATAGCTAGGCAAAATCTTTATTTGAAGACATAATGAATATTAAATTTTTAAGGAGTAAAAATGAACCACAGTGAAATAATTGATAGATTAAAAGCCGGAAACACAAGATTTGTTTCAGATAGCCTAAATAGAAACCTACAAGACCAGGAAAGAAGGTCTTCTCTAACTAAAGGACAAGCTCCTTTTGCAATAGTCCTTAGCTGTGCAGATAGTAGAGTCGTTCCAGAGTTAGCTTTTGATACTGGACTAGGTGAACTATTTGTCATAAGAGTTGCAGGGAATGTCGCTAATACTGAAACTATTGCCAGCATTGAATACGCTGTAGCTCATTGTAATTGCTCAATGATAATTGTACTAGGTCATGAAAGTTGCGGAGCCGTAGGAGCTGCAATTGCAGGTGGAGATAATGGTCATAATATCAACCAACTACTAGAGCATATTACTCCTGCCGTTAAGAGTTGTGGAGAGGGTGCTAATATTAAAGATATTATTAACCAAAATACAAAAAACACAATCGAAAACCTTAATAAGAATTCCAAAATTATTTCTACTTCTCTTAATGAAAGTAAAGTAAAAATAGTAGGAGCCTATTATGAGTTAGGAACTGGTAAGGTTCAGTTCCTGGATTCATAACCTTAGCTTTGCTCTTGAATTTTTTTATATTTCTGAAATGCATCTCTTTTCGAGATGCTCTTTTCCCACTTTAAAATATTTTCGTATTTTGAATAATCAAACTTAATTTCATGAGAGATTTCGATAACTGAAAAAACATTTAAATCAGCTAATGAGAACTTATCATTAACAAGAAAACTTTTTCCTTCCAAACAAGAGTTTAGAACATCAAAGTAAACAGGTAGTTTTTCTTGCATCTTTTCAACTAAGTCATGATTTCTTTTCTCTTCAGGAACAAAAACTAATTGTATAAAAATTTGAATAATTGGATGTTGTAATTCTGCTAAGGCCCAAAAACTCCACTGTTGAACAAGTGCTTTGGACTTTGCATCAGTTCCCAAGAGTTCTGGTAAATGAGATTCAGCAATATATGAATTTATTGCCATTGATTCCCATAGCTTAAAGTCTCCATCTTCTAAAACTGGAATCTTTCCATTTGGATTCAGCTTTAGAAACTCCGGACCTTTATGTTCTCTTTTTCTAAAATCAATCTTACCAACTTCATAATTAAGACCACACTCTTCTAATGTCCAAAAACATCTACCAGCACTGGATTTAGGTGAACCAT
>CALIJZ010000019.1 GCA_938017795.1 uncultured Bacteriovoracaceae bacterium
CTCAAGCTGCAAAAGAAGCTCAAGCTGCAAAAGAAGCTCAGGCTGCAAAAGAAGCTCAAGCTGCAAAAGAAGCTCAAGCTGCAAAAGAAGCTCAGGCTGCAAAAGAAGCTCAAGCTGCAAAAGAAGCTCAGGCTGCAAAAGAAGCTCAAGCTGCAAAAGAAGCTCAAGCTGCAAAAGAAGCTCAGGCTGCAAAAGAAGCTCAGGCTCAAGAGCTTATAGATAAGTTAGCAAAACAAGAAAAACTATTAGAAGCTAAAGTAGCTGCACTGTTAGCTAAAGAAGCTGCTTTAAAAGAAAAAGAAAATACACTAGTTACTACAAAGCATGAATCTAAAAGAAGAAATGCTACACAAGCTGTGGCAATACCAGAAGCACCTGTATTTGTTAAAACTGAAGAACTTCCAGTAGCAAGAAGAACAACAAATATTGACGGACATAGTGTTTATATTGATGGTGAATCTTACAACTTAAACTTTAACGCTAACTTAGAAAAAAATCTTGAAAATTCTCCAACAACCTCTACCAGGTTCATTAAAGAAAACTTTATAGATTATGATGATGCTGCTCCTCACCAGATATTTAAATCCGGAAAAGCTCAATCAAAAAATGATATTGTCGAAGTAATATTTACAACAAATGGAAATATTATCAGTTTTGATACGATTCCATTAAAAAACCTTGCTACTTTTGATAAATTCTTGTCTCAAGACCTTTTAAGTTACTTAGATATTTCTGAAAAAACTCAGTTAGTTATTAAAAAGGGAAGTTCATTTACAGTAAATATCCCTAATGGTTTTAAATCAGTAGATGGAAAGACAACTTTAGATGCAAGATCAAAAGTTGTCCTCAATAAAGGGCCAAATCAAATTTTAATTGGTCTTGCTAAAGAAGTTGGAGAGCTAGCCATAGTACCAAGTTCAATTCGAACGAGGCAAGCTGACTTGAAAACAGTTGGAACTGCAATTATAGCTTTTCTTCCATTTTTGTTATTATTACTTATAAATACTCAAAAAATAGAGACTAAAAAAGAACAACAAGTAGTTATCTATAAAAAGAAAATCGAAAAGAAAAAGAAAGTTGTTAAGAAAAAAGAGATTCAAAAAGAAAAAGTTGTTAATAAGTCAGATGATACAAAAAATATTGATACTGCTCAAAAGAAAGTTGCTAAGAAAGTCAATGAAAAGAAATCAGATATTTCTAAGTCAAGTAACAAGAAAGTAGCTAAATCAAAATCTAAGACAACTAAAAAAACAACTCAAAGAAAAGTGAACTCAAATAAAGCTTCTATGAGTAAGAGAAGTTCTAAAGTTGCAGTATCTAAAACTCCAACGAGAAAAAAAGTAACTTTTGGAAGTAGTTTCAGTAAAAGTAAAGGTGCGTCTCAGTTCAAATCGAAGTCTTTTAGTTCAGGTACAGGTGCTAGTTCAGGTTTTGGAAAAAGTGCTGGATTAAATGTAGCAAGGAGTGGAAAACTTGCAACTGTTGGGGGCGGTCAATCAATCAATGGACTTAATACTAGTAGTCAATTTGGAAGTGGTCGAGGATTTAAATCTAAAGGATTAGGAAAAAGTAATTTTAACTCAGCTTTTACAAGAACTCGAACTGTTGTTCTTGGATCTCTAGACCCGAAAATTATCGATAGAATCTTAAGAGAACACTTGCCGCAATTTAAATATTGTTATCAAAATGCACTTGATGCGAATCCAAATCTTAAAGGTTCAATTGATATGAAATTTGTAATTGGTGGAAGTGGTCAAGTTACAAAAACAAAGTCACGAGGTAAAGGTAATATCCCTAAATCTAGCGTTAATTGTGTAAATGGAGTTCTAAGAGGTATCCAATTTCCATCACCAAAAGGTGGAGGAATTGTAGATGTTACTAAGCCTCTAAACTTTAGCTCATCAAATTCATCTATTTAAAAAATGGATGAATTTCTAGATCTACAAAAATTAGCTAATGAATTAGACTCTCAAGATAAAATTATTGAATCTATAAGTGAGACATTAAAACATGTTCTTGAGAACAATCCAGCAAGTTTTGTTAATTTTTTGTATAGATTTGATCTCGCAGAAGAGCTAATTGCTCCCTTTTTAGCCCCTCCCGTTAATTATCAAGAAATAGCTAAGCTGGTATGGCAAAGACAAGTAAAAAAAATGAATAATTGGTCAAATAACCAATAAACTATGAAATTTATATAGAGTAAGTAATTACCAAGAAAGATATTGGTAAAATATCTTGCTATGATCAAATTCATTTTTTCTATATTTATTCTTAACTCTATAACCTATGCAAAAGTTCAGGAGCTCAATCTACCGGTTTCTCTCGTTTGCAAAAAGACTGATCAGGCCTGTATCAACCAATATTTAACATCAGGACCAATTGAAATGAGTTTTGATGATCCAACCGACCCACCAGATAAAGAAAAGTTAAAAATAAGACTATATTTTGGCCCAGTTCGACACTTTTATCAAAATACTGACCTAAGAATAAAACTAGATAATGGAACAGATTTCACTATCCATGATACGCCAATCAAAGAAAGAACGAGTATGGAGTATTACAAAGTATGGAATGCAAAAAATTTTGGCAGAGTTTTCCAATTTATAGATGAACCAACAAATACTTTTGTTTTAACGGCTCAAAAAAATAAAAATGAATATATTCTTACTTATGTCCATCCGAAATACTTAATCAGTTGGGCATGGGATGAACCAGGAGTAGGGGAGCACCACAATCCTTTAGTGAGAATTTCTGGTACACATCAAGGACAAGAAGTTGATGACTATACGAACTTAGCAACTGGAAACAGTGAAAATAGAAACTTACCGATTTTTCCTGAATTTAGAAATACCTATCGACATATTCAGTTAATGGTAGGTTATGGAAGAGTATTTAATATTCTAGAATCTAATAAAGGCAATAAGATAAATTTAAACTATACTCCCAATATTTCAGTAGGGGTTCATGTAGGAAAATCATTTGTATCATATGCACCTTTTGAAAATGATCAACAGACTTGGTATTCGGGTTTTGATTCAAAAAATACAATTCAGGGGCATAGCCTAACTCTAGGGAATAAGATCAAATTGTCAGGACCTAAAGATAAGTTTGGCATTTTTGTGGAACATAAATATAACTACTCAAAAAAGAAGTATTCGATTCTAGATAGAGGAACTGCCGAACATTTTTTAAATTATAACAGCTTGTCGATAGGTCTACATATTAGACTTCATAAAGGAAAAAAATGAGATTTATTTTAATTTTAATACTTAGTTCATTGGCCTTTTCAAAGACGAATTATACAGGTCCAAAAAAAGATATACTTAAAGATTATATTGAAAAGGCGACTGAAGAATTAGCCTATAATAGAGGTGTAGATGTAGAACAGTTAAGAGTTCAATCGGTAGATATTATTGAAGATCCAACAGATCCAATAAAGAATAAATGGAGAATACATATAATTTGGGGCTATAATCGGGCCTGGCATGCAAACTCAACTGCCGTGTGGAAAACATCAGGTGGTACATTTACAATTCATGATGCTCAAGCAAAAGATAGACCGACACCTTTGAGTTGGTTATATATTGATCCAACAAAGTTTAGTATTCCTCAATATAATTTCAGGGCCGGTATGGAAAAAGATACTAAAATTGGTTCTATGGGATTTGAAATTGGAACTGATCATATGAAGTGGGTCTTTGATAATTCAAAAAATTATAAGATCAGCGGTGATTATACACGTCCACTTGAGCTAAATCCAAACAGTGGTCTGACTCAGGTTGATTTTGATCGAATCAAAGAAACGGGAGACGCATCACCTCTTAATTTTGAGTATTCAGACGGTCATAATTATGTTCATTTAAGTGCATTTTATAATGTTACTGCCTTTAAAACCAATGATAAGAAGTTTCAAGCTATGATTGGAGCTGAGACTGGTTTAGGTGCATATGTACCTAAGCCACATGTCAGAATACTTAATAATCACAACTGGTACGAAGGTGAAAATGGTAAATTTCAACTTGCAGGATATGGTTTTCACATTGGTGCTAAAGCTAGGTTCACATTTTTTGAAAAATTTTTCATTGAATCATCATTACGTGGAATTGGTATAAAGAGTAAAGCAACAATTTATTCGCCTCAACCAATTGTAATTGAACAAGAACTTATGAAATCTGTCCAAATATATGCTGGGGTTGGATTTATAGTTAAGAATTTTAATAAAAACTAATCAAAAAGACCTTTAAAAGTTCTACCCTATAATGACAATTATGGGGTAGAACGCTTTAAAGGGCAGTTATTACTCGATTTCATCCATGGCGATATTTCTAACTTTTGATACTGCACTCTTAATAGTAACTCCATCCTTGGTTGCTACTAATTTATAATCAATAAAGGCCGTTTTTATTCCGGCTAGAACAGAGTTTTTAATACTTAGTCCAAGGTATCCACTTTTAACACTAGAGGTTGCATTACCACTAAATCGAATTGAACCAGATCCACTGATGACTTCTAAGCTATAATCATAAGTATCGCTCATCTCAAGCTCAGATAAAATATGTATTTTTATAAAGGTCGTATCACCTGATTCAAGCGTTAAATCCATGCCATCATTTAGATCTTTTTTAAAATCAATCATTGTAAGGACTCTATCTTCTAGGTCTAATTCATCTTCAGGCGGTGAAGGTTGTGTAGTCGGCGGTGAAGCAGTTGATACTTCTTGTGCCCTATAAAATTCAACCGAGTCTTCAGAAATATCTAATGAAATACTATAACTTAATCCATTATGAAAAATTTCCTCTGGTCCATAATTACACTCTACTGAATCACACGTTAGATCTAGGCACACTACCCTATCATCTTTCAAAGTAAGCTCAGTAAAATTATCACCTGCTAATGCTTGGCAAGTGATCTCTGTTGTTCCAATGGCCGTCTCAGTTGTTTTTTTTGAATTTCCACATCCGACGTTCAATAGAACAAGTGATAAAATTAGAAAAGTCCTCATTCATACTCCTTGTTGCTGAATAATAAACCCCTAATTTATTCCCTTTTTAATATTATAGTATTATTTTATAAAATCTTTAGAGCTATTTAATAAATCTAAGCGTATTCAGATACTTAGCTAACTTAAAAAGTCATTTAGTTGCAAACAAAAGTTTGCAAATCGCATCAAGTTATATTTTCGGGATGGTTTATGTCACAACTAAAGTTGCCTTATACACTAGATCTGAGGATATATTAAATTATTTACAGCTTGTTCGACCGCTCATAAAAAATTTACAAATATAAAAATCTTCAATTTCTCTATGATCTGCGATGAGTAAAACTTTAATTTTCTTATTAGAAGTTACTGTCCTAGAGAAATAGCCTGAACCACTATCAGAACATTTCTTTTCTTCTTCAACATTGAGAGTATTTATATCTATAATTGAGACTTTTACTGATTGCCCACCACTGATATATCTAGATAAAGGGTAAAGTGTAGATGAGACTTCATCTCCCGTGTTGGAGTCAAACTCTTTAATTTCAACACCATTTTTACTATGTCCATTATGATATTTAACTGTTCCATCAAAGTTTGAACAAGTAGTTTGGTAGTATGAAGCCAGTGCTCCTGTCGTCACTAATAATCCTAAAACAATCAATTTCATTGTATCTCCTAGATATTCCTTAACTAGCACAATATTACCTAGTATTATGAGAAAAACAAATTTTTCAGGAGATAAAATGAGAATTTTAATGATTTTATTATTAAGCGGGTCGCTAGTTTCGTGTGGTTTCCAATCTATTCCTAGCACTAAAAATGACGTTGAGGCAGGTTGGGCAGAAGTTCAAAATCAATACCAAAGAAGAGCTGACTTAATTGGTAATCTTGTTGAAACAGTAAAAGGTTATGCTAAGCATGAAAAAGAAACCTTGGAAGGAGTAATTAACGCTAGAGCTCAAGCAACTAAAACAACTCTTAAAGTAGATCAACTAACACCAGAAACTTTAAAACAATATGAGCAGGCCCAACAAGGTCTAACTGGTGCACTCTCTAAATTAATGATGGTAAGTGAAAGATATCCTGATCTTAAAGCAAATCAAAACTTTAGAGATCTTCAAGCTCAACTTGAAGGAACTGAAAATAGGATTGCAGTTGCAAGACAAAGGCATATTGAAATTGTAAATGTATTTAACAAACTCGTAACTGTTCCAATGACTTCATGGACAAACTCTTTGATATATAAATTTTCAAAAGTTCCACAATTTCAAACTGACAAGAAAAATGAAGAGGCTCCGAAAGTTAATTTTGAATAATAATTGAATGAGACTAATTCTACTTTTTTTTATTGCCATAAATACAGCTGCCCTTGAAGTTCCTGTACTAACTTCTCCTATAGAAGATAAGGCCAATTTACTTGATACTTGTGAGAAGGAATCATTAGCTGGTTTATTGAACGATCTTTATAAAAAAAATGGAATCCAGCTTCAATTACTAACAATACCTAGTCTCGAAGGTGAAGTTATAGAGAGTTATTCCATCAAAGTTACTGATGCATGGAAACTTGGTAGTAAAAAAGAAGATAAAGGTCTCTTATTCTTAATAGCTAAAAATGATAGAAAAATGCGCATTGAAGTTGGTCAAGGCCTAGAAGGTGAAATCACTGATCTGTATTCTAAAAGAATAATCGATCAAGTAGGTGCATATTTTAAAAGGGCAAACTTCCACGGCGGGATTAGATACGCATTCAATAAAATTATTTCACTAGCCGCTCCCAACTTTTCAACAACTGGTAATTTCACAAACTCTCAAGCATGTGCTGGTTTTAAGCCAAGAGGAATAGTTTCTGGAGGATCATCTAATTTAAATGGTGATGATTGGTTACCTCTTATAATCTTTTTTATAATCTTTTTATTCCTACTAATTCAGAGCATTAGATCTCGTAGACATAGATCGGCTAATCTCAACGGCAGACGAAGAAACCCTTGGGACAGAGGTCATTTAGGTGGAGGTTTTGGCGGGTTTGGTGGAAGCCGGGGTGGTTTCGGTGGAGGTTGGTCTGGCGGCGGAGGAGGATTCTCTGGCGGTGGTGCAAGTGGAGGATGGTAATGATTAATAAAGATAAAATAAAGTCAATAGTAAAAGAGATCGAAAAATCAACTACGGCTGAAATTGTGCCTTCCATTTTGGATTATTCAGATAATTATCCAGCTTCTTATTATAGAGCAGGTTTATTTTTCGCTTCATTAGGATTTATCATTTCATGGTTTTTTTTTCGACCTTGGATTTTTTACTTTTTTCTAATTGGATATCTAATAGGGATTTTACTTTGCTTTATTCCTTTTATTAAAAGATTATTCATCTTCTCTCCTGAATTAGAAGAAGAAACCTTACAAAAAGGTTATGAAATCTTTTTAGAACATAAAATACATCAAACATCTCACAGATCTGGAGTATTAGTAATGTTAAGCCTTTTTGAAAAAAGAGCAATCATTCTAGCAGATAAAAAGATCAATGATTTAGTTGATGATCATACGTGGGTTAAGATTATAGATAATTTGATTCAAAATATTAAGACTCAAAATATTCAGGAAGCTTTTGAAATCTCTTTGAGATCATGCGGGGAGATTTTATCAAAAAACCTACCCGGTAATGATAAAGATAAAAATGAGCTTGATAATAATCTTATTTCGTAATGTTTTACTTATCTTCAACCTCAAAATGAATAATTTCGGTAAAGTTAAAATTGGCTGAATTTCCACCTTTGTCGTTTAATACAATTTCTTGCAACCCCCATATTCCAGGTGCTGAACCTCGGGGTAAGACATGTTCAATTCTATATTCATTATATCTATTAGCTACTCCATTAAAAAAATCAGTATAAAAGTTCTCATGGTAATGATACTCACTATGCCTTTTTCCTGTAGGGTCAATGAGAGCATAAGACACAGCCCCTACTCCTGATTTATCATCTTTAGCAAAGTAGCTTATTGTGACTTTAGTCTGTCCGTCCGGATTAGATAAATTTGTAGGTACAGCATTAATGCTGATTCTATTTAAATCAAGATCTGGACTTACTGTATCATGGTCATTAGTTTGAATATTTACAATCACTTCTGGTTCGTGAGAAGGATCAGCAGAGAAATTTTGAGTCCCATAATTTAAGGCAACATCTGCCATTCGTAGAAAACTCACACTGTAGCGTCCACTAGGGAAATAATTAGTCAGATAAAAACTAACCTTTGCTTTATTATTAGTTGTATCTATATCTCCATGCTTATTTATACTATAGGTTCCTTCATGATCTAAAGAGTTAAAACTTATATAAGCACCATTTTTACTTTTAGCTAAAACATCTTCCCTTAACTCCCATTGTACTGTTACTTTATGAACGGCCTTACCTTGAAGAGTCTCGGGGCTGACTTTGATCGTTAAACTTCCTGGAATATATTCTGGAGCCACAATATCTTCTACTTGATTATTTATATAAAGAGAGAATCCAAAATCATCAATCCCTTCCATTCTTAGGTTGCCAACTGAATCTTCTATTACAATTTGATCGGTTAACCAATAACCCGCTTTTGCATTTGCAGGTATTGATAAAGCACCTTTTAGTTTATGATTATTGCCATTAACTGGAGATAAGTTCACATCAAGATATGTCCCAATAGAACTTGTGATTCTCATGCTGGCCTTTTGAGCTCCATCATTAAATCCTGCTTTATTTAATAGGTTTATTTCAATCTCTACCTCTTTATTTTCTAATTTTCCACCAATAGCTTTTACATCTACTGATTGAATCTTTCCTGGATAATCATAATCTGGAAATAAATTCAAGACTTCAAACTTGAGATCCTCTCTTACCTCTGCAATATATTTAGCACCATTCATAATTTTCTTTAAAATAAATTCATATTTTAAAGGTGCAGTACTTTTTAATTTATTTGGATTTAAAACATAATATGAAATCGATTCACTGAAATCTTCTGCTGGATTCTTTAAATGAGCATAAGGACTAACAAATGCTGTATTTGATGTATTTATCCATCCATCAGGATCAGCTGGATTTTTAACCCAACCAGCAGTATCAATCCAATTCGTTAAGACTTTTTCACTTAATAAGTTATCATAAATGAAGTGAGTCTTTTCATGAATAATTAGTCTATGAAGGTATTCATCTGAAGCCATAGTCCCTAAGATTCCACCTCCAGTATTTCTAAAAGCACTTTCCATAAACTCAATATAACTATCCGTGTCAGCTCCTCGAGGCCATGCAACTGCAGGTGCACTGGGATGAGTTGGGTGTGGTTGTCCATTTTTTCTTCTTAATAAATACTTTAATCCTGAAATTTTATTAAACCCAGAAGGCATTTCAGCAAAAGCACTTAAGATATCAATCAATTCACTTGAATGAAATTCTTGAAAATTATTTTGATCTTCACCTGTTAGAGTTTTTATATCAGATACTTCTAACTCTACGTCATAAGTATCTTTTAAAATCTTCTCAACTGCCGCTTTATCACTTCCATTATTTGTGATCAATCGAGTTAGAGCATGATGAAGTCTTTTTGAGAAATACTTCCCTCTTACTCCATCCAATCTTACCATTCGAGCACCAGCTAGAGAAAAACTAGCTTTTGATAGAGTTACAACTTTCTTTGAGTTAATAGTTCTGATTAAGATGTCATCTGCTATATTCTCGTTAGTTAAAACAAGTTTGATATTGTCTAATTTTTCGTGCGGTATTGAGACAAGTGTTTTTAATAACTTCGTTGAATAATCTAAGCTCCATACCTCTTGTTCATCGCTTAGGAGAATGTTGAATTTATCTTTCAATGTTACAGTTGATGATAAATTTTGAAGTTGTACTTCTTCTCCAAGAAATTGAACTTGTTCAATTCTTGGAACTTTAGAAGAATATTCGTATTCTTTATTTTTGAAGTCATTTTCCCAATGATATCGATAAAGATCATCTGAAATTTTTTCAAACGAAAAAGTAGCTAATACTTCTGCTTGATCTTGACTTACAATTAATTTCTTTGGGGCACTAACTTCATAACCCTCTGAATAGGCCTTCACATAATACTCTTGTCCTTCTTTCATTTTTAAAGAATCAAGATTTATTGATTTATTATAATTGGTACTTAATAGGCCAATGATTTCATCTTTAGAATCGGTGAAACTAAGATAAACATTTTGTAATTCTCTTATTCCTGCAATTTGAATGTTTTTCCCAGTTATAAACTCTGATGATGGGTTTTGATTGTCAGTAGTGTTGCCATTACCATCATGATCGTTTCCAACACGCAAGTTGTTTGATTTACAACCTAATAGGCTCATACAAATGAGCGCAATGATATAGCAACTGTTAATTTTTAACGCAAAAATAGATAATCGATTATTCTTCATAGCTTATAGTTTATCTACAAGATGAACTTTAAAACTTTATAAAGAACCTTCAATAATAATTCCAGCTAGTTAGCTCTTAAATAGATTTCAGAAAATGCCTATAAAACTGGGCTAATGATATTGTAAATATAAAATTTTACATTTACCTCAAATCATTATTAACGTAGTGACAACTTAAGTTTCCATTTTAACTAATATATCTCGACCAGTTAAATCACTGAAATCACATGAATTTATCTTAATATTCTACATCCTGATAAAATTTTAAGAGTCATTGGAGCGGATAATAGTTGATAAACCATTGGCACTACATTTTGGGGTAATTTATGATTCATCTAGTTAAAGCTGTGCTTTCTTTACTAATTTTTTCCTTAACTGGTTGTTTTCAACTACCCGGATCTTCTTTAAAAAACTCTTTTCAATCTCAAGACCCATTTACACAATGTCCAACAACTCCTTTGGCCATACAATCAGGAGAATCAATAGAAGGTGAATATCAACTTATCATTGAAGATGATTTTGCTAATCACACTCATACAACTGAGCATATATTAGTTACTGAGGATGGTGAAAATATAAAACTAGAAAATTTTAATAATAATCAAACTTATACACCAGGGGAAATATTAAAGGTGCAAGGTCACATTGGAAGTGACTCGATGTCTATTAATAGTGTTGCAAAGATTCAATCCCCTATTCAACTTATTAAAAGTTATGATTTGAAAGTTTTAACAGTCATTATGGATTTTAATAATAGAAAAAGCTCACAAATCTATTCAATTTCAAAAGGAAAGGAAGATTTAAGAAAATTGAAAGATTATGCAACAAGAAATAGTGGTGCTCAAATGGAGTTAAACATTGATGCTAATGGAGACGGAGAGCCAGATGTAGAACATATTACAATAAATGGGAATTTCACAAGTTCTATGTGTACACCAAATCTAGATTCAATTGCTAGAGATAGTTTAAGAGATCACAATTTATCTGATTACGATACGATTATCTATGTAGCGTCTGATCCAAGTGCAAGAAGTGGTGACCCAATTTGTGGCTATGGTGGTGTTGCTTATGTTAGACCTTTAGGTAGTGGTAAGAATGGTAAAACTCATATTGCTATCCCTACTTTCAATGTTATTCTACACGAACTGGGCCATACTTGGGGATTAGGACATTCTGGAAAACCAGGTGTAACTTATGCTCATCAAATTTGTCCTATGGGTAATTCTTTTGATGATAGAGTTACATATTTTAATGGACCAAAAACAAAAATGTTGGGTCTACTTGATCAAAGACCAGATCTTGAACGAACAATAACAGATAATGGGACTTATGATATTGAAGCAATTGGTTTAGGGGTAACTTATACTGATGATTCATTTCCAAGAGTTATTACAGTCTCTTCAGGATCTAAGACATATTATGTAGATTATAGATATGCAGTTGCCGAAGATGTTGATATGCCAAGCAGAGTTCAAGGTTTTAAAGGTATAAATATTACTGAAGCGAGCCTCTCAACTGGTGGAGTTTCATCTTATCTTGCAATTCTAAATACAAGTAATCGAACATTTTCGGGGTCAGGTGTTAACTTTGAATTAGTTGGTTCTATTGACTCCCCGTCGGCACAATTAAAACTTACCTTTGATAATCCAAGAGCTAACCCAGCTCCAGGTGAAAACACATGTGATTTATCATTATTAAAGGTTACAAAGCAATCAATTAAAAAAATACACAATGATCAATTTGAAATTGGTTATGAAATTGAAAATTCTAATCCTCAATCATGTGGGAATCTTCAATTTAGAATTGAGGTCGATTCGAATACTTTGAGTTTAAGTGAAGATCAATCAATAGAGTTAACTTCAAAAAATTCAAATATTATCTCTACAATAAATGGTCAAATAGGATCAACAGGAAAACTCATTCTAAGTGAAGTAAATGGTAAAGTTAAAGATATTTCTCTAAGTCTAGACTCAGTAAATAATTGTAGCACTCCTTAGGATTTTGCAAGTTTTTGGGCTTTCCTATCTTGAAAATAATTAAGAAGTAAAAGCCCTACACCAATCATTACAAAAACATCTGCTAGATTAAAAATATTTGTTTGAAGAAATCTATACTGTTCAAATCCAAACCAGAACATATCTACAACTGATCCATCTTTTATTCTGTCGATCAGGTTACCGCCCCCTCCAGCAAGAATTAAAGAGTAACTCCATTTTTCGAGGTTATTACTTTGATTTGAAAGAAGAATATAGCAAATATAGCCAAGGACTAAGACTGGAATTAATATTAATGAAATTTCTTTATACGGACTAGGCCAATCACTTCCCAATGACCCCCAAGCACCAGGATTTCGAGCAAAGATTAATCTAAAAAAATTATCCATATACCCATACATCTGTCCTTGTCCAAGATGAGTGATTGCAAGTTGTTTTGAATACTGGTCTAAGATTATTAAGATAAAAGAGAGTGAAAAGTACTTTAAATATTTCATTATAATTCACCTTTGGAACTCAGTAGTGAGTATTTATAAATAGCTTTAGCTAGTTCTGTCATGGACTTTGTTTTGCTCTCATGTTGATTTGCAATATTGCGTAATGGAAACTCCCCGCGATAATCAAAGAGCCCTGGCCTATCATCTAAAATTTCTAAATAATGTTCTCTATCGATAAGGCCTACAAGACTTGGCCTAAAATCCCAGGAAAAAATAAATCCAAAATTTTGCTCAGCAGCTCTATCACTCAAAAGATCTCTCCCTAAGGCCTTTGTTCTCATTTCAACTCCAGCAAGTTTGGCAGCAGTTGGAAAGATATCCATTTGATTTCCAATAACTTCCGAATTTACACCTGTTATACCTTTAGCAGGAAAGTGAATAACTAGAGGTGTATGATGAAGAGCAAGTCTATGTTGATGAAACCCTTTAGGGACATTAATACTCTTAACTGAATTTAGTCCATGATCTCCTACTGCAATTATAATTGTATTCTCATAATGCTTAGACTTTTTAAACTCTTTTATAAAATGTCCAAAAGAATAATCTTGAAGTCTTAATGAATTGTATTCTTTTAAAGAGTTAAAACCATAGTCTCTAATTTCATCATCACTTATATTGTCTACAACTTTATAACCTACGTGATCAGGGATTGTATAAGGGCGGTGAAAGCCTGAAGTCTGAATAACAGAAATAAATGGTCCATCCTTACTTTCAAGATCAGAAATTATTAAATTAAATAAATCATAATCAGCTATTCCCCAAGCATCTACAGGATCTAGTTTAAAATCACCAAGTTGTTGGAGCTTCATATCTGGGATGCTAATTTTGTAAAAGCTATCTAAATTCCCCCAGTTAGCATGCCCACCAATAAAGTATGACTTATCAAAACCGACGAAATGATCAAAATAAGTTAATTGTTTTAAATTATCTAAGTCTCTAGATCTTGGAACACTTGATCTCACATCTGGTAGACCAGTTAATAAGGTCCATATTCCCCTATTAGTCTTATAAGCAGGAGTAAAAAAGTTAGTAAAGAGTAAAGACTCATTAGCTAATTTATCAAAATATGGAGTGGGATCAAGCTTATTATTAAAAAGACCAGTCTTATTAGCAGCAAGTGATTCGAGTAAAACGATAATCACATTATACTTCTTACCATCTTTTCCTATTATTCGAGTAAGATCATCAGTGCTATCTTCAATAAAAAAATCTTTTAATCTAGTTTTTGCTTGATCTAATTTATACTCTTTCAATATATCCATTTCTTCTTTTCTAGAACTGAAAATATTGATAACTGGATTGAGAGCTAATTGTGAAAGATATCGATTATGAGAAAAATATGCGTCAGTAGTTGTTAATGTTCTGATTCCAATACGTCCCCATGAGGCAATCAAAATAATCAGACCACATACAAATATTTCTTTGACATGAGCATTTATTTTTTTAAGTGATGAAATATTTTTATAATAAAATCTACTTAAGAGATAAATTAAAACAAATAAAACAATAATCACGGGAACTAAGGGATATGTATCTTTTGCCATTTCTAAAGAAGTTTCATATTCCACTAAGTCGTCCAAGAAAAATGCACTACTTATTCTTTGGGTTATATACTCATAGTTACCAAGGTCAATGCAATAAAATATTACAAATAAAATCTGAGAGATACTCATGATAATTGCAGTAATTAGATTTAAAATTTTGATTTTTCCGCGAGTAAAAATATATAAGAAAAAAACCGGCACTAACTGCAGTGCACTTAAGCGTAAATCAAACTTAAAACCAATATAATTAGCATAGATAACTTCAAAAACCGTAGCTGCTTTAAAAAACATAAAAGTGAAAATTAATCTAAAAATAAGGTATAAGACAATTGATACAAGAGAGATCTTGAATAGCCGAGCCAGCAAATCGGCTTCCTTATAAATTTTTTGTCTATCAAAAGGCATTTTTTACCCTCACGTTTGTCAATTATAACACGAGGTATAATTATCTCATGAACAATACACTAAAAAAATATAATTCTTACGAATTATCCAGTTCCCTCAATTTTGATAATCCTCTATTTTTTGAGTTTTTTGAAAATTTTGAATCTGAAAATACCAAGAAATCTTATAGGAATGATATAAATCAATTCTTTAACTTTTTAAGAGATAGTGTTTTCGAGATTAAAGAGTTGGCTGATGTTAAAAGGCTTCACGCAGTAACATATAAGAAATGGTTATCTGATACAGGGTATGCACCTAAGACTATAAATAGAAAGATGAGCTCAGTATCAAGCTTTTGGGATTATCTTGTTGAGAAGTCTTTAGTTCAATTCAATGTATTTGATTCGATTAAAAGACCTAAACAAGTTGTCCAAAAACCAACAAATGATCTTAGTGATCAACAAATCACTGATATCTTTGAAGTTGCAGATAATCTTAAGTCTAAATCTAAGTTCTTACATAGATCAATTATCTATATGCTATTTACTACGGGAATAAGAAAGTCTGAAATTATAGGGCTAAAAAGAGAAGATCTTTTCAAAGAAAAAGAAAATTGGTTCATTAGAATTAGAGGTAAAGGTGGGAAAATCTTAATTAAGCTTCTTCCTCAAACAAGCTATGAAGTAGTATCAGAGTATATTGGTTGGATGAAGAAAGTTAACAGAGAGATTGATCCTAATGATTGGATTTTTCAACCTACTAGGAATCCATCTGATCCTACTGCCCTGATCAAACCTTTAAATCCAAAAACAATTGATTATATTTTAAAGAGTATATGCCAAAAAGCTGGAATTACTCATAGAGTTTCACCACATTCAGCGAGAGCTTCATATATTGGATCCGCTCTAGATAATGGAGCTGATTTATATAAAGTTTCAAGGGATGTTGGTCATTCTTCAGTAAAAACAACAGAAGAGTACAATAAAAGACGTAGAAAAGTTGTTGATAGTCCTACTCATCACTTAGGATTTTTAAAAGATTCTACTAGGGATTAATACCGGATATTAAGATTTTTTTGAATCATCATCGATATTTTTATTATCTTTGTTCGTTACTTCATCTTTAAAGTTCTTAAGTGCCTTACCCATAGAGCCGCCTAAGAGAGGAAGTCTTTTAGCACCGAAGAAAAAAATCACCACGCCACCAATTATTAATAATTCCGTCATTCCTAATCCAAACATATGCCCTCTTTTGTAAACGTGTTTTACGTTGTGATCTAGTTCTATTATGCTAAGAAAACATTATATTGAGAAGCATTTTAAACAGTAGTTATTTATGAGTGAACAACCTTTTTCTTTCATCGAAACCGAACATCAAATTTTATCTTTTTGGGAAGAACAACAGATCTTTCAAAAATCCTTAGATAAAAATTCCAAAGAAAAGCCTTATATCTTCTATGATGGGCCTCCTTTTGCTACAGGATTACCTCACCACGGTCACCTAGTTGGAAGTACCTTAAAAGATATTATCCCAAGATATTTCACCATGAAAGGATATTATGTAGAGAGACGTTTTGGCTGGGACTGTCATGGTCTGCCAATTGAACATGAAATCGATAAATCTCTGGGTATGTCAGCCCACGTTGCTGTAGAGAAGCTCGGAATTAAAAAATATAACGATGAATGTAGAAATATAGTTCAACGATATACCTCTGAATGGAAGAAAACTATCAATCGAATTGGTCGTTGGGTTGATTTTGAAAATCAATATAAAACTATGGACTTAAGTTTCATGGAGTCAGTTTGGTGGGTTTTTAAATCCTTATGGGATAAGGATCTTGTTTATCAAAGTACTAAGGTTATGCCTTTTTCTACTGCTCTTGGAACTGTACTTTCAAACTTTGAAGCTGGTTCTGATTATAGAAACGTCCAAGACCCTGCGATAACAGTTTTATTTAAATTAAAAGATAGTGATCATTCAATTGCTGCTTGGACAACAACTCCTTGGACTTTACCGTCTAATCTTGGTCTTTGTGTAAATGAAGAGTTGGATTATTGTCTTGTAAAAGATCAAGAGTCTGAAGCGACTTTTTATATAGCTAAAGAGAGAATTGAATCTTATAAAAAGTTTACTTTTTCAGTTTTAAAAGAAATTAAAGGTTCTGAATTGGCAGGCTTAAGTTATGAGCCATTATTTAATTATTTTGAGTCTGAAAGGGCTAATGGTGCATTTAAAATACATGCTGATTCTTATGTAAGTACTGAAAGCGGTACTGGAATTGTTCATCTCGCTCCAGCTTTTGGAGAAGATGATGAACGAGTGATGAAAGAAAACAATGTTAGTGCTAATGTATGTCCAGTAAAAAATGATGGAACTTTTGCTCAAGAAGTAACTGATTACGCCGGAAAATTTATAAAAGATGCTGATAAAGAGATCATGAAAGCATTAAAAGAAAATGGTCGTCTTTTAGAACAATCTCAAATTACTCACTCCTACCCATTTTGTCCTAGATCAAAAACTCCTCTGATTTATAAGGCCATTCCTTCTTGGTTTATTAATGTTACAAAAGTTAAAGAAGATATGATCGCGGCTAATGAAGAAATTAATTGGGTTCCAAATCATCTAAAAGCTGGAAGGTTTGGAAAATGGATTGGCAATGCTAAAGATTGGGCCGTCTCGAGAAATAGAATCTGGGGAACACCGATCCCTATTTGGTTTAATGAAGAAAATAATAAACATATCTGTATCGGCTCCATTGAAGAGCTGGCAAAATATACAGGTAAAACCTTGAACGATCTACATAGAGAATATGTTGATGATCTCGAAATAAAAATCGATGGTGAGCCTGGAGTTTATAAAAGAGTTCCTGAAGTACTTGATTGTTGGTTTGAATCAGGCTCAATGCCATATGCTCAATTACATTTCCCTTTTGAAAATGAAGAAGTTTTTAAAAACGGTTTTCCTGCTCAATTTATTGCTGAAGGTTTAGACCAAACTAGAGGTTGGTTTTATACACTAACAGTTTTAGCTGCAGCTTTATACAAAAAACCAGCTTTTAAAAACGTCATTGTAAATGGAATGGTCTTAGCATCAGATGGCAAGAAAATGAGTAAAAGTTTAAAGAACTATACTCCACCTGATGAGTTGATGGAAAAATATGGAGCAGATGCTCTAAGATTAGCATTAATAAATTCAGCGCTAGTTAAGGCAGAAGATTTAAAGTTTAAAGATGAAGGCGTTAAAGAGATGGTCAGGAAAGCATTGCTTCCTTGGTATAATGCTTATAAGTTTTTTAACACTTACTCTAATGTCGATTCTTGGGAGCCTAAAATTGCTTTTGAGGAATATAAACCGGCTCATATTTTAGATCAATGGATCATTTCTAAAATGCAAACATTGATTGAAAATACCAATCAAGAAATGGATCAGTATAAATTATATAATGTGATTCCTCACTTGTTTGACTTCATTGATGACCTGACAAATTGGTATATTAGATTAAATAGAAAAAGATTTTGGGCCGATAACTCTGATCAACATCTAAAAGATAAAGAAAGTGCCTATTATGCTTTATACTTTACTCTTAGAGAGCTCTCTAAACTCATGGCACCTTTTGCTCCATTTTTATCAGAACATCTATACTTAGAACTTGATAAATTAAACCCATCAGGAATTGCTTCAGTTCATCTTTGTGACTACCCAGCTCATAATGAAAATCTTCGATCAAAGGTGCTAGAAGACGCTGTTAAAAGAATGCAGGAAGTCATCTTACTTGGAAGACAAAAAAGAATTCAAGAAAAAGTAAAAGTTAAAATCCCACTAAGAAGCTTAACAATTATTCATGAAGAAAAAAATATATTGGATGAAATTAAAAAATTAGAACAACCAATTAAAGTAGAGTTAAATGTTAAAGAGTTAAAGTATGCAACAAACGAACTAGATTATATTCGCCTATTCGCTCTTCCTAACTCCCCTATTCTTGGTAAGAAACTTGGTAAGGAGTTTAAAAAATATAAAGACCTTATTGGAGCACTTAGCTCTGAAGAGATTGCTGCACTTGAAGAAAAAGGATCACTTCAGTTAGGAGATCATACTTTTAGTTCAGATGAGATTTTAGTTTATCGAGAAGCCAAAGAAGGATCTCAGGCATTATCCAATAGATATATTTCGATAGATATGGCCTGTGATTTAGATGATGAGCTCATAAATGAAGGTATATCTAGAGAGGTCGTTAATAGGATTCAAAGATCTAGAAAAGAGAAGAACTTCTCTGTCGAGCAGCGCGTTATTGTGAATTTTCAGGGAGATGATCAAATACTAAAAATTATTCAGAATTTTGAGACTTATATTTCAAAAGAATCCTTAATTAAAGACTGTAAATATGATAACTCTAGTCCTGAATTTAGCTTTGTCATTAACGATTTTAATATAGGTTTTAGTTTTGAATAAACTGCGTTTTATATTTCTATTTATCTCAGTTCATAGTTTTAGTGCTACTAATACTTTTGATGAATCCCTCTTATATACTGATGAAGTAAGAACAATTGTAACAGATAATATTAGCTCTATTCACAATAGATTCTATGAAATACTTTCAAGAAATATTGTCCCAACTAAAAATGAAGAACTCAAAAAATCAGTAAAAAGTTATTTAGATTCATTGAAAAGTAGAATTAGTGCTAATCAAGACTTAACAACACGTTGTGCTCTTAAAGTTAGGCGTGGTTGCATCTATAGTGTTAAAAGCTTTATCTACTCTCTTGATAATTCAATAAATAAAGCAAAATATATTGCAAGTACTTCAAAAGTTGCTTATATCAAAAATATATTTTCACAAATTGCCAAGGTTGAAAAAAAACAATGGCTCTATTTTCAAACAAGCTATTTTAACTTGATGAGAAACAAAAAAGAACTTACTCCGGATTTTATTGATACTACAAAAAAATTCATTAGAGATAGTATGCTAATGAGTATTGAGCAGATGTTAAATTTAACTCATCCTCACACCAGAGCTAAGTTTGCTAACTTTTTTCATAACTTCTTAATACCCACCCAGAACGTTCTGAATTCTTATGCTAGCTATAAACACTTAGTTACAACTCTAGAAACTTTCAGTCGCACTCTTTATGATTTTTCTTTTTATATGGATAAGCTTGAAAAAGTCTCTAGTGCTACTAAAATTAATGCATTAGCAATGACGAATCAATGGAACCTTGTGAAAAAGCATTTAGTTAAAAGATAATCTTTGTGAAATTAAAAGCTCTAATTCCTATTTTTCTATTTCTTTTAGGAGTTTGTGTTGTCTTATTTCTAGTTGGATTAAAGAGTCGAATGTATGATCCGAATTTAAGTACTATTTCTACTTCAACTACTTCGACAACATTTAAAAGTTCTTCTGAGAACAGAGAAAATAATCCGAAGAACACATCTAAAAAATTACTCCCTGAACGCAATGATTTAAGCCCAACACTACTCTGTGCAAGAGTTAAAGCAGGTCTTAATGCAAATGAACTCTCTTCACTATTGTCGAACAATGGCATTGTAGAGGAGAAAATATTTCATATTAGAAAAAATGTTCATATTCAAACTAGAGACGATAAAAACTTGAGATTAATATTCAAAAATAACTCATCTGAAAGAAAAAGTAATGAAATGAACTTAGTTGTTCTAGAAGAAAAAGAAAACGACACTTTTGATAAAGTTGATGTCCCTAAAGAACTTAAATTGGGCCCTGCTTTAGAAAAAGTCCTCGCTCACTATCAAAGTGAAAACATAACATATCAAGATGAAGTCAAAATTTACCAAGATGATCAAAAAGAAATTATTTTTGAGACCATTGATGGAAAAATTGCTACTTTTAATATGACTCATAAAGATTCTAATAAATCATTTAATTGCAACTCTGAGTCACTTTAATAAAGGATAATTTCATGGCAGACACTGAAGCATTTATTGAAAAAATAAAAAAATCATATGACTTAGAGGGCATCTCGTTTCCAATTGGTTGTGGTGTTTTAGATGGAAGAGTTCACAGTGATGGAGTTGTAAAAATCCCTCTTGGATCCTTAAACCGTCATGGATTAGTCTCTGGAGCAACCGGTACTGGTAAAACAAAGACTGTTCAAATTTTAGCAGAGCATTTATCAAGCCATGGAGTCCCTACTTTGTTGATGGATCTCAAAGGAGATATGAGTGGTCTTGCTAAAGCTTCACCAGGTCATCCGAAGATTGATGAAAGGCATGAGAGTTTAAAAATTGAATTTACACCTCAAGACTACCCTGTAGAATTTTTAACTCTATCTAACGATCATGGCTCAAAGCTAAGAGCAACTCTCATTGAATTTGGCCCTGTTTTATTTTCAAAAATATTAGGACTTAATGGTACTCAAACTTCAGTAACAACAGTTATATTTAAATACTGTGATGATACAGGTCTTCCTCTTTTAGATCTTACTGACTTTAAAGAAGTTTTACGATTTATAGGTGGAGATCAAAAAGATGAATTTGAAAAACTCTATGGAAAAATTGCACCTTCCACAGTTTCAACGATTTTAAGAAAGATTGTAGAGCTTGAACAAC
The DNA here is from genome assembly GCA_938017795.1 of uncultured Bacteriovoracaceae bacterium. Lineage (GTDB taxonomy): Bacteria > Bdellovibrionota > Bacteriovoracia > Bacteriovoracales > Bacteriovoracaceae > JAHDHG01. Next base: position 21,389 of record CALIJZ010000019.1, read on the forward strand.
AAGGAGCTAACGAATTTCTTGGAGAGCCTTCTTTTGATGTTGAAGATCTGCTTCATAGCGGAGAAGGAAAAGCATCAATTAATATCTTAAGACTTACTAATATTCAGGGTAAGCCAAAGTTATTTTCAACTTTCATGCTTAGTCTCTTATCAGAGATCTATGAAACTTTTCCAGAAGTTGGAGATAGTGAAAAGCCAAAATTATGCTTATTTATAGATGAAGCTCACTTAGTCTTTGAAGAGGCCAGTGATACATTGGTTAATCAGTTAGAACAAGTTGTTAAATTAATAAGATCTAAAGGTGTTGGAGTATTCTTTTGTACTCAAAATCCAGTAGATGTTCCAGAATCAATTTTATCACAATTAGGTTTAAAGATTCAGCATTCCCTGAGAGCATTTACTGCTAAAGATAGAAAGGCAATCAAAAGTGCTGCTGAAAATTTTCCAATATCAGATTTTTATAAAATAGATCAATTGATTACAGAGCTAGGGATTGGTGAAGCACTGGTAACAGTTCTAGATCATAAAGGTAGACCCACAGAACTAGTTCATACAATGCTTAGAGCTCCTCAGACCAGAATGGGAATTTTAGATGAAAAAGAACTCAAGGAAGTTGAAGCAAAGAGCAAATTAAAAGAGAAATATGATAAGGTCGTTGATAGAAAGAGTGCTTATGAGATTCTAACCGAGAGAATCAATGGTGATGATGAACCTGAAGTTAGCGAGGATATTAAAAAGACTCGTAAAGAAAAAGCTGATGATGAGGAAGGATTTTTTGCTTCTTTATCTAAAAATACAATGATTCGACAAGTTGGAAGAACAGTAACCAGAGAAGTAACAAGAGGTTTACTTGGTGCCTTAGGGATCAAGACTACGCGTCGTAGAAGCAGTAGAAGAAAAACTGGTTGGTTTTAGTTTCAACTTAAGGAATTGTAAATTCTTTATACATTTCATTGTATTCTTTATAGTTATTTCTCCTCTAGTATAAAATTTTGATAAAATTTTCACATGAAAAATCTTATACTTATATCGACATTATTTTTATTATCCTCTACTGCTTTATCTAAGGTTATAACTGTAGAAGTCATCTTTACTCCAACAAGATTAATAAATCTTTTTGAAGTAGGAAATAACTATGAATTTGGAGGATATTTTGAAGTAGATCAATGTCTTAAGAGAAAATATAATAAGATCTGTCCAGATCAAGATCAAAAATTTGGATCGATAGTAAAGTTAGATCATAAAAAACTAAAAATTAGTAAAAATCATCCTCCTCAATCAATAAAATTGGCTACAAGGATAAACATTGAAGATTCTAAATTTAACTATGATTCATTCAATTTACATATCCTACTTAGGGAGCAAGGATTTAATGTTGCTACTACAATAGGTGGAGTAAACTTTAGGGATCGACTTATCAATAAAAATATAGAAGTTCGTAATTTTGATAAAAACGATCACTTTTTTCACTCTAACAAGTGGGGTGATTTTGAAATTTATCTTTCGAAGTAATTCTATTTACAACGATATAAATTTAGAAAACACCTGGTATAATTCTATAAGATTTCTTCATATAATTTAGATAGTCTTTCCCAAAATGCTCAATCAGCATAGCTTCTTCTTCTCTGATTCTTTTATTTAAAAATCCTATGGACATTACAATCGGAATAAACGCAAGAAGATGTTGAGCGCAAAGAGCATATCCCAATAATATTAGAAGATATCCTGAATAGCTTGGATGACGAATTATCTTATAAGGTCCATTTGAAATAACCTCATGACCTTTACGAATTCCAATTTTCATTGTGAAAAAATCTCCCAGTATCTTTATAGACCATAATCTTAAAACGATTCCGCTAAAGAATATAAAACTTCCAATCCAGCATAAGAAGTTCATCCGTGGATAATTTAAAAACACAGGAATCAACTGAAATGAGAATAGAGAACCATAAAAAAGAAAAATAGACACACCAGTATATAATTTATCTTGTTCAATGTCAGTTGAACTTGTTCCTAAAGCATTGGGTGATAGAAATTGCTGAAAAATCGTTCCTACATGAATAATAAACAAAAATAACAACCAATACTGGAAAAAGTGAAAGCTTGATATTTGTAAACCCAATCTACATCTCCTTAAAGAATTTGCTAAAGACACTCACCGTTTTGGTTTCGGCTTTTAATTTCTTTAAGAGATAAAAAGTTCCTGATATCTTCCGATCAATGAAGACTGTATCAAAAGGAGGGTCTTTCCTCGGAAATTCAATCAAAAGCTTCCTTCCAAGTTGGATGAGCTTTTTTTCTACGTCATTATCGGCCCAATGAAATGTCTCTTCTTCAAAGACTTCAGCAACAACTTTGGCATAATCTAAAAGGGCATTCTCATATTCTTTAGGGTCACCTTTTTCATAAACTCCAATAAGTTCAAAGGCTTTTAGAATATCTTTTTTTGAAAACTGCATTAAGGCCTTAATCATTTTAAAATAATTCTTTTTTAGCTCATCATCAACTTCAATGCAGGCACCAAAATCATACAGAATCCATTTTTGCTCATTAAGATCAATCTTAAAATTTGCTGGGTTTGGATCAGTTTGAATGATTTGGATGACAAAAAGTTCATTTAGTAACAAATGCAGAAGATCTTCTCCTAAAATATTTCTTTGCTCTTGGGTTAGAAGGTCTTGTTCATTTATTTCATCTATATGAGTCCCAGGTAAATAACTAGAAACCAAAACTTTTTCACTAGAGTATTTTGCTACAACCTTAGGGATGATAAAATCATCTTTTAAATTTTTATAATAAATTACTTGTGACTTTCTCTCTAGCTCATAATCAATTTCCCTAAGGAGCATTTTTTTTATTTGTTCAAAGAGTTCAGAAAGTTGAAGCTTTTTAGGCAAGACTTTAAAAGTAGTAAATAACATTTTTAAAACAAAAAGATCACTATCAATAGATTTCCCAATATCAGGATATTGAATCTTTACAGCATACTCCGTTTCATCAATAATTCCTAAATGAACTTGTCCGATTGAAGCACTTGCAAATGGTTTATCTTTAATTGAAAATCCTTCCAATTTTGATTGATCTTTCTTAGAGAGACTTTTTTTAAGAGTCCTGAACCTTAAATATGAACTCTGATCCTGAAGTGAACTTAATAGCTTAATCGCTTCTTCTGGAAGAAACGACTCTCCATAAATGCTTAATAACTGCCCGGCCTTCATTAAGCTTCCCTTTAATTCAGAAAACTCTTCAGTAATTTTCAAAAAGGCTTTAGCCGATGGTTTTTTACTAGTTAATACTTTCCTGAGAGCAAAGCCAGCTGCTTTAGATCCGATATTTAAAAGAGCAAGATTACGCTCCCAAAGCTTAAATTTAATTTTCTTAACTTCTTTCTTAGAAGACATTGGTTAGATACTTCTTCTCAAGGCGATTATAGAGAAAACTTCTTTGTTGAGGTGATAGTTGTTTTTTAAATAAGTAAAACTCATAGATCTTCCCAGTCCAAGAGCCTTTTGGTCCATGGCCTAAATATAGTGTTTCAGGTGCCTGAATTTTACCTCTTATAATTTTAGGATGAGTTGCTAGCGATTCTTCTCCATTATAATACAACTTTAAAGTATTACCACTAGTCCATCCCATTCCAATCATAGAAACTTTAGTATCTTGAGTAAAAGAACCTGACTCAGAAGAATAAGTATCCTTAGCTGTTGTTATAGCTCCCTTTACACACTCACTACAAAAAGAGAGTTCTCCAATTTGATCATATCGTAATGAAAAAACATCATCATCTCTTTCAAAACGGTGAACATCTAAAATTCCAGCATCAGTTACAATTTTATCTGCCTTAACAACTAGTATGACTTCAAAAGAATCCAATCCATTAATTAAATCCTGTCTATTCACTAATAAGCTTTCATTAAAGTACAAAACACCATCAAGGTATTTGGGAGCAGATTTTTTACTATTAGCTAGAAAAGTAACATCGCCACTTTGTATACAATTAGCAAGACCCTTTTTCTTTGAACTTTTTTGAGAACAATCAGCATCACTAAAAACCTTAAGATCATCTGATTGAAGATTAAATTCAAGATCGTTTAATACTTTAGTGGCATCAAAGTTTATCACAACCTTTTTGGTGACTACTTTTTCATCGGTTATAATTTTATAAGTCAGCTCATGCCCATCAAGAGAAATCGGCAAATTAACTTCAGTTGAAAATTTATCTTCATAACAAAACACTGGTCTTTTAATATTTAATTGCTCGATTTCTAATTGTATTTTAATGGCATCCTTGCAACTTCCAAATATATTCAACTCCCTTCCTTCAAGCTTAGAATAAGTATCTAACTTCAAGACAAAAGGAATCGTACTCGTAGTACTAACTTGGCTACCAATAGTAGATTTATTTTTGCTCCCACATGAGATTAATAAAAAAAATAAAATACTAAAACATTTCATCTGTATCCATATTGTGAAGATTATTTCTAACACTAGCTAAGAATTTACCACCAAGTTCACCATCAACTAATCGATGATCATAAGAATGAGTTAAGAACATCATTGACCTAATTCCAATAGAATCATCAGGCATAACAGCTACACGTTTTTTAATTACTCCTGCTGCCATAATACCAACTTGTGGTTGTAGAATAATAGGAGTTGCTAGAACAGTTCCAAAACTTCCAACATTACTAAAAGTAAATGTTCCACCTTGTAGCTCTTCAAGCTTTAATTTTTTTGCTCTCGCTCTTGTTGCAAGATCTTGAAGTGCCCTACAAATACCTAGCATATTTAGTGATTCCGCATTTTTTATCACTGGTACAATTAATCCATTTCCGGGAACGGCTACAGCACAACCAAGATTAATATCTTTCTTTAATACTATATTATTTCCATCAACTGATGCATTTACATATGGATGCTCTTGAAGGGCATCTATGATCGCCTTCATAATAAATGGAGTATATGTTAGCTTAAAGCCCTCTTGCTTCTGAAATTGGTGTTTAAAACCTTCTCTGAACTTCACAAGATGAGTCATATCAACTTCATCTACAGAGTTAACGTGTGGAGAAGTTAACTTAGAGGCCACCATATTTTGAGCAATCATTTTTCTCATATTATCCATAGGGATAATCTCAACTCTCTCTCCAGGCCTAAACGCAGGTGTTGTAACTGATGGAGTTGGTCTTGAAGAAGATCCTCCTGATGATTTACCACCAGATTTTAAGAACTTTTCAAAGTCAGACTTATTAAATCTTCCTCCAGCTCCTGATCCTTCTAAATGATCAAGATCTACAAGATTGATTCCATTTTCTTTGGCCATTTTTCTAACCAAAGGAGTGTAGAACTTATTGGATTTACCTGAATTACTACTAGCTTGAGGAGCAGCGGATTTTTTCTCAGCCGCTGCTGGAGCTGCTTTAGCAGATGAAGCTTCTTCTTTTTTGCTTGGAGCAGCTGTATCAAGAGCTGCACTATCATCATCTTCAATAAGAGCAATAACCTTTCCAACATCAATCGTCTCACCTTCTTCAAATAATAGACTTGCTATTCTTCCAGAAAATGGTGATGGAATTTCTGATTCAACTTTATCAGTTGAGATCTCAAGAATGATTTCATCAATCTCAACCTTATCACCAGCTGCTTTATTCCACTTTGTAATTGTACCCGTAGTGATTGACTCACCCATTTGAGGCATAATTAATTCTTGCTTTGCCATATCTTTATCTCCTAATTCAAATTCTTAAAAATTTATTGATCTTTTCTTTGCTGCCATCATTGCTTCAGATAACCATTCACCAAGAGTTGGGTGAGGGTGAACTGTTGCAAAGATCTCTTCATCTACGCCTTCCATTTGTCTAAAAAGCGTATACTCATGAATTAATTCAGTTGCATGTGTTCCAACAATATGAGCACCTAATAATTCTCCATACTCACCAGTTAAAACTTTAACAAAACCATCAGTTTCATTGGAGGCAATTGCTTTCCCGTTTGCACTAAATGGCATTTTACCTACTGAGTATTTCATTTTCTTTTCTTTCAAGGCCCGCTCAGTATAACCAACTGAAGCAACCTGAGGCTGACAATAAGTACAACCTGGAATATTCATTTTATCTATTGGATGTGGATGAAGTCCTGCAATTTTTTCTGCAGCAACAATTCCTTCATGACTTGCAGCATGAGCTAGAAGTGGTGGCCCACTAACATCCCCTATTGCATAGACACCCTTTATATTTGTTTCATAATTCTCATCAACTGAAATAAAGCCTTTTTCGGTTTTAATTTTTAGTTTCTCTAAACCAATATTTTCAATTCTCCCTGTCATCCCAACAGCGATTAAACCTAGGTCAAACTTATGCTTCTTTCCATCACATTCAATCGTCACACCTTTAGAATCACTTTTTGCACTAACTTTCTTTGCTCCAAGGTGAAGTTTTATTCCATATTTCTTATAAGCTTTCTCAATCTCTTTTGAACAATCTTCATCTTCAATTGGAAGGAGATGTTTTTGTAATTCAAATATATGAACTTCAACTCCAAAGGCATTCCAAAAATAGGCAAACTCAACCCCAATTGCTCCGGCTCCAATTATTCCAACTGACTTTGGCATTTTTTCTAACTTAATCGCCTCCCAAGCACCGATAAGTTTTTTCCCATCATGCTCTAGGCCTGGAAAAGTTCTATACTTTGCTCCAGTAGCGATAATAATATTTTTACCTTTAACTTTTTTAGATCCAACTTTGATTGTAGATTTATCTACTAGCTCACCAACGCCTTTTATAACGTCAATTTTATTTTTCTTCATAAGATACTCAACACCACCAGAGATCTTATCAGAAATCTTCTTGGCCCTCTTGATAGCTTGAGATCCATTAAGTTTATTAACTTTCACATCAATACCAAGGTCTTTAAATGTTTCAAGTTCATGAACACTGTGAGCGGACTTTAAAACTGCTTTAGTAGGAATACATCCACGGTTTAAGCAGACACCACCTAATTTATCCTCTTCAATGATCGCAACCTTCTTACCGAGTTGAGAGGCCCTAATTGCGGCAACATATCCACCTGGACCAGATCCTAAGACAACAACATCGTAATTACTCATAGATAATTCCTTAAAAAATCAACACTTTGCTTTACTAAAAGTGGGCTTATGAACTAAGTTTCTTTGAGCGTAAAGATAACATAATTTTTGAGTTTTAACACGACTTGCAATAAATAACGCGGAGAATTATTATTCAGCAAACAATCGACATTAAATCATACCTTCCAGATTTTAACTTAGATTTATTTATTAAAAAATTAGCTCCAGCTTTTAAAGAATCTTTAGTAATTTTTGATGTAGAAACTAGCGGTTTATCACCAATGATTAATGAGATTATTGAATTTGGAGCAATAAAAATTAACTTTAAAACTGGTGAAGTAACTAAGTTTGAAAGCTTGTTAAAAAACTCAACTCCTTTAAGTGAAAAAAACATAAGCATTCATGGGATAACTAATGAAGCTCTCTTAGATGCTCCTGAGCAATTAAGTACTGTGAATCAATTCTTTGAGTATATAAAAGACTCTAGTCTTGTTGCTTATAATGCTCAATTTGATCTAGGTTTCCTGATCACTGAGATCTGGAAATATAAACTAGAGCCAAGTTTAGAAAAAGTCATTGATGCTCTCTATATGGCAAGAGCAAGCTATAAACTAGTACAAGAGAGGCCAGAGAACTATCGCCTTGATAGCTTTAAGGCATTTCATCAATTGAACTTTGATAGTCACAGGGCATTTGCTGATTCTATTGTATGTTTAAAAGTCTTTTATGAATGTATGGAGATTCTTAAATGGGATTCAAAATCAATCGCAAGATTTGTGATCTATAATTTCAAAGACCCAGCAGCAACTGGCAACCTTTTAAATGATGACTCAGAGAAAATGAAGAAATTGAAGGTTGCAATTTCAGAGGGCAAGCACATTAATATTAATTATAAAGGTGGCTCTAAAGGCAGTGCTCCAAGGCCTATACAACCCATAGCTTTACTTCCAATGCCAAATTGCGTGAATTTATATGCAAAATGTTTAAAAGATGAGCAATTTAAGCTATTCAATACTAAAAGAATTAAAAAGGTAACAGATGTTTAAAAGATCAGTTCAAGTATTTATAGTCCTGACTCATTTAATATTACTAGCATGGATAATTTATATCTTATCTTACGGTGGTGGACTTTCTATGAATTCGCTTGTTTTACATTTTACAGGGATAGGTCTTTTAGGAATCTTTAGTATTATTGGTACGGCAAAAATTGAAATGTTCTTTTTTAGAAAATCTGTCAGAAAGAAAAAATGAAACCTTGGCAGGTACAATTACAAAATAGTTATAAATCACTAACTCAAGTAATACTTGATTATCCTCACCTAAAAAACAAGCTAAACCCTTTATTAGAAGTAGAAAAAAAATATCCAATATTTATACCTAAGAGGATAATGAATAGAATCTCAAAAGATATAAATGGTAAACTCGCAAAACAGTTCCTACCTCAATTAGATGAGTTAAGTCCAAACGGCTTGTATGACCCTATTGGGGATCTAAAAAACTCCCCGACTAATAGATTGGTTCATAGGTACGAAAATAGAGTTTTATTCTTCCCTACTAGTAAATGCCCTATTAATTGCAGGTATTGTTTTCGAAAAAATGAAATTTCATCTACTGATAAAATCTTTTCTAAAAATGATCAGGCAATAGAATATTTACAAGATCATCCTTTAATTAATGAAATTATTTTTAGCGGAGGAGATCCTCTTATCCTTACTGATAATCAGCTTGATGCTCACCTTGAGAGCTTTGTTAAAGTTAAACATATAAAGCAAATTAGATTTCATACCAGGTTCCCTACAATCATTCCTGATCGCATCGATAATGACTTTCAATTAATGTTATCGAAATACCTTGATAGATTTGAGATAATTTTTGTTATTCATACAAATTGTACTGAAGAGCTTGATGATGAGGTTAAGGCTTCTTTGAGTAAGCTATCAAAAAACTATACTACACTTTCTCAATCTGTAATTTTAAAAAATATTAATGATTCTAGTGAATCTTTTTATAACTTAAGTAAAGCTTTATTAGAGCTTAATATACGACCTTATTATGCTCACTTCCCAGATGATGTTTTAGGAGCACAACATTTTAAAATAAGTAAACACAAAGCTCATCAAATACATTCTGATCTTCGACAAAAAATCTCAGGTCATTCCCTACCTGTTTTCATCTTTGAAAATAATTCAAATACTTCCAAAGAGTATGTTTAATAAAAAACAAGAAGCAAAGGAATATGCGTCCTTATTGACACTTAATACTTCTGCTCATACTTTATAATATGACTATCAGTAGAATCACTCATTTAAAAACTAATATTGCCTATGGTTTATTTAATACCCCCATAAAAACTCCTCCCCTAAGTATGGAAGAGTTGAAATTAATGAGAGAGGCAACATTTAGCTTTAAGGCACTCAACCCTTCTACAATTACAATTAATTCATTTCGAAACTATGTAGTTCATAGATTTGAAAATAACAAATCTGATAAAAGGGCCTTAGTGGTTCATGGGTGGTCTTCTAGATCTATTTATATGGTTCGCTTTATTGAGGTACTCTTAGATCTTGGTTATGCAGTTTATGCTGTTGATCTACCGGCCCATGGGAATTCAAAAGGATTCCAGATATCTTGGAACGATTCAATTAAAACTGTGCTAGATGTTCAAAATATTTTTGGAAACTTTGATGTGGCCTTAGGTCACTCTCTTGGTGGAACAGCAATTTTAGGAGCACTCTCTCTAGCTGATTATTTACCAGAATTTGAGAGCCATTTTACAACCAAAAAAATCGCTTTAATTTCATCTCCTACTAAAATGCAAACCATTGTAGATAAGTTTTCAAATTACTTAAATTTAACTATTGAGCAAAAAGATATTTTTTCAAAGAAAATAAAAGATATTACCAAGATTGATCTAGAAATGCTGGATGCTAAAAAACTACAAATTAAAAACCCTACTGATATTGAGTTCTTATGTGCTCACGGTACGGATGATAAAGTTATTCCTTTTAAAGACTCTGTCCACTTTTCAGAGCTTGAAAATGTTAAGCATGTTCCTATTGATGGTGAAGGTCACATTCATATTCTCCATAATGAGTTTGTTTTAGATGAGATTGGTGAATTCTTTAAATCATAAAGACCTGGAATATGCGAATTTATTTTACCCTTTAACTATTGAGATTTAAGCAATATATTAGGTTATCTAAAAAACACTTTGCGGGTGTAGCTCAGTTGATAGAGCGTCTGCTTGCCATGCAGAAGGTCGTGGGTTTGAGCCCCATCACCCGCTCCACTAAAAAGCTAATAAATACAACAACTTAACTCTTCAACATTAAACTATGTAACAAATAATTTTTTATAATTTTTAGAAAGTGTGCACAAAATGTGCACACAAAATTGTTTTTTCTTAGAACTCTCCAAGGCTTGTGCACACATTTTGCACATCTTTTGAAGAAACATGTATGTATCTTAAGGTGGTTTTTATATTCTTATGACCAGCAATTTTCTGTACTTTTACAATATTAATATCTTTTAAAATCATCAAAGTTATAGCCGTATGTCTAAGATCATGAAACCTAATTTTAGGAACATTGGCATGTAATAAATCATAATTGAATACCCTACTTGTAAAGTTATCATGATTTATCGCTGTCCCTACGGATGTTTGGAATAATAATTCAGTCGTTTTTAAGCCAACTTTTTTTATATATTTCAACAAAGCTTCTTCTAGCTCCATACTAATAGGGACAAACCTAGCGTCTTTACCTTTTGTCGGGATAAAGCCAGCTTTATCTTTTTCCCTTTGTCGTGAAATATGAAAACCTTTTAAATCGACATTCAAGTCTTTGACTCGAAGGGCCCAAAGTTCCCTTCCTCGAATAGC
>CALIJZ010000020.1 GCA_938017795.1 uncultured Bacteriovoracaceae bacterium
TAATCCAACTCCTAATCCAACTCCTAATCCAACTCCTAATCCAACTCCTAATCCAACCCCTAATCCAACACCTAATCCAACTCCTAATCCAACACCAGTACCAACTCCTAATCCAACCCCTAATCCAACACCTAATCCAACTCCTAATCCAACACCAGTACCAACTCCTAATCCAACACCTAATCCAACTCCTAATCCAACTCCAGTACCAACACCAGCTCCTATAGGACCTTCTCCAACTCCGGGCCCGACACCTATTGGAACTTCATGTGTCGATGATGGAGGTTGTACTGGATCAAACCAATGTTGTTGCTTTGGGCCTCCACATTCTTGTCAGATAGATGAAGGTACTACTGGTGGTGTTAGTGGGCATTGTCAAAATGGTGGACCAAGCGTTTGTATATAAGCAGAAATTAGAGAAATATTTGTTCTAGTCTTCATAATTCACTGTAATTATTCGTAAATTGTATTGACTGACATTACAAAGTTATTTGCTTACTTCTTATCTATTTAAGAAGGCGGAAGATTTCAAAGGGCTTGAACAAATCTTTTAGCTATCTTTTTTTTAATGATCGTTTGTATGCTAAAGAAACTTCTATGAGCTAAATAAATACGATCGATCATTAATGTTTTTAAAGATTTCTTTTCAAGTTTAAGATTTTAATTACTTTGATGTTGTGCTAGAAAAGCTTTTAAAAATGAATAACAAAGAGGAGCTTAATGAAAAGCAAGAGAACAAATGTACTAATTTTTTTATTAATGACTATGAATTTATTGCCAGCATTTGCAATACAGATTGAGGACTATACCTTTCCTGATAGTTCATTCTCTGAAGCATTTATCGGTGGACAGTTTAATTCTAAAACAGGAAATCAAGATCAAATGAGCTACGATGTATTATTACAAGGTAATTATGATTACAGTAATACTTCTTTAGCAAAAAACTTTTTTATAAACTTAAATGGTAAAACTGATTCAAGTAAAGGACCAAATAGTGGCGACAAGTCGGTTGAGAACACAATAATTGACTTAGACCTTAGATACGATAAATACCTTAAACCTACTTCAAAATTTTTCTTTTATGGAGCTGGGGATACTACTTATGACAGTAATCAAAAAGAATTATTTGCTAAAATTGGTGCTGGAGCTGGATATGGACGAGTTATAAACGCTACACCTTTAGCAAAAGCTATAAGAATTGCAGAAGAGCTGATGGAGCATTCTATTTTATCTTCTATGCCCAGTGATGATCAGTTAGTTAAGTTGGCTCAAGTTATTGATAATGAAAATCAATATAGAAGTAATTTTGGAGCTGAAGAGTATGAACCTAAATGGTACGAAGCGATGGAAAAGGAATTAGCAGGATCGTTAGCTAAAAATGGCTTAGGAGCTGCTGGAGCACTTCATATTCAAAGAGTTTTGATTGACGAGCCTATTAGTGTGAGAAAGCATGGATGGTTTGTAAGGTCAGGACTCGGATATATTATCAATCAATTTAATGGTTCAGATAGTGATGTAACTCTCGATGTAGAATTTAATTATGCCAAACCTTTTGGTTTAAAAACTCAGTTTGAAAATACTTTTAATTTCTCTAAAATCTTAGGAGATGAAGGTTATTTTGCTTCTAATTTAATGACTTTAACTTATGAGATTTCTGATAGGGTAGATTGGGAAAACTCGTTGAATTTATCACTCATAAAACCTGCTTCAAGTAAATCAAATTGGACAAATGTTCTTGGAACAACATTTAGATATTACTTAACTAATAAATTAAACTTAGAAGCTAGTCTTACAGCTACTCAGTTTGCTGATGGTGTTGATAATAATGGAAATGATGATATAGAACTTGCGACATTATTTGGAATAAATTACAGATTAAAATAACACAATACTTATCATAGACCTAGGTCTTTTACCTGACCTTGGGTCTATGATTCTTTTATTATGATCCTCAATATTCTCATTTTAAGGCTGACTTTATAGTTAGTTATTAAAAAAGTGGAAGAAAGATTTTTGAACTAGTTTCTCAATTAACTTAAAGTACATTCGAAGTCATTTTGATATAGTATACGTTTTTGTAATGATCTTTGCTTATTTAAAATTTCAAGAACCTTTAGAGATTGATCAAAAGGTGAGACTTGTAATTGAAGAGCCAATAAGCTTACTTTTTATTTCAAGAAGAAGAAATAATTATTAAATGGATTGGGATATAATTTTAAACTCTATACTCTAAATTATTGAGCTTCCAGACTATATCTCAAAAGATTCCTTGATATATAGTTAAATTCCCTAATACTTATAAGGAGTAGGTTAAAAAAATGGAGGACCTTTGAAGAAAAAACTATATTCTTTTTTCTTATTATTAATATTTATTTCTTGCTCCAACTTAAATAGTTATAGAACAACGAGCTCTATTTTTGAAAACAACCTTGATCCTAAATTTGAAGAGTATGAAGGAGGATCACAACTCCATGAAAAAAGAATCCACAAAAAAATTATAGATTTCTCAATTCAAATGTTGGAAAAAAACCAACCGAAATATAAAAATATTCCAAGAGATGCTCATGCAAAATCCCATGGTTGTTTAAAAGCTAGCTTTGAAGTCGATAATCAATTTATCAAGGCACAACATCGTAAAGGAGTTTTTGCTCTGAATCGAAAGTACGATGCATTAATTAGATACTCTAATAATGATCACCTTCCATTTCGAAAAGATAAAGGGCTAGACTTAAGAGGAATGGCGATAAAAATCTTTGGTGTCCCAGGAGAAAAGATCGGAGCAAATATCGAACATGAGGAAGTACAAGATTTTTTAATGTATGGGAGTAAGACTTTCTTTATTAAAAATAATGCAGATTATATTGGTTTTGTCCGTAGTTTGAGAGATGAAAATTCTGTATCAACACTTTTGAAAGAACAACCTCGAGCTGCAGTGAGAACAGTTTATGCTCAAGCTAAACTTCTTTGGAAGAAGAATCCGTTTTCAATAAAATACTTTAGTGCAACACCTGTAAGACTAGGACGTTTAGAAGATGAAAACAGAAGTGCTATGAAATATGGGGTTTACCCTTGTAAGAGTAATAAAGTAAAAAATATTTCTGGAAAAAAGCGACATGATTATATGAGAGAAAATTTAATTCATACTTTAGAGCAATCTCAAAAGATATGTTTGGAGTTTAGAATTCAAACTCAAGATTACCCTGAGGTAATGCCTATTGAAGATGCTACTGTAAAATGGCCGGAAAAACCTTCTCTACCTATGAAGTTTAATCTTTCAAGAAGCTTTTCTCCATATAAGAAAGTCGCGACAATTAATATTGAGTATGCTGATAATGTCGATATAAGCTCTGGCCAACGTAGAGACTTGTGTGAACATGCTTCTTTTTCTCCTTGGAATTCTTTAATTGAGCATAAACCTTTAGGCCGAACAATGAGAATGAGAAGAGATGTTTATAAAGCAATTTCAGATTTTAGAAGATCAAAAAATATGATTGGAAAATAGATTTTTTTTAAATCTGTTTATTTTCTTGTTCTTGATTTTTACATTCTTGATCTGCTAATTGAAGAATATAGGAAATCTTAGTACTACGAACTTCACTATCATCAATAATTATTGGATTTTGATTTGGTGAGAAAAACGTCGTCGATGTGATTTCTCCATTTAACTTATTATAGATCCAGATCTTCCAATCTCTTTCCTTAAATGGTCCAAGAACAGCTCCATCTCTACTATCTCCAAGCTCACGAGCTTGTACCCATTGACCATAATAAAATGTTTCATCTTTTTTCTCATTTCTAGCTTTTACACTCACTTCTTTTTCTTCATCAGAGACTATCAAGTCGTCTTCAAACTCATTACCATAAGTAAAGATCTTCCAAAAAGTTTTATGAGTTCTAGCTTTAGCATCCTCAACAGTATGAAATAAAGTTAAGCTCAATCCATCACTACCATTATAAAAGAATACACTACTAGTTTTGTTATTAACTTCTTGAGGACCTTTCAGAGGAAGGTCTAAGTCTATTTGATAATTTTTTTGAGCATCTTTATCACCTAGAAATGGTTTTATCGTTCCTTTAAGCATATCTTTATCTTCAATTATTCCATTGTTATTCGTGTCTAGCCAAACTTCGATATCATTTTTGCAGATTGTCGTTGTAGTTGTGGTCGTTGTGGTTGTCGTCGTAGTAGTTGTTGCTAAAGTTGTAGAAGTAACTTTGGTAGTACTACTAGTAGAACTCGTTTGTAATGGTACCTTTGGTTTTTGTGAATTTTGTTCTCCATTTTGAACTCGTCCAACGGCGACAGCAGTGTTTTTGGACATACAACTAATAAAAGTCAAAACAATAAGTAGAGTAATTTTCATAGATAAAATTATATATAATTCATTTACTTAGTTTAGGAACAGGAAAGTTCTTCTTATTTCAATCTTAGATAACTTTTTAGAATTATATGGAATAAGCCTTGAGATTCAACTAAGTTAGAAATATGTCGATACATGTGAGTAGGAGATATTTTTGAATATTAAGTTAAAACAATCATTAAAGCAGAGTCAACAACTCACAATGACTCCTCAATTGCAGCAGGCAATTAAGCTTTTAACTCTTACACACTTAGAGATGACTAATGTTATTTCAGCAGAAATGGTTGAAAATCCAATGCTTGAAGAAATCGGAGGAGAGCGAGAAAACTCTGAAGTAGAGCAAGGTGATAAAGATTTAAAAGATATTGAAACTAAAGCTTCAGATTTTGAAGGTCCGGAGCTTGTTAGCAAAGATGATTTTGACTGGGAGAAATATCTCGCAAATAGTAACGAAAACTCTGGTGCTAAATCTATGGTTGGGCCAGCGAGCTCAGAAGATGCTCCTAATTATGAAAATATGGTCTCTAAAGATCAGAGTCTCTTAGATCACCTTGAATGGCAGGCTCGAATGCATGAATGGCCAGAGGGTGAATTAGTGATAGCCATTCATATTATTAATAATATAGATGATGATGGATTTTTAACTCAATCAGTTGCCGATTTAATTAAAGATAATAATTTAAAGATTACTCAAGAGCTAGGTTTGGACGTCTTAGCTACAATTCAGCGATTTGATCCGGTTGGATGTGGCGCAAAGGATACAAAAGAAGCTTTGATTATTCAGGCACGAGAACTATTTGGTGAATCTCCAGTTGTAGAGAAAATTATAGATTTTCACTTAGAAGATTTATACAAAAAGAAGTATCAAAAAATAGCTGAAGCAACTAAGTCATCTCTTGAAGCAGTCAAGCAAGCCGAACTTTCAATTATGACTTTTCACCCACGACCTGGAAGGTTGATCTCAAGTGAGGTAACCCATTATATTGTTCCAGATATTTATGTAGTAGAGAATAATGGGAAATTTGAAGTTAAGCTAAATGATGAAGGTGTACCGAGGCTTAGGATTTCTAAGTTATATAAAGATTTAATAAAAAATAAAGATGATGCCAATACTAAAGAATATGTAGAAGAAAAGTTACGTAATGCACTTTGGTTATTAAAGTCAATTAGTAATAGACAGAAAACAATTGTAAAAGTTTCTGAAGCGATTATTAAATATCAACCGGACTTTTTTGTAAAAGGTTCAGAATATTTAAGGCCAATGATTTTAAAAGATATAGCAGCTGAAGTTGAAATGCATGAATCCACCATCTCAAGAGTAACAACAAATAAGTATATGCATACGCCACTAGGAACATTTGAGTTGAAATATTTCTTTAGCTCTGGTGTTGGAGGTAAAAATGGAGGCCTAGATATTGCTGCCGAAAGTTTAAAGTTAAAGATAAAAGGACTCATCTCTAAAGAAGATCCTGCTAGACCTTTATCGGATCAAAAAATTGCCACTTTGCTTGGAAATGTAGGTATAAAAGTTGCTCGAAGAACTGTCGCTAAGTATAGAGAATCATTAGGAATTCTATCATCTTCTCAAAGAAAAATACGTTAATCCTTTATAATAAACATGTCTTGAAAACGCAGATAATTAGCACGGAAGGGAGAGGCGATGAGAGTAAAAACATGTTTTAAAAATTTAAAGACATCGAAGTTTTTAGATTTAAGAGTCAAAGAAGAAATCACAAAAATTTCAGAAATCTATGGGAAACAATTAGATGTTAATGTAATTTTTTCTAAAAAAAGTTCTGGGAAATTTGAAACAAATATCACTTTAAAAGATAAAAAAAATAAATATCATGCAACCAACAGTAATGGTAATGTTCTAATTGCTTTAAACGAGTCAATAGGAAAAGTGAAAAATCAATTACATAAAAAAAGAACAAAATACAAAAATAGAATTAATAAAAGAAATCTAACAAATCCAAAAAGAACTGGACTCCTTAGGATGCTCAATGAAGAGCAATACGAAGGGGACCATTATCATGAGCTAGATCTGGTATCTTAAGCTCAAAACGTTTTGAGACCACAGAAAATTTTGAGTCACATCAAAAGAAAAAAAGAGGGCAAGGATCGGCCCTCTTTTCTTTTCTACTTATGACAGCATGAATCATCATGATCGTGTATTTCTTCATCAAGGCTTTGGAGATATTCTTTTTTTTGTTCACTCGAAACACTTAGCTCGCTTAGTAGAGTTTCAGGAAGTCCAGGCTTTATAAAAACAAATTCGATTCCCATTTGTTCTAACTTTGCAGCAAATTCATAGGCTTCATGGGCTTCAGAGTTTAGACATTCAAATAAAACACTATTATCTTCTTTATTTAAAATTTTGATTTGATTACTCATTAGACTTGATCATAATTCAAAACTTAGATATAAGAAAGTCGTAATGAAGCATTTAGAAACACTTTTATATCTCAACCCTAATAAGATCGAGAATTCATTATTCAATACCTTTTTAGCTAAAGAATTCAAAATATACTCTTATGATAATATTGATGAGTTATCAGAATACATTATCTCTGATTTGGATTGTGATTTAATCCTTGTCTCTGAAGATATTTTAAGTCTTGAGAAGTTTGAGAACTTTTTTGAAGGAAGGCACAACTTAGTTGTCATGAGTGAATCCGAACATATTAGCATTAAGACTCTAAAACTTCCTATAATGGGCCTAGAGTTAAAAGAAAAATTAATTGAGATTTATAATAAATTAAAATGATCGATATAGATATTTAGATCCATCCCAATAGGATTTACTAATAATTTTTCCATCAGGTATATTATCAGGATGATTGACTACGATGATTTTACCACTTTTTTCAATATGAGTATCAGTTAGTTTGAACGTAAACCAAGGAATTGAGCTTAGATTATCTTGATCTAAACTCGTATAAGCAATACCTAGTTCTTGAGTATCTGTTAAATGAATAATTCCTGACTCATTAGAAATTCCAAGATCTTTTGCTGAACAAAGCATACCATAAGATTTTTCACCTCTTAAAGTACCTATCTCAATTTTAGTACCACTTGGAAGAGTTGATCCAACCTGAGCTAAAATCGTCACCATTCCATCTTGAATATTACTTGCTCCGCAAACAACTTGAAATTTCTCTGAACCATTATCAACAGTGCATAATTTCAATTTTGATGCGTCAGGGTGTTTTTTTATTTCTAAAATTTTAGCTGTTACAATCATGAGTTAAATCTAGCAAATTAATCGAGGCTGTCAAAGATATTTTTCTCTTTCTTCATTAGATAGAGCAAAATCTTTGATTCCTATTTTTTGAAACAAATGCTCTGGTGTTCTAATCCTATAGTATATTCCAGTTTCATGATTCGTTCTTTTTTCTATATTGGTAAACTTCTCTATTTTAGAATGAATTCCTCCTTCGCTATAAGGAACAAAGAGGTCTTGATGAGTTTGTTGATCTAGAAAATAATCAATAATATTTTTTCTCAAATCAAGGACATCCTTACTTTCTAAAGCACTAACAAAATGGGAGTGAGGATATTTCCTTGTCTTTACTTTTACCGTCATCATATCTTGAATTTTATCTTTTTTATTAAATATATAGAGTCGCTCTTTATCTTCGATTTTTAATTCAGATAGAACTTGATTAGTTGTTTCAATATGTTTTTCAAAATATGGGTCTGAAGCATCAATTACAATTAACAATAAATCTGCTTCATCTATTGATTCTAAAGTTGTTTTAAAACCTTCAATTAAAGTATTTGGGAGATTAGATAGGAATCCAACTGTATCGATTAAGATAAGTGGCGGTTTCGTATCTGGTGTAAGAGTTCTGAAAGTAGAATCGACCGTAGCAAATAATTTATTTTCAGATAAGACATCTACCTTGCATAGACTATTCATAAGGGATGACTTTCCGGCATTAGTATATCCAACTAGGGCTGCAGTTAAAGTCTCACTCGATCTTTTTTTCTTTCTCTCTTCTCTGGAAACTTTAAGTCCCTTTAATTGCTTTTCATAAGTTTGGATGCGTTTACGTACTATTCTTCTATCGAGTTCTAGTTGCTGCTCTCCTTCACCTTTCAAACCAATCCCACCTTTTTGCTTACTGAAGTGAGTCCAAAGAGAAGTAAGGCGAGGTAAAAGGTACTTAAGTTTAGATATTTGAATTTGCAAGGTCGCTTCTTTTGATCTTGCATGCATAGAGAAAATTTGAAGAATAATTTGGCATCTATCAAAAACCGTTAAACCAGTAACCTTATTAATATTTCTCATTTGACTAGCAGTTAGTTCAAAATCAAATACTAAGTAGTCAGCATCTTGAGCTTTAGCGGCCAAAGAAATTTCTTCTAACTTGCCACTTCCTAGGATTGTTGCAGCTTCAAGCTTTTTTTTGTTTTGGATCTCTTCTCCGACAACGATTACTTCAAGAGTTCTTAATAGTTCTTTTAATTCTGATAAAGATCTATTACTAGATTCTTTCGTTTCATGACCTTCAAATTTGCCAGAGACCACTGAGACAATGAATGCCTTTTCATTTTTTTTACAATCGTATGCTAAATCCACGGAATTTATTTAATCATATCATTTGATTATACTCAATGATTAATTAGATCTAAAATGATCAAAATGTATCTTTTTAATGGAAAATTGACTGAAGAACCTCCACAGATCCCTTTGAATAGATCTACTTACTTTGGTGAGTCTTTTTTTACTTCGTTTTTGGTCAAAGATAAGAAAGTTTTTAACCTCGATGCTCACTTTCAAAGACTTCAAGAGAGTCTTAATTTATTTTATCCTCAGATCAAGAGTGTTAACAAAGAAGAAATTTTACAAAAATTAAGAATGTATATCCCAGTCAAAGGTAATTTTAAGGTTCGACTTACATTTTTTACAGACTTGAAAGTAACTCAATTATATGAACTGATTGAATTTACTAATTTATCCAATAACATAGAGGCTCCTCTAAAGACTGTGTCTAAGAAGTTAAGTCAATCTAATGAAAGAGATTGTACTAATATAAAGCTTGGACAATATTCATGGGAAAACTTTTATTTAAGTAAACTTCCAGGCTATGATATTATGAGAATCTCTGATGATGATCAGATTCTAGATTTAACAAAAAGTAATATTTTATTTTTACAAGGTAATGAGTTTGTTTTACCTCTTGCAAATGTGTTGCAAGGAACAACTTTAAATATATTTAAAGAGTTTCAAGAAAAAAAAATCATTGAACGAGAAATTTATTATGATGAGATTTCTGAGTTTGATGGGGCTTTTAGTTTGAATGCAGTTAGGTTGTTGAGACCAATAAGAAAAATAGATGACCTTGAGTACTCTCGGGATAAAACACAAAAATATATTAAGACTTTTTCTAAATATATTGATAATATTTCTAGAAACATATGATAAAAAAAGTTCTGCCATATATATTAAATGCTTCAAAGAAGATAATTAAACATCATAAAAAGCTATCTGATATCGAAATCACTTCTAAGCAAGGCCAAGGAGTTCTCACAGAAGCCGATCTGGAAAGTGAGAAAATTTTACTCTCTGGCTTGAAAAAAGAGTTCCCAACTCATGAGATAATGAGTGAAGAGCAATTTTATTTTAATAAAGAGTCAATTGATGAAGTTTCAACAAATCACTTATGGCTTGTTGATCCAATTGATGGCACTAATAATTTCTTAAGCGGATTTGATCACTTTGCTATTAGTATTGGTTATGTAAAAAATGGTAATTTAGAGTTTGGGGTTGTCTATCAACCTTTAAGGTCTAGACTCTATTGGGCCCAAGCTGATAAAGGAGCGTTTTTTCAAGATCTATCAAATAGTAAAAGAAAAAGATCTTTACGAGGAGCGCATGTTCAAAAGAGAAGAAAAGATTTGAGTTTGATTACATCGATGTGCAAATTAATAAGTAATAAAAACAAGCTAGAGCAATTCTATCTTTTTAATGAACAAGTCAGAAGTGTTCGCCGTTTAGGTAGTGCAGCTCTAGATTTATGCTTTGTAGCTGATGGAGTCTTTGATGGATTTTATGATAGTGGACTAATGCCCTGGGATATTGCTGCTGGAGCATTAATTGCTAAAGAAGCAGGACTTAGTGTTAAAAACTATGATCAATCAGCTTTTGATCTTTTTGGGCATGGAATTATTGCGGCAAGAAAAAAAGATATAGTACTCTTTAAGTCTATTTTAGGTAATCTTTGATCCTATAAAAAGTTTCCTCTCGTTGTTCAGAATCAAATAAACTCTTATACTTTAGTTTCAGACTGTTCGAGGAGGACCATATCAGAACTTTAATGCAGTTTATTTATATGAATAATCTTGATCTTTTGGTTATTCTTGGAAGTGTATCAATCATGATGTTTATGACTTATCTTCTTACGAAATCAATTATCGAAAATAAATCTAATGGTTTAAGAAAATATAATGAAAAAGTTAATGAATATATCAATTCAATTATCAATCACTCTAGTGACTTTAAAGACTTAATAAGCATTGATATTCATTCCGCAGCAGTAGCTGAGAATTCATTCGAGGATGAAGTTCATGTTCTGAGAAGACAGGTCAAAAGCCAAGATGAGAAACTTGCATATTTTGAAAAATCATCAAGTGTTTATCAAGAAGAAAATAGTGATCTACTGCATAAAATTAAGCAACTGGAAATTACTGATAAAGATTTAATTCAAGTTGAATCATTAACTCAAGAGAATAATGAACTAAAAAAAATTATTCATGAACTGAAGAATAAAAAGAATGTGAATGAAAGTGAAAATAAGCAATCTTTAAAAAGAGAATCTGACAAACTTGTAAGTATCTTGAATCTAGTTGGTACTAATAGTACCAAAGGAGAAGACTCGGAGATAGATGAATCAAACGACGCTAAGATTGTAAAATTAGAGAAAGTAACAGAAAATATGGATAAGGATGAAATTATCGATGTTTTTAAAAAGTTGCTTGCTTCTTAGTTTTATATTCTTGCCATTGGCAAATACAAAAGAATTCTCTTTTGATGGAATAAAGAAAATTTTAAAAAAAGATAGTATTACCCCACAACAAGCTAAGAAAATTCAAAAATTATTTTTCAAATTAGATAATAAAGCAGTACCTACAATTATTGAAATTATGAAGTCTGATAAATATCCCGATAAAAATAGATGGCTTGCGACTTTAACACTTGCTCGAGTAATGGGAGAGAAGTCATTACCTTTTATAAAGAAGTTTCTCAGGCATCCAAATTGGATGATGCGCCTTAGTGCATTGAAAGTTATGAGAATGTTCAAAGATCAAAGCTCCAATCAAGATGTAGAGAAGATGCTTTTTGATAAATCTCTTTTGGTAAGAGTGGAAGCTTTGGAAATGATTAATTCTCTTAAAAATAAAAAATCAGCCAAATCAGTTTGGAAAATGATGTACGATAAGAAAAATTATCAAAAATTTAGTAAATCAAAAGTTGTCCCTACTGAAGTCATTTCTAGAATATTAAAAACTATTAAAACTTTAGAGTATAGAAAGGCAAAACCAGCATTAGTAAAACTGCAAAATGAAAAAAAATTTAGCTCACTCAGTAGTGAAATACAAAATACAATTAATGCTTTATAAAGCCTCTTGTAGTTCTTTTTCTTCTTTTTCTTTTTGAATCTTTTTTAAATAATCATCAATTTTAATTAAGCGGGAGATTCTATAGAGCAACACTTTTTCAAGATCATGCTCTTGTTTGATTTCCTTCCAACCATGTAAGAAGTCATTTTCAACTAATTGTCTTTTATAAACTGTCACTTTCGTGAGCATTCTATCTCCACGATTGGCTTCATTCACATTAACAAAAACTTTAAACCTTGCTGATTTAATTTTCTCACTTGAGCCAAAGGCGTCTGAGAAGTTTAGCTCTTTAGTATTATCCATCCACCGAGATTTAATAACCCCTGTTTCTTGATTTTGGAGTTCAATATCATACTTTTTCATCACTCCAACTACTGCAGACCAAGTCTGTTGAAAGCTTGCTTCAAAAAGGGTGTTTGGTATCTCTAAATCTGAGTTTAAATACTTGTATTTGTCATAAGATGAACAAGAAGCTAAAAATATTAATAAGAAGAATAAAAAAACTCTCATGATTTAGAGTAACAAGAAAGTATAAATATGAACAAGGGCCACATTTTATCTATATTAAATAAAGTTCTACTCGAGGAGGCCCAGGCCATTGAGCATGCTGCTTCTAAGCTAAAATTTTTAGATGAAAAAAAAATTAAAGAATTCTTTGTTGGGCTTTCAGAAAGAGATGGTATTTTATTTTTTACTGGTGTAGGAAAGTCAGGAATGATTGCTAGAAAGATGGCTTCTACTTTTGCCTCACTAGGTTTAAAGTCATTTTTTTTAAATCCAGTTGAAGCACTTCACGGTGACCTTGGGCCGGTAAGTAAAAAAGATAATATTATTCTAATTAGTAAGTCTGGTTCTACTGAAGAAATTAGAAAACTCGTTCCTTTTTTACCTATGGGAAAAGATAATAGGCTAGGTCTATTGGGAAATATAGAATCCACCCTAGCTAGAGAGTGCTCAATTGTTTTAGATTGTAGCGTTGAGAAAGAGGCTTGTATTAACAATTTAGCTCCCACCACTAGTACTACTCTGACTTTAGCTTTAGCAGATGCCTTAGCGGTTGTTTATGAAGAAATTGTTGCTCTTACTAAAGAAAAATTTGCAACTAATCACCCTGCAGGGTTATTGGGCAAGTCTTTAACTCTAAAAGTTAAATCAATTATGCTACCTTTAGATCAAGTAGCTTGTGTTTCTGAAGAAGAATCTCTCAAAAATGTATTATTAAAAATGACAGAAAAACCAACAGGAGTTTGTCTAGTCAAAGATTCTTCGGATTATTTGAAAGGTATTATTGTTGAAGGTGATATTAGAAGAGCATTAAATTCTAACGAGAATGCATTATCAGAAAAAATTAGTATGTTCATGAATACATCACCTATCACTTGTGACTTAGAATGTTTAGTTAGTGAAGCGAAAGAAAAAATGGAGAGTCCCAAGAGCTTAATTTCAATTCTTCCTGTTCTTAATGAGCAAAATCTGATTCAAGGAGTCTTGAGACTTCAAGAACTTTTAAGAGCTGGTTTTAGTATTCGATCTAGAAAGTAATTTATTAATAACATAAATAATGCAAATCCCATAAAGCTTAAAAGCCCAATCTTTTGATAAATAGTCGCTGGACGTTCAGGTAAATAAAGATTGAGATCTAGAGATTTTTCTTCACCAGGTAATAGTCTCTCAGACTCTTTGCCATCTATATCAATAAGTGAAGTAATCCCACTATTAGTTGATCTTATAATTGGTTTTTGAAATTCAACTGCCCTCCATTTAGATAAAAACAGATGTTGGTAAGGCTCGGCCGTTAGTCCATACCAGGAATCATTAGTTAGATTGAGAATAAAGTTAATATGTCCATGGTTTAAGCTTGAAGCATTAAGCATATTTCTTATAAGGTTCGTATTCAATATTTCATAACAAATTGGAGTAATGAAGCTATGACCATTTTGTAATTTAAAAGTAGTATCTCGAGTTCCAGTTGAAAAATACGAAACACCAGGTACATAGTCTACAAGATAAGGAGTGAGAGGACCAAATGGAAGAGTCTCTCCAAAGGGAATAAGTTGTTTTTTATGGTAAACATCAAGAAAAC
This sequence comes from uncultured Bacteriovoracaceae bacterium, assembly GCA_938017795.1. Classification (GTDB taxonomy): domain Bacteria; phylum Bdellovibrionota; class Bacteriovoracia; order Bacteriovoracales; family Bacteriovoracaceae; genus JAHDHG01. The sequence goes on from CALIJZ010000020.1 coordinate 14,071, forward strand.
CTTCAGAGGGATCAAAGAGCATCGCTGCATTATAAACAGTTTGAAATGCATTGCCAGAAAGGTCTAACTTACCTTTATCGTAAGCACCAATAAGCATTTGTGAACCAGTCTCAGCCAGAACGCTAGAGATAAGTGGTGGTATTGAGCGCGGAGAATTTTCTAAAATATCGCTATTAAATGAATGAGGGTAAGCAGTTTCTGGCCATATGATTAAATCGCTTTTGTCTCCAGTTAAACTTAAGTTTTTATATCTTTCAAAAACCTCACTTAGAGATGAAAATTTACCAAGCTCAGAGTCAACTTTCATAAAGTTACCAATATTGGCCTGAACGATTTTAACCTTAAGTAGATTTTCTTTAGGAGAGTTGATAGTTTTTTCTTGGAAAATCAATGGTTTGAAGCAACAACAGACAATAAATAAAAGAGTAGCTTGCATGAAAGGAATAAATCTGAATTGATCTTTATTCTGAAAAATAAATAATAAACTAAATGCAAAGAAGTAATTTAAGAAATTATAAATGATTAGACCGAAAACTGGTGCTAGTCCTAAGGTGAAAGACCAGCTCATCCATGGATGTCCCGCATGAACCGGAAACTGAGATGGAGTGAAGTATTCTAATAATGAAATTAAGATCACTAGGGCAACGAAGAAAGTAAGTGGAGTAGTTTTAGTTGAAGGAATAAATTTTCTAATAATTAACAAACTGAAATATATAAGCCAAACTTGAGGTAAGACTAGAAAAGAGAAAAGAAAAGAAAAGAGTAAACTTACTAAATACGGCAGAGAGCCAAAAGTTTGTAAGGTTTGCGCAATCCAGTAAAAACCAATCACGTTTATTAGAAAACAAAATAATAATAAATTGGAGAGATCTCTTTTTATATTAATAAAGTGTATGTTTTTTATAAGTAAGAAAATCCCAACTGGAGCAAATAGAGGAATAGGGTATAAAGTTATAAATGTTGGATGCCCCAAGGCATATAGAAGACTACCAAGGGCAACTTCTAAGATAATTCTTAACATATCTTAAAAGTTAAATTAGCTATCTTGTTCTTGCAACATTTCTTTTTGCAGGCTTTAAAGGCTTTATAGGTAACTTCTTGAGAGGCTTGATTACTCGAGGAGTTAGTATTTGATTTGCTTTCAATAATGCTTGGTAAGCATCTAATTGGCCGCCTATGACCTTACCTTGAAATAATTTAAGATTTTTAGAGGTAGAGACAATAATGTTCTTTATTTGTTTATACGTTAATTGTGGATAAGAAGATTTTAATAATGCTGCTACTCCTGATACAAAAGCAGTTGCTTGTGAGGTTCCAGACATTCTAGCACTTGATTTTACTACTGCTGAATTAATTTTATGTCCTGGAGCTGCAACGTGAACAGTTTTAATTCCATAATTTGATGAGTTTATTAGTTTTAAGTTAGCATCATAAGATCCAACAGCAATAATATTTTGAAGATTATAACTATCAGGAGAAGAATAACTTGCTGGAAAGTACATGTTTTCTTTAATATCTATGTTATTACCGTTATTTCCAGCTGCAGCAACTATAATAATACCTTTTTCTTGTGCTCTTTTTACAATTCTTAACTCTTTAGCTTTATTGGAAGGATCAGCTTCTGGTCCACCACCTGAGTAATTTATAATATCGACACCAAGTTTTACAGCATGCTCTAGTGCTCTGATTGAATTTTCTAAGTTCTGCTCTCCAGAAGCAAATTCATTATAATACTTTATCGGAATTATTTTTACATTAGGATAGATACTCTTAATAATTCCAGACACATGTGTTCCATGACCATGAGTATCTTTAGGAGTCCTTGTAATAAATTTTGTACCTTTATGACTATTACTAAAATCATAACCATAATTGTCTTTAGTTGCGAGTTTTAACTTATTAACAAATTGTTGTTTTTTAGCAGAAGCAGACTTTCTTTCAAGAAACCTTCCAATAATATTTTTGTTAAAGTATTTATGATTGAAATCTATTCCAGTATCAACTACTGCAACGGTAACCACTTTTCTCTCTTTATAGACAGTTAAAGCTTTTCTTAAGTTTATTGAGGGATCAAGGTTTTTCTTATTCTTTTTTTCTTTGATTCCCCAACTCCCATAAATCGAATTTAAGTGAGAGTGAATTTGATCTGAACTATAAGTTCTAGATTGAACCTGAGTGGAGATCATAATTAGTAATACTGCAAAATAAAGACTTCTCATTTTTAACAACCCTTATTGGAAAATAGCCACATATAGAGACCCAAGTTTAAGTATCTTGGGAACCTATAAAGCAAGAAGGTTGCCAGTTTCAAAATTTAATGATTCTAGAGACTTAAGTTGTTTTCATCACGAGATTTACAAATTGTGTTGTAAAAAATATCGACACTTATTCATGAGTGTTTACACTTTAGGTGTTTAGTAATTAAGCAGCCTATAAATAGTACAAAGCGATCTAAGTACCTGAAATTAGGTCGTGTAAAAGAGGAAATTCTTTCAATTCTTATGGAGTTTCATTAGTATTTTTAGTAGAAGAAGATTGAATTTTAAGAGGATTAATTTGATAAATAGATTAATTATTTTTCTGACATTGCTCAGCTGCGGTAATAAGGCCGTCTTAAATAACCAAACAATGGTTACTCGGCCTTCTGTTGGAACTATTAATAATAGTGATTTTGGTAAATTTGCAGCAAAGTTTAAAAATCTCTCTCCAGCTTGTAGTGGAAAAATTGAATGCCCAGACAACTTAGTTTTTCTAGGTTTTTTCAACCCCAGTACTTCAGTTGGTAATTATTGTAATGGGCTAATAGTATCTAAAGATCAAGTTGTAGTCCCTAGTAAATGTGTACCTAGGACTTTGCGATCTTCTGTTGGATTAGATTGTTCAAAGGCAGTTATATTAAAGGATCCTAAGTCTCGGAAGCACTATAATTGTAAACGGGTGACGGAAATTGAACTAGGTAATAGGTCTGGCAAATACGAACCATCCAGTATTATTAGTGATAGAGATTATATTGTATTCGAGTTTCCTGGTATCGCTCTTCATCAAAAACATGACTTTAATTTTGATGCTGGATTTCAATTCAAGAAGGATTATAATCTTTATTATTATGAAATTAGTGAAAGAGAAAAAAAATTAAACTTGAAAAAAAATACTTGCACCGCTAACAGTAATACTTATTTGAGTCCTTTATCTAATTCTAAGTTTTCTCCCAATATTTCTGTTCATTGTCCTAGTGAAAACCTTGATAGAAAAGAACTCATTGGAGCAGTACTAGCTGATGGTAAAAAGTCACTTGGTTATTATTACCGACCTATTGCAAAATCTTTACTTAGAAGCCTAAGAAGTTCTCAAGAAATTATTTTTGATGATACATTGATCTCTGCAAACGGCTCTTGGATGAATTTTTCTTGTTGGGAGTTTTTAAACCCTAATCCTTCTAATGAATGTTTTGTGGATTATAGTATTGATAAAGTAGGGAGTCAGAGAGCTTATTTATTAGATTTTAAAATTAGCAACGAAGATCTATATAATCGCAATTTATCTGAAGTTCAAAAGAAATATCTAACTAAAGATCAGTTTGTGAACTGGGATATTGTTATTAAGAATGTTGGATTAAGTTATGAGCTAACTCCAAAAGAGCAATGCTTTCATAAGGTCAAACAATGGCCCGAGGATATGAAGAAGAAGTTCGTTTATGATATTGAGCTTAATAAACATATAGTTTTTCCAAGAATTACAAATTCATTCGAGGTTACTACTAAAATTATTGAAAAACCTAAGTTCATTTATACTATTAAGTTTAATTCAAAGCATGTTAAGAGAAGTGGAATGTCAGATATTGAAATTATTCTAAGTCACTATGATATTTACGGAAATAGAAGATTTATCAAAAAGGATAAAATTAAAAATTTTCCAGTTTGCAAATAGACTTATTGCTTTAAGTCTCTCCAGCTTCTGCCTTTCTTATTTTTTTTAGTTAATTGCCATGTTCTAACAGCACTGTTGTGCTCCTTTAGAGTTTTACTAAATTTATGAGTCCCATTATTCTTGCTTACAAAGAAAAGATAATCATGAGTATCAGGATCTAAAACTGCTTTTATAGCATCGAGGCCTGGATTGGCGATTGGTCCAATAGGAAGAGATTTAATGGTATAAGTATTGTATTTGCTAGGAGCTAAAATATCTTTTCTACGAATATTTCCATCATATCTCTCCCACATTCCATAAATGATTGTTGGATCAGATTGGAGCTTCATTTTTTTCTTTAGTCTATTAAAAAATACTCCAGCTATAATTTTTCTTTCAAATTTAGCACCGGTTTCCTTTTCAACAACTGAAGCAAGAATGATAACCTCCTCAGGGCTTAAAAAAGTAGAGCTAAGGTCTAAGCTTTTTGTTTGAGCCTTAAAATGATTTGTCATTTTCTTTAAAAGTGATTCTGGAGTCTCATCTTCTTCAAAATTATATGTATCCGGAAAAAGATACCCCTCAAGACTGATGCTGTTGATACCTAACTTCTTAGCATAGTCAGCACTTTTGGCAAGTTCAATAAAGCGATCTTTGTTTTTAAGAAAATTTTTATTACTTAATATGTCAGCAATCTCATAAAGGTTTTTCCCTTCTGGTATTGTTACTAAGTTTTTAATTGCGTCCCCTGATACAAACATTTCCAAAAGATCATCAAGATTCATTCCATTTTTAATAATATAATTTCCACTTTTAAATTTACTTAATAAATTTTTATAAGCTGTGTATTTATGAAAAACGCGACGATTGAGAATAATACCTTCTTTATAAAGATTTTGATTAATTTTTGGGAAGTTATCACCATTATTAATTTTAAAAGTAACTTCTGGGCCTTTATAAGAATAGTTGAGCTCTCCTTTAACCCAGAGATATCCACCAGCAAGAGCCAAGACACCTAAGATCACAAACATGGAAAGAATTTTTTTCATAGATTAAGGCTAATGAAAATTAGCTTTTTTGGCCAAGAAAATCTTGTAGGATGATTTTAGCTGATACTGAGTCGATTTTTCTCATATCAACTCTAAAGTTATATTGAGGAGAGTTTTTCATTTCCTCTTGAGCCTGAAAAGTACTTAACGTTTCATCTTGTTGGTGAATTTCTATCGCGATATTTTGTATCTCAAAAAACTCTTTTAATTGACGTGAAAAATCAATCATTTTTTTAGAAGTAGAAGTTGATCCTCCATCTAGAAGATAGGGTACACCAACAATAATATCTGAAATATCTTCAATTTCGACAATGGATTTAAGTTCTTTAAAAACGTTCTCACGTCCAGTATTTTGCACTCTTTCCATGCATAATGGAAAGGGATCACTTCCATCTCGAAATTGAGCTAGACCAATGAATTTTTCACCATAATCAATTGCCAAATAGTGCTTCATATAGACACTTCTACCTGAATATAGCTCGATTTATCAACTCTTCTTGACATATTCATGGCTAAGATGGAATTATGAATGAGATCTAATTTTAACTGGAACAAATTATCAATGTTCCCAAATTTTATAACTATTTACACTTTGGAGAATAAAAGTATAGATCCCAATTTCAAGTAAACAATAAATAATCAAATATTACATTCAGGTTAAACTCAGGAGAAAAAATAATGCATTTAACTGACCTAAGAAAAATGGACATGAAAAAATTAAGCACGATGGCAGGTAAGGCCGGAGTGGATAACCATGCAAGTATGAAAAGGCATGAGGTAATTTTTGCTCTTTTAAAAGCAGAAGCTAAAAAGAAGCAAGATATTTTTGGAGAGGGTGTTTTAGAGATTCTTCCAGATGGTTTTGGATTTTTAAGATCTCCTGGCTACAACTACTTACCTGGAGCGGATGATATATATGTGAGTCCAAGTCAGATTCGAAAGTTTGGCCTAAGAAAGGGCGATACTCTTGCTGGTTCAATTAGACCACCCAAGGATGCGGAGAGATATTTTGCACTTTTAAAACTAAAAACAATTAATGAAAACACACCTGAAGACCATAAAAAAATGGTTCTTTTTGATAACCTGATTCCACTATATCCTGAAGAAAAGATTAGTCTAGAGGCCAAGCCAACGAGTTACTCTACGCGGATTATTGATCTTTTTGTTCCTCAAGGCTTTGGACAAAGATGTTTGATTGTTGCCCCACCAAAAGCTGGTAAGACAGTTTTACTACAAGATATAGCTAACTCCATTTCGCATAATCACCCAGATGCGAAGTTAATTGTACTTCTTATTGATGAAAGACCAGAAGAAGTAACAGATATGAGAAGAAACGTTAAAGCAGAAGTTGTATCATCAACATTTGATGAGCCAGCAAGTCGACACGTACAAGTTGCTGAGATGATTTTAGCAAAAGCTAAAAGACAAGTTGAAGCAGGAAATGATGTCGTTGTATTACTAGATTCGATTACAAGACTTGCAAGGGCCTATAATACAGTTGTGCCACCGTCAGGAAAAATCTTATCTGGTGGTGTTGATTCCAATGCTCTTCATAAGCCAAAAAGATTTTTTGGAGCTGCTCGAAATATTGAAGGAGGAGGATCATTAACTATCATCGCGACTTCTTTAATTGATACAGGTTCTAGAATGGATGAGGTTATTTTTGAAGAATTTAAAGGAACTGGTAATTCAGAAATACAATTAGATCGAAAATTAATGGAAAAGAGAATTTTCCCTTGTCTTGATATAAATAAGTCATCGACAAGAAAAGAGGACTTACTAATAGAGCAAGGAGCACTTCAAAGACTTGTTGTTCTTAGAAGAGTATTGCACCCAATGAATACAATCGATTCTATGGAATTTATAAAAAGTAGAATTGAAAAAACAAAAACAAATGGTGAGTTCTTAGACTCAATGTCTTCATAAGGAAACTATAAATGTTTGATAAACTCGAAGCAGTTGTTGTCCGTCATGAGGAGCTAACTATGAAGTTAGCTGACCCTACTATATATGATAGACAATCGGAGTTTAAAAAAATATCTAGTGAGCGATCTGCTTTAGAACCAATAGTAAATACCTTTAAAGAATATAAAGAAACAAAGAAAAACGTTACTGATGCTAAAGATATGTTAGTCAATGAATCTGACCCTGAATTAAAAGAAATGGCGCGAGAAGAGCTAAATTTAGGAGAGGCAAAGTTAACTGAATTAGAAGAAGAGTTAAAAATTTTATTACTTCCTAAAGATCCTCTAGATGATAAAGATGTCATGATTGAAATCAGAGCAGGAGCTGGAGGAAATGAAGCATCCATCTTTGTTGCTGATGTTCTTAGAATGTATCAAAACTATTTCAAGGAAGTTGGATTTAAATTTGAAATGATCTCATTCAGTGAAAGTGATGAGGGGATAAAAGAAGTTATTATTGCAGTTAAAGGTGATCAGGTTTATTCACGCATGAAATATGAATCAGGAGTTCATAGAGTTCAAAGAGTTCCCAAAACGGAGTCACAAGGACGAGTCCATACTTCCACGATCACTGTCGCAGTTTTGCCTGAAGCTGATGATGTTGAGTTTGAATTAAATATGAATGATGTTCGAGTTGACGTGTATAGGGCCGGTGGAAACGGTGGGCAGTCAGTTAATACGACAGACTCAGCAGTAAGAGTTACTCATTTGCCTACCAATACTGTTGTTGCCATTCAAGACGAGAAGTCACAAATAAAAAATAAAGCAAAAGCTTTGAAAATCTTAAGTGCCAGAATCTATGATAAAATGGTAAGGGAAGCTCAAGCAAAAGAAGCAGCTGAAAGACGAGGAATGGTTGGAACAGGTGATAGAAGTGAGCGGATTAGAACGTACAATTTTCCTCAAGGTCGCTTAACAGATCATCGAATTGGACTCACACTTTATAGTCTAGAAAAAATTATTGAGGGTGATATGACAGCCGTCGTTGAGGCTTTAATTACTCATAATCAAGCTATGCTTCTTCAAGGTGAAACAGAAGCTTAGAAATCTTCTCCTGACGCTAGGAGAAGATTACCCAGGTATTAATTTAAAGAGATTAACTGAAGAGTTTGAAAAGTTTCAAGGAAGCTTTAGTGAATTTGAACGTGAATTAAACAGTGGCAAGCCTTTAGCGTATATTAATAAGTGTTCCTACTTTTACAACTCAGATGTTTATGTAGATGAGAGAGTCTTAATTCCTCGTTTTGAAACAGAGATCTTAGTTGAACAAGCTTTAAAATTAGATGCTCTAGATATTCTTGAACTTGGTTGTGGAAGTGGGGCTATCACAAAAGCTTACTTAATTGATAATAATACCTCAAAAAATATAACAGTAAGTGATATATCTCAAGATGCCTTAGATGTTGCCAAAATTAATTTAAAAAATTACAAAGTGAAATTTATTCTTAGCGATAAGTTTAAAAATATTCATCAAAGCTTTGATCTTATTGTCTCTAATCCTCCTTATATAAAAAGATCACAATTCAATGGAGTTCATAAAAATGTGATTAAATATGAACCTGACCTTGCCTTGTTTTTAAGTGATACAGAACATGATATTTGGTTTAAGGATTTTTTTACTGGGGCTCAAAGGTGTTTAAATGCTGAAGGCACTTTATTAATGGAAGGGCATGAAGAAAACTTAGAAGATCTAAGCAAACTTGCTAAAGAATTGGGTTTTAATAATATTGAGTGTATAAAAGATTTAACCGGTCGAGACCGAGTTTTAAAAATGAGGCTATAGTGTTTTTAATTTTACTTTTCTTGTTTACCATTGTTCCAGCTTTAGAACTTTATTTATTAATCTCTGTTGGAGCTCAAATAGGAACTCTCAACACGATTTTAATTATTTTATTCACTGGAGTTGTAGGTGCATTTTTAGCAAAAAGTCAGGGCCGAGCTATTATGTTTAGTGTTCAAGCAAAGTTAGCAAGCGCAAAAATGCCGACTAAAGAGTTAATTCACGGAATCTTTATTTTTGCAGGAGGTTTACTTCTAGTCACTCCTGGCTTTTTTACGGATATTCTAGGATTTTGCTTTGTCTTTCCTATAACACGATTGGGCTTAGTTCAACTGGCCCACATCTACTTTGCTAAAGCAATAAAAAATGGAACAATTAAAGTCATGAAGACTCGTGGTTTCACTGAGGCAGGACGAAACCCAAAAGATCAAGGAACTGATAATGTTGTGGAAGCTGAATTTAAAAGAAAAGAGTAAACTACTTTTTCTTTTGTTCTAACATTTTCGCTCTATTAATTTCCATCTCTAATAATTTATCAGATTCAGCTTTAATCATTTGATTAATCTCATCTTTAGTAAACTTTGAAGCATTTAATTGTTTAAGAGCAAGTTTTTCTTGATTCCCTAAGAGTTCGATTTCTTCTTTTAATTTTTTATCATGTCTTTTAATATAATCATCTCTAGTAATCTGAGCATTCTTTATAATATTATCTCGCCTCTCAACAGCACTAATAAGAAATTTTACATCTCGTTTTTTTAAAGCATATTCTTTATCTTTATCATAAGTAAGCTGAGCGTTGGCTTGCTTGTCTTTAAAAGTTTCTTCTTCTCTTTGTTTCTTAGATTCTATACTTTTATAAACCTGCTCTTTTTTTGCTTTTGTTTTAGTTTCTATATCTTTAATGAAGTTTTCTTGCTTAACTAAAAGAGCTTTCCTTTTTTCAGCACTTTGCTTATCAACTAGGGCTTGCTTTTTTTGATATTCAGCATATTTTAGTTTGTCATTTAGATGTCTACCGTCACTTGCTTGAGAAGTTAGAGTTAAAAATATAGATGAAAGAATAATAAGTTTCATAAGATCTCCTTAATAATTTTAATATTATTGTAACTTTGATCGGCCATTGAGAGCAATAGCGCGGATGGTCATTAAAAGAGATTTAACAAAAAGGTAACTTTTGTAGAAATTAATATCCTTGTAAAGCTTTGATTCTATTCTCAAGAGGTGGATGTGTACTCATCATCGCCATAAATCCATTTTTAGAACTAATCTTCATTGTTTGAAATTTATCACCTGAAGTAGGTTTAACCATATCAAACTGTCTTTGAAGTGCTTTTAGTGCTGCAACCATCTTATGGCTTCCTGCTAATTGAGCAGCTCCAGCATCGGCCCTAAATTCTCTTCTTCTTGAAAAATAAGAAATTACAATCATTGCAAAAAAACCAATAACGGATTGAATTGCCATATAAATCATATAGCCAAACATTCCTCCACCAAATCCCATTGCTCCACGAGAGCGATTATTTTCTCCTCTCATAGCATTCATAATAATTCGAGTGATAATCTGAGCAAAGAACATAACAAAAGCATTCATTACACCTTGAATTAAAGTCATCGTTACCATATCGCCATTAGCAATGTGAGCAACTTCATGGGCCAGAACTCCATCAACTTCATCTTGATTCATATTGGCCATCAAGCCAGTAGAGACAGCAACAAGAGAGTTATTTTTACTAGGGCCAGTAGCAAATGCATTCATTTGTTTACTTTCATAAACTCCAACTTCTGGCATTTTTTCAAGACCAGCGCTTTTTGAAAAATTATGTACCCTCATCACAAGGTTATTATGACTTGGATCATGCTCTTCTAAGATTTTAATTTTATAAGCCCGTTTTGCTGATCCTTTACTCATCCATAAACTCATAAATGAAAAGACCATTCCGTAAATTAGACACATTCCAAACATTCCAACATAGCCGCCACCTAGAGCTTGAGATAGTACAACGTCTAACCCTGTTAGTTTGAGGAATATAGAAAGAGTAATCATGATCGCAAAATTTGTGATCAAGAAAAATGAAATTCTTTTCGTCCAAGTAAACATAAGTTTCTCCTTATTTATGAAAACTTTTGTAGTTATAAGATAGTATTGATTTTTAAACAATCAAGGGGACTAAATAAAAATAAACTTCCTCATCTTTGTTATCTTAAATTTGAATTAGATCAAATTATTTGTCAGTGATGTCAATTTGAAAGGGAGGTAAAGAATAAATATAAAAAGGTGAAGTTTTTAGATTTATAATTGATAGAGATAGACGGTTAAATGTCTAATAGAAGTGTCACGTGGAGGTTCAGAGATGAAAATTTTATTTATTATGAGCATGTTTGTTATCAATGGTTATTCATTTGAATGTAAAGGTCTTGTTAGTAGTACTTGTAAAAATAGTGATTCTTGCTATTGGGTGAGTGCATTTACAAGAAAAGATGGGGCGCAGGTTAAGGGGCATTGTAGAAAGAATCCTGGTAATAAAAAGAACACAAGTTTATTTGGTAGTAAGAAAAACAAGTCCAAGAAAAAGAAAGTTAAAAAAGAAAAAAAAACCAAGAAAGAGAAAATTAAAAAAGAAAAAAAATCTAAGAAAAAGAAGAAAAAGTCTAAAAAGAAGAAGAAAGAATCTGCTAAATAAAAGATGACCTTTAAAGTAGGCACTCAAGCTTCAGATCTACTAACTACTACCTATAATTCATGCTAACTGCTTAGTTTTATGTATATGCTATCGTTATTACTCATTTAATTGTTTTAATTAATGTTTGGAGCTTTATGATTAAAAGTTTTTTTATTATAAGTTTTATCTCTATTTCTTTTCTTAGTTGTGTTCAAAAAACAACTTCTGTTGCTCTTAGTTCGGCTAGAGGAACAATCGACTTTTATAATAAAGATTTAAATCAACATTCAACATGCCCGATTAACTTTAATCATAGAACATTTAATATGGTTGAGTTTGGTGGTAGTGCTAATCAAAGATTTACTAGCAATGAAGAAATTGAAGCATTTGTTGAGCAGGCAACTCAGAAAGAGTGGGATTTTGATTCAAATAATTGTTCATTATCTAGCTTGCATACTTATAGTCGAGAAGTTCCAGTAAATTTACCAATGTGTAAGGTTTGTAACATTGACTTTGATGATCCTGGTCGAACCTTACAATTTAATGAAGCGACGGCAACTCCTAATAAGTTTATAGCAATAAACAACGGGGGACTTATTCCTGGGAGTAGTGATGTTACTCGAACTAAGGGAGATCTTAACCCAGGAGATGAAAGTACTCCTCTTGTCGACCATACTCAAGAGAATATTCGTGCACTGGCTAATTACAGTTCAAGTATTTATAACTCAGAAAATGAGTTAGTAGCTGAGTATGGAGTTGGAAACTTTTATAGTCTCAGTGAGCATTATTCATTAGGAGAGACCTTACCATTGTTACCTGGAACGTATTCGGTAAAGACGAAGAATGAATACTGCCAATGTAATAATGAATTAGTTATAGAACCATATGATATTTGTACTAACTTTTTAAATCAAGCCTATAACGGACCAACTCAAGGGCCAGGAGCGAACCCTACTTACAAAATTCCTGTAAGTTCATCAATGAGTAGTATTGATTTATATTGGTCGACTCAATTTACTCCAGATAAAGTTCTCATAAGCTATAACGGAAAACTTATAAATGGAGATTCAAGTTTTGATTCTTCAAAGTTTACTTCTACCGGTACCTCTTCTATCCAAGAATCAATTCCTTTTACCTATGTTCCAGGAGTAGATGAGATGAGTATACAAGTAATACCGGATGCTTCAGCTGGAGATGATACGATTTGGACATTTGGGTTAGGATGTTGTCCGGACAGAACATGTGATGCTCCTATACCTAAAAGAGATTTAATTATTGAGGAAGTTATAGTTGGTGATAACGGGTCATTTAGTTTTAAGGCTTCGGCTCCTTATACTTCGAGGAGAGTGAGATACTTAGAAGGTTCAGGGACTTTTATGATCTCAAATACAAATTTTTTAGAAAACTCTTTTACCCAAAGCGTAAGTGACCCTAACTTTCTAGGTTGTGTTTCTCCTGATGTGAATTTAGGACAAACAACTGCTCCAAGCTGGATTTATCAGTATAGTCATACTCACTTTTATCATAATCCTGGGGCGTGTCGGCAGGTGGGCTTACAAGTAGAAAATTCCTGTATTGATGTAGCAAACGATGCTAATAAAATTACTTCTTATGAATCCACCTCTGGAAGTAAGATTGTTCATTGGGATTTCTCATCTCTTGTTTTCTATAATGACTTTAAAACACGAATGAATAATCTTGTTTCTCCCTTTTTAGATGATGATGTACTACGAGCTGATTGGTTTTTTCAACAAGGACAATGTGGAAGTGATCAACCTATGAAACATCAACAGATTTATAATTTTAAGAAATCGTTTCTTAGCTTTGATGATGCTAACAAACGAATGATTTTGGATTTTAGTACTTATATTCAACCAACTGACAGTTTAGGAGAATGTGGTTTCCATTCTGGCTTAAACCATGCCTTAAGATGGGTGCAGCTTGGAGATGAGATGGAATCAAATACTAAATTAGCGATCTGGAAAATGGAGCGGCATGGCTTTCATAGAAAGAAAGTTACTACAAGATTAAAAACTTCTTGTGGGGAAGACTTTGTTCAGCCTTATTATTTACATATATTAGATCCAGCAAACCCGGCTGGATCGTGGGAATTTTATAGAGGGAGTGATGAATTAAGCGGTGTGAAAATTCAAGATTACTCGACTTTTAATTCAGAAATATCATCGAATGGGAGTTTACGTTCAAGAAAGTCTAACAAATTACCTATTCAAAATATTCATGGATTTAATATTGATTGTCATGATGTTAATTTTTCTAAAGAGTTTGATTTAACTCCTGTACATAGTTCGGCTACAAAAAAGAACTTTATCGATGGTAATGATTTAACAAGTTATCTATCTACTCAAACTGGTGATAGTTGGAAGTGGCATGAACAACTATGCATGCCTTACAATACTTCAGGAGGATACCAGTACGATGGAGATTCTCTACATCCAATTCAAAAATAAATTTATAAAATTGACATATTTGCAGTAAGTTTTACTAAACTTGCTGCATTTTACTAACAATAAAACGTCTATATTTTGACACTTAAATAGTTGTTTTGCTTTTGTCTAAGTTCCTTCTTAGCATTAAAGAAAACACAAAGGAGTGTACAATGGAAATTTTAACAATGATTCTACCTTATTTAACTGGTGGAGGCGGTGGTCTTCTTGCTGGTAAAATGTCACCAAATCTTAGCCTTGGAACAGTTGGAAATATTATAGCTGGTCTTTTAGGTGGTGGTATTGGTAGTCAAGTTCTTGGAATGTTAGGAATGGGTGTTGGACCAGAAACTGGAATGGATTTAACTTCTATTTTAGGAAACGTTGCTTCCGGTGGAATCGGTGGTGGTGGTTTAATGTTTGTTATTGGTATGGTTAAGAAATTAATTAGCAAGTAAGTTTTTCATTAAAATATTTTTTTAAAAGGGCCTCTTTATAAAGAGGCCTTTTTATTTAAATGATTTCACTTTTTTTAACTTTTATCCATTGACCTAATTTTAGATCAATATTTTTTAAACTGATCTTTCCAAGTCGACATCTTACAAGTCTAAGGGTTGGGCAATTTATTGTTGCCGTCATTTTCCTTACTTGTCGATTCTTTCCTTCTTTTAAAGTTATCTCTAACCAGGAAGTTGGAATAGATTTTCTAACTCGAATAGGAGGATCTCTTTGCCAGAGCTTTGGTGGATCAATGAGCTTTATGTGACAAGGTTTAGTCATGCCAGTTTTAATCTTTACACCTTGGCTTAGGATTTTAAGATTATCTTGAGTAGGGATATTGTCAACTTGGACCCAATAAGACCTTTCATGATTAAGCAGGAAGTTTTCAATGAACTTCCCATCATTAGATAAGAGCAATAACCCTTCAGAGTCTTTATCTAATCTCCCTACTGGATAAACTTTGGGAGGGAGTTCAAATGAATCGAGAGTTTTATGAGTATCAGAGCTAAACTGAGATAGGACTCCATAGGGCTTATTAAAAATTATATACTCAAAAATATTTTCTTTCATAGTATTGATGCTTTTGCTATACCTCAGATAGTGAAGAAAAGTATAGTAGAAGTTATCCATCCAACAACCTTGAAAAATTGTAAGGCAGGCCATCCCTGGATTACCCTTGATGAGCATTCAGCTGAGTTTAGTAAGAGCGCTGATCTCTTAGATGTTAAACCTTTAAATGACATCTATATCAATGATCCAACTCATCCTAAGGTTAAAGCTAGGTATTGGGGCAAGTCTGATATTCCATTTGATATGGATATAGAATATAGGCTCTCTGAAGCTTTGCTGGAGCGAGCAGAGTTTAAAGATAGAGATAATATTTTTCTATGCTTTGGAGAAGTTGATTCACTTCCTGGACTATATGTTTTACAGCTTGGGGATGTGATTCTTATTCAGTATCAAGCCTATTTTTGGAGTAAACATTTAGATATAGTTGTAGGCTATATTAAAAGAAGATTTAAAAATATTAAATCAATCTATAAGCAAAGTCGCCTTTATGGATCAGAAAAAGTCACTCCAAGAAAAGTGTGGGGTGAGAAAAATAGTAATTTCACGATAGAAGAATTTGGAATTAAATATCATGTTTTTCTAGAGGATTATCATGATGTTGGGATTTATACTGACATGAGCTCTATTAGACAAAAACTTTTACCTTATTATAAAAAATCTCAAACTGTTTTAAATCTCTTCTCTTACACAGGAGCATTTTCGCTCTTGGGGCTAAAAGAAAATCTTAAGGTGACTTCAGTAGATGTTTCTTCTAAGTTTATGACGGTTTTAGAAGATAATATTAAGATTAATGATTTTAATGAAGATGATCATCAAAGTGTTGTTAAACCAGTTGATAAGTTTTTAAAAAACAATGTTGAAAAGTTTGATCTTATAGTCAGTGACCCACCAAGTTTTTCTAGTAATAAGAAAAAATCTCAAAGCTCCCTAAGTTTTTATAAAGAAAACTTAGATACTTTAATGAGTTGCTTGAACCCTGGTGGAAGATTAATTCTCTTTTTAAACACTCATAAGATTTCTAGAAAGAAATTTAAACGTACTTTACCTAAAGGTCTAAAGATAGAGAAAGAACTTTTCACTGGTCAAGATTGCCCTTTACTCAAAGGTTTTCCTGAAGGAGATTATCTTAAAGGATTTGTTATATTTAATGGATAATATAGTTTTCTTTGATGGTGTTTGTACTCTTTGTAATTTTAGTGTTGATCAACTTATAAAACTAGATTCTATGAAAGTTTTAAAATATTCGTCTTTACAAGGTAAGGCCGCAGGAGAACTTCTAGATCCTAAAGATATTGAAGAATTAAAATCAATTATTTTTCTTAAAGATGGGAAGATGTATAAAGAATCTAATGCAGTTGCTCAAATTTTGATGACTCTTGGTGGAATTCATAAAGTTAGTGGGCTTGTCGTTCACTATACGCCTGATTTTATTTCTAATTTTTTCTATAGATTGATTTCAAAATATCGCTACGTTTTATTTGGGAAGAAAGATAATTGTCGCTTACCAACGCCGGATGAGAGATCAATGTTTTTAGATTGATGAATAATATTTCAAAATTAATTTTCCTGCGATCGATGCGTTCAATGTTTTTTATGATGGCAGTGGCAGTTCCACTTTTTCAATCTAAAGGTTTAAGCTTTGGTGACATTTTTATTCTTCAAGCGGTTTTTGGTGCAACTGTTGCAATTTTAGAAATGCCTTCAGGCTATTTGGCTGATTTATTTGGAAGAAAAGCCACTTTAACTTTAGGGACACTTTTTGATGGTCTTGGCTTAACTTATTTATATTTTGCTGAAGGTTTTTGGGATTTAGTTATATTTGAGATACTTCTTGGCTGCGCTATGAGTATGATCTCTGGAATCGACTTAGCTATTTTATACGATTCTATAACATCAAAAGAAAAACCCGAGCAAAAGAAAAAAGAAGCTTTGAGCCAATTGAGATTTATGATGCAGATAACTTCAGCACTCGGATCTATCATTGGAGGATACCTTGCTTCTATTTCATTTCAAACTATGTTGGGTGCTCAACTTATTATAGGTTGGATTCCTTTCTTGGTTGCTTTTACTCTCAAGGAGCCTAATATCGAACGGATGAGTAAAAAAAGTCATGCTAAGAATTTCAAAGAAATTTATAATGAACTTTTTAGAAAAGATAAACTTCTCAAACTCACAGTCATAAACTGGGTGGTGTGGAGTCACGCAACTTATTTTGCTTTTTGGATGATGCAAAAATATTGGGAACAATTAGAGATTGCAATATTATACTTTGGAATAATCACAGCTATTTATCACTTAAGTGCTGCAACATTTACTAAGTTGGCTATTTATTTTGAATCTAAACTCGGAATAGAGAATTGTTTTTATTTAATAGCTTTTGCTCCTGTTGTTGGATATTTATCAATGTATTTCTTTGACGATGCGTGGGCAGTTGTTTTTGCTCTTTGCTTTTCATTTTCTCGAGGTCTTACCCAAATAGTTTTCATAGATGCAATAAATTCTAGAATTCCAGATAAAATGAGGGCCTCTGTAAATTCCTTAAATAGTTTTATATTACGAATTGCATTTATCTGCGTGGGGCCCTTAGTTGGGCTATTTTTTGATCATTGGGGATTAGGCAAGGTTAGTCTAGGCTTGGCGATCGCTTTTTCTACTTTAGCATTTGTATTAATTCCCCAAATTACGAAATCAATTAATGATCAAGCTATCAAGAAGGCCTAACGCAGCTAGCTATTTCTTTTGGAAATTTACCTAACACATTATTAATATTAAATTTTCTATATGACCGATTATAAACCAATGAGTGCTCAAGAGTTATTAGCTAGAAAGCGATGCTGTAAAAGTAGTTGTTTGCACTGTCCTTACGGACACACCATTAAGACTCTTGGCCTTGAGGTTAAACCTTACCAAAGTGAGGATAAAGAACTTATTAACACAGCTTTAGTGGATAACGGGGTGAATACTCAAAGTGACTTCACGGCTAATCTCCTTGCTGAAAATCTAGGAGAGAAACTAAAAAAGTTTGATCTATCAGCGCTGAACTTATCTCATTGTCGACTCTTGTTCTTGAAAGACCATTACATAGGGTTTGTCTTTAAAGAAGATGAATTATATTTACTTGATGATTTTAAATTTCAAAAAATAACTTTAGATCTGGTTAAAGAATACCTTTAGTCTTTCCTCTTCCTCCTGTAGAGTAGTCTTCATGAAACCTATTAAAAATATTGCAATCGTGGCACACGTTGACCATGGGAAAACTACTCTTATTGATGAGATCTTTAAACAATCTGGTATTTACCGAGAAGGTGCTGAAACGACTGAAAGAGTAATGGATTCGGGTGATCTTGAAAAAGAAAGAGGGATTACAATTACAGCTAAAAACTGTTCTATTGAATGGAATGATACAAAATTAAATATTGTCGATACTCCAGGTCACGCCGACTTTGGTGGAGAAGTGGAGAGATCATTAATGATGGTCGATGGGATTTTATTATTAGTTGATGCAGCGGAGGGACCGCTCCCTCAGACAAGATATGTTTTACAAAAAGCACTAGAGCGTCGCTTAAAGATTGCTGTCATGATTAATAAAATTGATAGACATGATGAGCGCCACGCAGAAGTAAAAGATGAGGTTGAGGATTTAATTTTAGATCTTATCGATCAAAGTGGAATGGATGATTATGATATTGATATTCCATTTCTGTATGGATCAGGTCGTGATGGATATGCAAGTTCAGACCCAGCTGCTAGAGAAGGATCTCTTAGTACTTTATTGGATCTTTTTACAGGTGATTATTATCCGCTTCCAAAAGTTAATACAGAAGGTGAGTTTAAATTTTTAGTAACAAACTTATCTTACTCATCCTACCTTGGAACTTTAATGATTGGTCGAATTGAAGAAGGGAAGGTTACTAAAAACCAACCTGTAAAAATTATGACTAAGGATAAAGAGAAAAATTTTAGAGTAGCTAATATTCAAATTTATAAAGGCCTTGAACAAGTGATGGTTGAAGAAGCTTATGCTGGAGAGATCATAAGTATATCGGGAATTGATATTGCTCAAATTGGAGACACCGTTTGTGCTACAACTCTGGAGACTCCACTACCTAGAATTGAGATAGAACCACCTACAGTTTCTATTAGTTGTTCTGTAAATACTTCGCCTCTTGCTGGTCAAGAAGGAGAATATTTAACAAGTAGAAAGTTAGAAGAGTTTTTACAAGATGCTTGTAGACATAATGTTGCACTAAAATATCAAGAAACAGATGATCCTAAAGTTTTTGTTCTTAAAGGTAGAGGGGAGCTTCAGCTTGCTATCGTCTTTGAAGAAATTAGAAGAAAAGGTTTTGAATTAATGGTTTCAAGACCAAGTGTAATTACTAGAGAAATTGATGGTGTTTTAAGTGAGCCATTTGAAAATGTAGTTGTAGATA
This sequence comes from uncultured Bacteriovoracaceae bacterium, assembly GCA_938017795.1. Lineage (GTDB taxonomy): Bacteria > Bdellovibrionota > Bacteriovoracia > Bacteriovoracales > Bacteriovoracaceae > JAHDHG01. Next base: position 33,378 of record CALIJZ010000020.1, read on the forward strand.
TTCCTGAAGATTGTACGGGAGCAGTTACCGAGAAAATGGCAACACGTAAGGGAGTTATGTCTGCGATGGCCCCTTATGGTGATGGACGAGCAAAAGTTGAATTTGTTATTCCATCTCGTGGACTGATTGGATTGCGCTCAATGTTCTTAACTCTGACTCGTGGTGAAGGATTAATGAGTTCATACTTTTTAGATTACAGACCTCATATTGGTAAAATGTTAGCAAGGGCCAATGGTGCTCTTATTTCAGATAGAAAAGGAAAAACGACTCCTTATGCATTATTTAATCTCCTAAGTTCTGGTAAGCAATTTTTAAAGCCAGGTGAAGCAGTTTATGAAGGGATGGTCATTGGGGAGCATACTAGGCAGAATGATTTGAACGTAAATTGCTGTCGTGAAAAGCATTTAAGTAGTATGAGAACTGCTGGTAAAGATGTGAATATTATCTTACCTCCAATTAAGAATAGAACTCTAGATTGGGCAATTGACTGGATTGATGATGATGAATGGGTAGAGATTACTCCTGAAACGATCAGAATTAGAAAGAAAGTACTCGCTAGTAACATGCGTCATGTGAAGAGATAGACACTCCTACAAATAGTTCCTTGATTAACTCGCCGCAAAGTTGTACTAAATAGATATTGCAAAGGATGGGTTATGAAAATATTATTAATTTCTATGTTTTTAGTTGGTACAAGCTTTGGAGCTTCTGATCAATATATCTTTGAAAATGTTGTCGAATATATCCAACGTGACTATGACATGCTTTGTACTGAAAAGAATTCAAAAAAATATCATTGCCACGCTAGAAGTTCAGCTCTTTTAGCTTTTGAAGTTTCTGTTTCTAAACCTTTTTTCCTTTTTAGATTTTTAAGTAAAGGTAAATATTTTATTAATTTTAAATATTTAGAAAATTCACAACAAACCCTTTTTAACCTTGATCCTGCTCTAGATAAAAGTGATCTTCATAATCAACCTCCTCTCATTAAAGGGTTTTTTGGTCGTCAATTAAGTCTTGATACTCTTCAGTTATTATCTGATAAAAAAACTGCTGATTGTACTGAGTTTACAAGAAAGTTAAAAAACTATTCAGGCCCAGGTGATGAAGAATATATAGTTGATACGATGTCTGGAATGCATTACCAGGGATCAAATTGTTTGGAAAGTGATGGAAATAAAATTGAGTTTAGAGTTATGTACGATCAAAATGTTATTCAAAAAATACAAATTAAAGAATAATATTAAATAATGAACAATTTTCTTCTGAAATCTTTTGGGCTTTTAAAAGTTCCAATGATTTTCTATGTCTCTCCTAAGATTATAAATCTAGATGATCATTCAACTGAAATTAAAATCCCACTAAATTGGCGAACTAAGAATCATTTAAAAAGTATGTATTTTGGGGCCTTATGTGTTGGAGCCGATGTAGCTGGAGGGATAGTTGCCATGAAGTATATAAAAGAATCTGGTTCAAATATTCACCTGTCTTTTAAAGATCTAAAGGTGAATTTTTCTAAAAGAGCAATGGGTGCTACTCACTTTTATTGCAATCAAAATCAAGAGATAAAAACACTTGTAAAAAATGTAATAGAACAACCAAATGTTCGAATGAATAAAGTGTTGAAGATTACAGCAAAGTGTCCAGAAATAAGTGAAGAGGAAGTTGCTACGTTTGAGCTCTCCCTCTCACTAAAATATAAAAATTAATCTACGATTTGTAAGTTAGTACAAACTCTTGCTTTGGAAACATTTTTCTTCCAATCATGCTCTGTATAAGAAAAAGTCGAAGGGAAATGACCAACAACTCCATTTTGAAGTTCAACACTTAAAGCTAGTGCTCCAGAGTTTGTTCCTTTGAAATCTCTTAAAAAAGATTTTTCTACTGTAATTTCTCCGGTCAAGCTATCTAAAGAAGGCATATGAGTTAAAATAAATAATTCTTTATGACCTGGAATAGATACATAAATTTCTTCATTAATTGGGTTCTTGATTGCGTTTGTATAACTAGTAATATGAAAAGTTATTTCACAATCGTTTCCAGATTTATCTAGACCGATATATTTACCCATTTTAAAGCCTGCAAAACTAGTCGTTGTACTCATTAATAACATTAAAAATAACTTCATAATTTCTCCCTTGAATTGTTGATAACTTATTAAAAATCACTTAAATCAATAAATTCGTCAAATGTAAGAATTACTAAGAGAGTATTTCAGAATACAGTAATGACAATTATTGCGAACTCAATTTAAAGAGGTTTAGCTTAAATAAAAAACATAAATCATTTTATTTTACCTAGATATGAAGTAAAATATAGTCAGACTTGATCTTTTAGACAGGTACTAAATTTATGAAATACTTAATTATTGGCAATGGGGCATTGGCCCAAAACATTTCTTTTTATTTTTCTTCTATAGAGATGGATCTTATTCATTGGAATAAAGACTCTTTGCTTAAATTATCAGAAGTTTCCAAACCTGCAGAGATCGTTTTTTTGGCCATCTCCACATCTTCTTTGGAAGGTATCTTTAATCAGTATCCATCTTTGAAATCAAAAAAGTGTTTTCATTTCTCTGGTAGTTTCTATTCAAAAGAAATCTTTGGAATGCATCCCTTGATGAGCTTTCCTAAAAATAAAACTTTAGATCTAAATACTTTGTACTCTATGAGCTTTGGAATTGATTTTTCTGCGAGCAAATTCAAGAAGTTCTTCCCTGAGATTAAGAACTCTTTGTTTGAAATAGATCCTGAAGAAAAAATTTATTATCATTTCTTATGCGTGATGAGTGGAAATTTCACCAAGTATCTATGGGAATTTGCAAAAAGAGAGTTTCAAGACAAATTTGGAGATTCTAAACATCTTGAAGAGTATTTAAAGAGAACTACGACTGAAATTCTAGACTCAAATAGAAACTTTACTGGTCCATTAGAAAGACAAGAAGGTGAATTGATACAAGAATACCAAGAGTCTTTTAAAATAAATCAAAATTTAAAAAAATTACTTCAGTCTTTTAAAGATTTTAGAAAAGAGGAATTCGATGAAATATGTTAAGAACTTCAAAAGAAATGATAAGAAATTATCGATGGTAACTTGCTATGATTATACCTTTGCAAAACTAATTAACCAAACCGAAGTCGATTGTATCTTAGTAGGAGATAGTCTTGGTATGGTTGTTTATGGACATGAAAATACACTTAGCGTTACTACTGAAATGATGAAACTTCATACAGAAGCAGTTAAAAGAGGTTGTCCTGACAAAATTATTATTTCTGATATGCCATTTTTATCAACAAGAAAAGGAATTCCTTATGCTATGGAGGTAGCTCATCAATTAATGAGTGCTGGAAGTTCTGGAATCAAAGTAGAAGGTGTAATAGGGCAAGAGCAAGTTATTTCCTCACTAGTACAATCCGGAATCCCAGTGATGGGTCATCTCGGGTTGACTCCACAATATTATCAATCTCTAGGAGGGTTTAGAGTACAAGGTAGAGATAAGAAAAGTTTTGAAGAGATTATTCATCAAGCACTAGTTCTAGAAGATCTCGGAGTGTTTTCTATTGTTCTAGAATGTGTTCCGAATTCTCTGGCAAAACAAATTCAAGAAAAACTCTCAATCCCCATTATTGGAATTGGTGCAGGAGTAGATGTTGATGGGCAAGTCTTAGTTCTTCATGACCTATTGGGTTTAAGTTCTGATCAATTCAAATTTGTCAGAGATTTTTCAAGTCTTAATTCGAAAGTCATTGAAGGGATTAATTCTTATGTAAAAGAGGTTAATCAAAAAAGCTTTCCTAATTTAGAAGAGAGCTTTCAATGAAAGTTCTTAAATCAATAAAAGAATTTAAGTCATGGCGAGATCAAAGAAGTTCTTTAGATATTGGATTTGTTCCAACTTTAGGAGGTCTTCATGATGGTCACCTCAGTTTAATAAAAGAAAGTATAAATGAAAATAAGATAACGGTTGTTTCAATTTTTTTAAATCCAACTCAATTTAATAATGAATCAGACTTAGAAACTTATCCAAGTTCATTGCCCGAGGATTTATCAACTTTGGAGAGTTTAGATGTTGATCTTGTTTTTACACCTTCAAGAGAAGATATTTATCCTAATGGCTATAATTACAAAGTATTAGAGCTCAAGAATTCACTAGTCCTAGAAGGAAAGTTCCGACCAGGGCATTTTGATGGAGTATTAACTGTTGTGATGAAGCTTCTAAATATAGTTCGACCAGGTAATGCATATTTTGGAAAAAAAGATTACCAGCAATACATTTTAATAAAAGAGATGGTTAAAGATTTTTTTATGGATATGAATATTATTGCACTTGAAACTATTAGAGAAACTTCCGGACTTGCAATGAGCTCTCGAAACAAGAGACTCAGTAAACAAGGTAAAGAAAGAGCATCTTATATTTATAAGACCTTATCTCAAGCAAGTAGTGATGAAGAGGCAAGAAATCAACTTGAGTCACTTGGTCTTAATGTTGAATATATTACATCTTGGATGGGAAGAAGGTTTGGAGCTGTTGAGATTGAAGAAGTGAGGTTAATTGATAATGTCGAAATTTAAAAAAGTTTTAGTAGTTATGACTGGATCAGTCTCTGTTTATAAAGCGATTGATTTACTATCTAATTTTAAGAAGCAAGGAATTTATTGTGACGTCATTATGACTGAAAATTCTAAGAAGTTTATTGGTGAAGCTTTAGTTGAAGCGATGACTGATAGAGCTCCTTTGGTCGATATTTTTGATCGTACTAAAATGATGGATCATATTTATTTAACGAGAAATTACGATTTATTTTTAGTTTACCCTGCAAGTGCTGATTTTATAGCTAGAATTGCTAATGGAAGAGCAGATTGTCTTGGAAGTGCCACCTTGTTGGCGTTAAATTACAAGTCACCTTTATGGATTGCTCCTTCTATGAATCCTTCAATGTATGAAAATCCTGCAACTAGAGAAAATATCAAAAAACTTGAATCTTGGGGAGCCAAAATGTTAGGTCCTAATATTGGATCAGTTGCCTGTGGTGATACTGGTAAAGGAAGACTCTTTGAACCTTTTGAAGTAATGGAGAAAATACAGATTGAACAAAATATTGATCATCTCGGGACCAACTAGAGAATATATAGATAATATTAGATTTATATCTAATATTAGTAGCGGTAAAACTGGAAGCTTTTTAGCAGATTTTTTTGCAGAGCAAGATTATGAAGTAAGTCAGCTTTATGGATTAAATTCGATACATTCAAAAATAGCAAAGAATTATTCCTTCACTGATTTTCAAGATCTACGAGAGAAAATTCAAGATATCTTAGGTCAATCAAATTATGATTTAGTAATTATGTGTGCGGCGGTAAGTGATTATACCCCTAGCAGTGCCATCGTTGATGGAAAAAACTTTTCAATTAAAGAGTTTGATAAAATTCCATCTGGTAAAGACTTTGAGTTAAAATTTAAGAAAAATCCTAAGTTAATTCAGCTGCTTAAAGAGTTTTCTCAAAACAAAGAAATTAAAGTTGTAGGTTTTAAATTAACGAGTAATGCTAGTGAAGTTGAAGCTCAGGAGGCAGTTAGAAAGTTGTTTCTTGATGGGCATGTTGATTATGTTGTTCATAATGATTTATCAGACATTTCAAATGAAAATCATATGGGGAGAATATTTGATCGGGATAAAATGAAATGTGTTTTTGAGAGTAAAATCGCGATGGCTAAAAATTTATTAAAATTATGGGAGAAGCAAAAATGATACTTTGTTTAGATGTCGGGAATACCCAAATGTATGGTGGAGCTTATGATGGTGATAAGTTTTTATTTTCTTTTCGTAAAAAAGGGGTTGATGGTCTATCTAGTGATGAACTTGCACTTTTTTTAGGTAATATTTTAAGAGAACAAAAGCTTGATCCTAAAACGATTACTGCAGTTGGCTTTTGTTCTGTAGTACCAGCAGTCATTCACTCTTTAAAAAATGCCGTACGAAAATACTTAAACATAGAGCCCATTACTCTTGGTCCAGGGATGAAAACTGGACTTAAGATCAAGTATAAAAACCCACTTGAAGTAGGAGCCGATAGGATTGCAAATGCCATGGGAGCAAATGTTTTATTTGGAGATAGAAATAAAATTATTGTTGATTTAGGAACTGCTACAACGTTTTGTTTAGTTAATGAGAAAAACGAGTATCTTGGTGGAGCTATTGCTCCGGGACCCAGGATCTCTATGGAAGTTTTAGAAGAAAAAACCGCGATGCTACCTTCGGTTGAAATTATTAAGCCATTTAATAGTTTAGGACAGACAACTATAGAGTCCATTCAATCAGGAATTTATTTTTCACAATTAGGCTTAATAAAAGAATTGGTTGCTAGATACAAATTAGAAGTTTTTAACGATCAGGCAATTATTATTGGAACAGGCGGTTTTTCCTCTATGTTCAAGGGAGAAGATATTTTTGATGAAATTGTTCCGGATTTGGTATTAAAAGGACTTTTAAGTTTTATTTCAAAAAATATATAAAGGAAAGTTATGGCAATATTAGAAATGTTAAGAGGTAAAATTCACAGAGCAACAGTTACAGATGCTAATCTAAATTATGAAGGATCAGTTTCAATTGATCCCAAGCTTTATAAAGCTGCAGGGCTTAAGTTAAATCAAAAGGTGGATATCGTTAATGTTAATAACGGACAAAGGCTATCGACCTATATCATTAATGGAAAAGATGGTGAGATCTGCCTAAATGGAGCTGCTGCTAGAAAAGCCGAAATTGGTGATAAAGTCATTATTATTGGTTATCACACTATGGAAGAAACTGAGGCAGATGGATATTCACCACTGCTTGTAATGGTTGATGAGAATAATAAGAGAATCAATTCATAAGAAAATTTTGATATACTAAAAGTCTAGACTCAATCTTTGATATAATTAGTCATAATGAAAGCCAGTTTATATTTCTTGATTCTTACTATTTTACTTAGTTGTTCGAGTCTTCAAAAAAATCGATCTATTGCTAGAGATGAGTCTGCTTATTGTGATCAATATCTATCAAGGATCGTTAATGAAAATCATACAGATAATTTCGTAGAGCTTAAAAGAACATTTTCAAATTTTTCAGAAATTGAAAAAGAGCAAGTTCTAGCTAATATGGATGCGATTTATTATATAGATTTTGATGATCAATTATCGCAGATTCATAAATTTTTAGTTGATGATAGAAGCGTTGCTGATGTTGATCTTTCAACCTTGTATAACTTAAATTCATCTAGTAATAGGGTGAAGAAATTTTTTAATAAAATATTTGGTTGGAAAGAAAAGTCTACCTTGTTTGGTAACTTTCAAGAAGTTAAACACTATCTTAATAGTGTAGATGCTTCGCCTAAAATAGAAGTTTTATTAAAGTCTCATGAACTTATGATGAAAGGACAGGATGGTGCTGGCCCCGGTCAATTAAGAGATATACCAGTCATAGGGAATGTTCCTAAATCAAGATCAATTTCAGAAATAGTTGTAAAAGAAATTAACAAAAACCCTTATCTTTATTTCAAAGAACAAAGCAAAGACGGTGATAAATCGATAGGGTTTATTCAATATCCCGATGCTGAGTCTATTCAAGCAAAAACGTTAAATCTTTTAAGTGCCAAACATCAAGACTTGGTTAAAAGTATCCAAGCTTTTCAGGCCAATAAAATTGGTGATAAAAAAATTCTTACAAGAAAATTAGTCAATGCATTAGTTGAGGATTTATTAGAGTGGTTTGTTTTAAAACGTAATCAAATTGGACCTCTTGAAGCTTCAGAGGATATTAAGGGATTTATTACTCTTGTTGCCAAGTTTCAAAGAAACCTTGTTTCGATTCATCCATTTCGAGATGGTAATGGAAGAACAATTCGAGAATTTGCCCTAAATAATCAATTATTAAAAGTAGGACTTCCACCAAGCCGATTATTAAATCCATCTAATGATTTATATTTTTCAGAAGCAAAATGGATTGAAGAAATTCAATTTGGGATGATCAACTCTAGAGAAATAATTCTAGATTTTAAAAAACGTCAAGACCTTGGTCTAAAGTTAAGCAATTCATCTGAATGGATTTTGCCTAAGCTAGTAAGAGAATTAAAAATTGATTTAAAGAAGCAAGGTTCAATAAAGATTTCAGAAGATTATAAAAATATTCTAATTGATAAAAAGCAATTCATTCCATTTTATCGTGAGTATTTAAAAGGTAAGCCTGGATGGATAAATAATGCTCAAGTAGATATTAATACTGCTTATAAAGATTTAATAGAATCATTTATCGATTTTCAAAAAAAGCATAATTTAATTTATGATCATAAAAAGTTTGGCATAGAGCATGTAAGGTTAAATTTTGCTGATAAAGATTTTCTTGATTGGTTTGGCAGACATTCTTTTTTAGATTTAAAAAAATTCCAAGCTAAAAGAGATCTTTGGTATTATGACAGGACAATTTGGCGAGGTCTTTCTTATCAAAGTAAAAGTTTTGGAGATGATGACATCGTTTCGATTTTTAAATCTCTCTCTCCTGGTCTTTTAACTAGTAATAATACTGCAGGTCTTAGCAAGAAGTCTCAAACAAGAATTCTTCAAGAAATTAAAAAAGATTTTAAAAGGTATAATCAAGAGCTCTATAATGGAGACTTTGTTCAAATGGCTAGAGATCACTCAGAAGTTGGACCACAATATAGAACAAGTTATGGATACTCTACCTCTAAAAATAGGACAGTGGCCAAAGCCTATGCGATGGGAGCGATGGTTATAGCTGACTATGGAAAGCATCATGATATAGAGCTGCAGAGGAAATTATCCGCAAGGGTGCTAGTAGGAATGAAACAATCTAAGAAAGATATAGATCTAACAAGGTTAAAACAATTATATCCTGAATTTTCTTATCAATATGGCCGTCAACAAGAAATTATGGGTGTCGGTGGGGCTGACCCAGATTCTGTCGAAATTGTTCAGCTTATAGATGAAAATGGTGATGTTGAAATGAATTACTTTAGAGATCCTAGAGAACCTTCACAAATATTAGTTTTTAAGGGAGAGTTTAACCCTTCTAAAGATGACTGGACTAATTATGAAGTTTTACAAGAACTTTCTATTTAGCAACATTCCACCAAAGTGCATTTTGACCTGGTTGTAATATTATATGTTCCCATACTTTCGCATCATAATAATCATTTGCTTGAATAGGTGGAGGATTATTAGAAACTTCATGAAAAGCTAAGTTTGATTGATGATAAACAACTCTTTTATCATTCTTTATGCTCACTACTTTTTGATCATATGGATCAAGGATATTTAAATCAACCACATGAAGAGTGATATATTCAGGAATTACTTTTTTAAAAGCATTAACTAAAGCTCCACTTCCAAAAGGCAACCATACTTCATTTATTAGAAATTTACTTTGAATATAATCCCATTGTTCTTGAAGAGTTTCTGATAATATATTTATAAATTCCTCATCATGAAAACCAGTAGGAATAAGATGATTTCTTAAATTTGTATCAACAAATTCCTTTGCTTCATATTCTGCTTGATCAAGAGAAGCACAAGTATATATTTGAGCCCCATATTCTTTTGCAATTGCAGAATTGTTATGAAGTTCATTATTTAAATCGTGAGTAGTAAAAATGGTGCATTTTAATCCTAAAACTTTACAACCATGAGCTAAAGAAATTTGAGAAAATCCACAAAAATGACTTAGATAAATAAAATGATTAAATCCTTTTTTTTGTAAGGATTGAAGGTAAGGAATGATAGCTCGTTGTTTAGTTCCTCCTGGAAGAACATCATCTCTGACAACAAAGAGTTTTTGATTTTCTTTAAATTCAATTGTGGAAATACTTACTCTTGGGGAATAAGGTAAATTGGTCGAAAAAGAACTTTCGGTGATATTCATAATTAACTCCTAAGATACTTCTAAAGAATTAATGAATTTTTATCCTTAACAAATGTTAAAGTTAGAGTAATTTTTTCATTACAAAGTGTGCTCCAATATGATCAATTTCAAATTCTTCTCCAATTGGAATAAAGCCTAATCCTTCATAAAAGCTCAATGCTGATACCCTCGCGTTACACCATATAAGAGAGAACTTATTTCTAGAGATAAGACTAACTCCCTTTTTTATTAACATTGAAGCTAGACCTTGCTTTCTATAGAGCTCTTGAGTGGCCATTCCTCTGAGACGATATTGACGCTCCTCATTAAAAAGGGGGGAGCTCTGACTAATAAATGTTGCGATGGAGCATATTTGATTATCAGAATTCTGTATTGCTAAATGAATGGTTTCAGGGTGAGTATCCTCAGGGTAATGAGAATTTTGAACTGGTAAGCCAGGTCTTAAAACTTTGGCCCGTAAAAAATGTAAGTTTTCCAAATTATTTGAATCTAACTGTATAACTTTGTACATTTTTTAATATTTATCAGATGCTAGGGGGTTCTTAAAGTTTAAAAATTTTCATATAGTGTCTCTATGGATAGTTTTAAAATTCAAGGCCCAGCCCGGCTAGAAGGTTCAGTTAAGGTTTCTAAAGCAAAAAATTCTAGCTTGCCTATAATAGCGGCGTCTCTTTTATGTAAAAACCCTATAGCTATTAGTAATTTACCAAAATTGAGAGATGTTAAAACGATCAAAGAGCTCTTAATGAGCTTTGGAGTAAAAATAGATGGAGATTATATTGATACCTCCGGAATTAATAATACCTATGCTGCTTATGACTTAGTTAGGAAAATGAGAGCTTCTATCTTAGTGCTTGGACCATTACTTAGTCGTTATGGTGAAGCAAGAGTTTCTCTTCCTGGTGGTTGTGCCATTGGAACAAGGCCCGTAGATCTTCATATTCTAGGCCTGAAGAAAATGGGTGCTGAAATTATTGTGGAGTCAGGTTATATCAATGCAAAAGCTACAAGATTACAAGGTGCTGAAATAAACTTAGCTTTTCCATCTGTTGGAGCAACTGAGAATTTATTAATGGCAGCTGTTTTTGCCGAAGGTGAAACGATTATTCAAAATGCTGCTCGAGAACCTGAAATTGAAGATCTTGGTAACTTTCTTTTAGCAGCTTTTAAAAATTTAAAAATTACTGGTCTAGGTAGTGAAAAAATTACTATTCAAGGAATTGATCAAAGTTCAGACAATGAGCAAATTAGTTATACCCCTATTGCCGATAGAATTGAGGCTTCGACATTAATTATAGCAGGAGTGATGACTAATTCTAATATTGTTATTGAAGATTTAGAATCAGGTCATATTCGATCGGTTTTAAACGCTTTAAAAATGAGTCATGCTAATTTGAAAGTTTATGATAATACGGTAGAGGTTTTACCTCGCAATAAAGAGCTGTCTGGATTCAATTTAAGGACCATGCCTTATCCGTACTTTCCTACTGATGTTCAAGCTCAATTTATGGCACTTGCTACTATGATTAATGATACTTCAATTCTTTCTGAAGAAATTTTTGAAAATAGGTTTATGCACGTTGCAGAGTTAAATAGAATGGGTGCTGATATTAGATTGAACGATCAGACTGCTGTCATTGTTGGTGGAAAAAAGTTAAAAGCTGCTCCAGTCATGTGTACAGATTTACGAGCAAGTGCTGCTTTAGTTTTAGCTTCTATGGTTGCCGAAGGAGAAACTTCTATTCATAGAGTTTATCACTTGGATAGAGGTTATGATTGCTTTGAAGACAAGCTATCAGGTCTTGGGTGTTCGATAAAACGAGTACGTCAAAGTGCTGAGGCAAGACTGTGAGTAATGAAGAAAGCATCTTCGAAAAAATTTTAAAAAAAGAAATTCCTGCTGATATTGTTTTTGAAAATGAAAATGTGATGGCTTTTAAGGATATTGCTCCTCAAGCTAAAACTCATATATTATTTATTCACAAATTAAAAAAAACAAAAAATATCTCAGAAATGGTTAAAGAAACTCCTCACCAAGTACTTGAAACTTTTGAGGCGATTGCAGAGTATGCTAGTCAGACAGGTCTAGATAAATCTGGTTATCGTATTGTTACCAATCAAGGAGTTAGTGGAGGACAAAGTGTTTTTTATACTCACTTTCATCTACTGGCTGATACATCGTTAGGAAGGTTTGGAAATTGAATGCTCAGATTTGGATTGTTGATTTTGGTTCTCAATATACCCAACTTATTGCACGGATTTATAGAGAACTTGGTTATAAGTCTGAGATTTTAACTATTGAGCAATCATTTGAATTTTTAAAACATGAGAAACCAGGTTTATTAATCTTATCTGGGGGACCTCAATCAGTCTTTGAAGATTCTACTGATTATTCTCCCTACTTTAATCAAGGCTTCCCAGTCCTTGGAATTTGTTATGGTATGCAACTTATGGCACAGCACTTTGGTGGAACAGTTCATAAAGGCACTATTGGAGAATATGGTAAGAGTAAGGTTCATGATCTAAATAATACCTTTAAAGTTAATAATGAGTTTATTGCTTGGATGAGCCACAGTGACCATGTTTCTATTTGTCCTAAAGAGTTTGATGTTTTCTTAAAAAGTGAAAATGATTTAATTGCAGGAATAAAACATCAATCATTAAATTTTTGGGGATTGCAATTCCATCCGGAAGTTATCCATACTGTAAGAGGAAAAGAAATTTTATTACATTTTGTCGATAAGATTGGGCTTGAAAAAAATTGGCATAATGAAGAAATTTATCAAACTTGCCTAGATGAAGTAGATGATATTGGTGATGAATATGTATTATGTGCATTCTCTGGAGGTGTAGATTCATTGGTTGCAGCCAGTATTGCTCATAAAAAATTAGGTAAAAAGCTATATTGCTTTTTTGTTGATCATGGACTTTTACGACCTCAGGACTATAAGCATATTGAACTTTTAAAAAATAAATCTCAACTAAATATTGAAACTATAGATGCTAGAGAAATCTTTCTAAGTAAACTTGAGTCAGTAAGTGATCCGGAAAAGAAAAGAAAAATTATCGGTACAACTTTTATTGAAGTTTTTGATCAAAAAGTTAAAGAATTTGAAGAAACAAAAGATATTAAATTTACTTATTTACTCCAAGGTACTTTATATCCAGATATCATTGAATCTCATAGCCCTCATAAAAAAGGTGGTAAGTCAGTTACTATCAAATCACATCATAATGTTGGTGGACTTCCAGAGAAGATGAATCTTAAATTATTAGAACCCTTGAAGAGCTTATTTAAAGATGAAGTCAGAAAAATTGGTTCATTTTTAGATCTAGAGCATTCTTGGTTGTATAGGCATCCTTTTCCTGGTCCAGGTCTAGGAATTAGAATACTTGGTGCCATAGATAGTGTTAAAATCGAGCAGGTTCAAAAAAGTGATCAAATATTGCTAGAGGAGTTAGTTGAGAGTGGCTTTTACAATAAATGTTGGCAGTCTCTTACAGTTCATATTCCTCAAAAGACTGTAGGGGTTAAGGGAGACGCTCGAGCGTACGAAGAGGTAATATGTGTTAGAATAGTAGGTAGTAGGGATGGGATGACTGCGACTTGGTCGCATGTGCCCTATGAAGTTCTAGATAAAATATCTTCTAGAATTACAAATGAGGTTTCTGGGATTACGAGGGTTGTTTATGACATCACTTCTAAGCCTCCAGGGACAATAGAATGGGAGTGAGGAAAATGAAAAAATTATTTTTAGGTTTATTTTTATTAAGTTCTTTTGTCATAGCAAGTGACGTTAAAGTTCATATTGGCCTATCTCCAGCTGGATCATTTGAAGCGAAAGCAAAAATTCATAACGGTATTGTAAAAACGATGGGTTCAAAGTTTTTTGCAAAAAATATGTATGTTAAAGCAAAAGAATTAAAAACAGGAATTGGTCTAAGAGATTCCCACCTTTATAAAAGATTAAATATTAAGTCTCACCCTAAGATTGTTATTCATAAAGCTATGGGCTCTAAAGGTAAGGGTGTTGCTATTGTTGAGATTAGAGGTGTTAAGAAGAAGATACCATTTAAGTTTAAAAAGAAAGGAAGCAAAGTTGCATTTGATATGGATGTCGTACTTAAAGACTTCCGATTTGATAAGAAAAAAGATGGACTAAGCTATATGGGTGTTGGAGTTAAGGATAAAATCACTATTTCTGGATTGCTACCAACAACAAAATATGTGGCCAAGAAAAGGTCTAAAAAATCTCGAGGAATTGCTAGTTCACCTAAGTAAATAAAATCCAGTTGTTTTTGTCCCAATATTGGCCTGTTGTCAAAAGATTCCAGTATTTTTTCCTATACTGAATAAAATTACTCATTCATTATGAGATCTCCAGTGGAGATCATTTTTTGAGTTATTTAAATACCCATTCTGATAGTTTTGTTCATCTGCATCTGCATACTCAGTATTCATTATTAGATGGTGCTCTTAGATTGAAGGACCTCTTTCAGCAGGCTCAAGAGTTTGGTATGCCAGCAGTTGCTAGTACTGATCACGGGAATATGTTTGGAGCTATTGATTTCTATACTCAAGCTAAAGCTTCAGGAATCAAGCCTTTGATTGGTAGTGAAATTTACTTCACTCCTGGCTCTAGGTTTGATCGAAAAGTTGCCAGAAGATCAGTCGTTCTAGACTCTCAAGACGCTGAAGAGAGTAAGTTTCAAATTCATCACTTGGTTTTAATTGCTAAAAACCTAACTGGTTATAGAAATTTGTGTAAACTTTTATCTAAAGCTTATCTTGAAGGTTTTTATTATAAGCCAAGAGCTGATCTGGAATTATTAAAAGAATTCTCTGAGGGATTAGTTGCCACAACTGCGTGTCTTAAAGGGGAAGTTGCTTATAATTTATTCACCGGAAATGATGAACGGGCCCACGACGCTATTTTAAAATATAGAGAAATCTTTAAAGATGATTTTTATCTTGAGATACAAGAAAATGGAATCGAAGAGCAAGTTGAGGTTAATAAAAAATTAATTAGCTATGCTAGTGATTTATCACTTCCACTTGTTGCTACGAATGATGTTCATTACTTAACTCGAGATGATGCTGCTGCTCAAGAGGTTTTATTATGTATTCAGACTGGTAAAACTTTCTTAGATGAAAAAAGAATGAAGCTGACTACAAATGAATTCTTTTTTAAATCGGCTGAGCATATGAGAAAAGCTTTTGATTATCACAAAGAGGCCTGTGATAACACTTTAAGGATTGCTGATAAATGTAATCTTGAGCTTAAGTGGAAAGATGAGCGTGGCAGACAAATTTATCATCTACCAGATTTTGAAATTAAAACTCAAGAAACTCCTGAAGAGTATTTTGCAAGAGAAGCCAAAGAAGGTTTAGAACTAAGATTTAATGGACCACATTTTATAAAACTAAAGCAAGACCCTAATTGGGAATCAGAGTTAAAGCCTAAATATATTAGTCGGTTAGAAGAAGAGATTACGATGATCCAAAGTACAGGGTTTTCAGGATACTTCTTAATCGTATCTGACTTTATTAGATGGTCAAAGCAAGAAAATATTCCAGTGGGACCAGGGCGTGGATCTGGAGCAGGATCATTGGTTGCTTACTCATTAGATATTACAAATATTAATCCTCTTCCTTACAATCTTCTTTTTGAAAGATTTATTAATCCTGAAAGAATCTCCATGCCAGACTTTGACATAGATTTTTGTCAGGAAAGAAGAGCTGAAGTTATTGAATATGTAACTAAGAAGTATGGGCAAGAAAGGGTTGGGCAGATTATTACTTTTGGAAAACTTCAAGCAAAAGCATGTATCAGAGATGTTGCTCGAGTTTTTGGACTTCCATATTCGGAATCAGACACTCTTGCAAAGTTAATTCCAGATGAATTAGGGATTACACTTGATAGAGCACTTGAGATTGAGCCTAAGTTTCAAGAGGCCTATGATACAGATAAGAAAATAAAAAGAATTATTGATATTTCCAGGAGATTAGAAGGTCTGTTAAGACATGCTTCTATTCATGCGGCGGGAGTAATTATAACCAACGAACCTTTGGTTAATTATTGTCCTTTGTATAAAGGTCGAGAAGGCGAACAGGTTGTTCAGTTTGATAAAGACTTTTCAGAAAAAATTGGTCTGGTTAAATTTGATTTTCTTGGATTGAAAACTCTTACTGTTATTCAAAATGCTGTGAACTTAATCAGAAGAGATTACGATGATGCTTTCGATATAGAAGCCATAGATATTGAAGATAAAAATATTTATGAATATATATCTACAGGACAAACTTCTGGAGTATTTCAATTAGAGTCTTCGGGAATGAAGGATCTATGTAAAAGAATTAAACCTGATAATATTGAAGACATTACTGCTATTAATGCACTCTTTAGACCGGGACCACTTGGTTCTGGAATGGTTGATGATTTTATTGAAATCAAGCATGGTCGTAAAGAGATGACTTTCCCTTTCGAGCAATTAAGAGACATTTTAAAAGAAACGTACGGGATTGTTGTTTATCAAGAACAGGTTATGAATATCTCGAGGATTATTGCCAATTATACTCTTGGCCAAGCAGATATGCTCAGACGTGCAATGGGTAAGAAAAAAATCAAAGAGATGGATAAACATAAAGAGATCTTCAAAGAAGGTGCTCTTAAAAATGGCTTTGATGTAAAAAAAGCTGAAGATCTTTTTGATTTAATGGCAAAGTTTGCAGAGTATGGATTTAATAAGTCTCACGCCGTTGCTTATGCTGTCATTGCTTATCAAACAGCTTTTTTAAAGTATTATTATAAAGCTCCATTTTTTGCAGCTCTTCTTGGTACTGAATTAAATAATAAAGATAAAATAACGAATTATATTAATGATGCTAAAGAACATGGGATTGAAATATTACCTCCAGATATTAATGAATCATTGTGGTTATTTAATACCATTGGCAAAGAAAAAATAAGATTTGGAATGGGAGCTGTCAAAAATGTAGGTAATGCTGCAGTTGAGGCAATCGTAGCAGAGCGAACAGAAAATGGATCTTTTGAGAGTTTGATTGATCTTTGCTCTAGAGTAAGTTCGAAGAATTTAAATAAGCGTGCTCTTGAATCTTTAATAAAAGTCGGAGCATTTGATAGATGTGATAAGTCTAATAGAGCGACTCTTTTAGAAAACCTTGAAACGATTTTAAGTTTTTCTTCAAGAAAACAGCAAGATATAGAAAATGGGCAGTCTAATTTATTTGACTCTTTTGAGGGTATGAAATCTGATGTTGAAAATATAGATTTAAAGTATGTAGAAGATTTTGATGATAAAGAAAAATTAAATTATGAAGCGAGCCTAATGGGTATTTATGTTTCAGGTCATCCTCTTGATTCGGTCAAAACGATAATTAAAGATTTAGTTTCGATAGAAATAGGTCAAATTAATGAAGTCGAAGGTAATGATAAACGAGAATACACTTTAGCTGGAATGATGAATATCGAGAAGGCCTTGATCACAAAAAAAGGTGATCGTATGTGTTTTGCTAAGCTTGAAGACTTAACAGGTAAGATAGAGTGTGTAGTTTTTCCTAAAACTTTTGCAGAATTTGAACCACTAATAGGAACTGATGATCCCGTTATTGTTAAGGGTTTTGTAAATCTAGCTGAAGACCCTCGAAAATTTTTCCCTACAGAGGTTTTTAAACTGGGGCAAAGAGCACAAGATAAAGTAAAAAAAGTGTCAATTTCTATAAGGGCTCAAGAGAAAAATTCAAGATCCATGATGGAGTTAAAAAAGATTCTTCAAACATTTAGAGGAACAACACCTATAGAATTGGTCTTTGATGATGGTGAATGTAGAGCAAAAATGAACCTCGGGGAAGACTATTATGTTAACCCTAATCCCAAGTTGGTCAGTCAGGTAAACGAGCTTCTAAAAGGAAATTGTGTTAACTTTAGTATATGAGATTTATTTTATATACAGTGCTACTTTTTGGTTTTAACTTCCATACTTTTTCAAATCCATCTAATGATCAAAGTTCAAAAAGAATTTTCATAGATTTTAATTATGCTTTAAGTGGGTTGAGTTGGACTGAGTTTGAATCTATAGAAAGAGATTTTTCTGAACGCTTAGTTTTTTCTTGGAAGAAAAAAATCTCAGAAAGTAATAATTATGAAGTTTTTGATATGAGAAAAGATTCTGATCAATTAAGTGAATCAGATGTAAAATTAAATATCTATTTAAAGTTGAAAAAATTAAGTTATGAAGAGGATGTACTTAATTTTAGTTATAAAATTGATTATACTTTTTTAAATAAGTCTAATAAGGTTCTGGAACTTGGAAACAACCTTGAAGGTAATCATTCGATTGTTTCTTCCAAGAAAGAAGTTCCAAGTAAATTAGCTCAAATGGTTTTTTCGTTAACTTCTTCTCCATTTTCAAATTTAACAACTGTTTTATCTAGAAATGTTGATCTTGATGAAAAAAATCGTATCAGTTTGAAATATTCTAACTTTAATGAAGTTGCCGATTTTTTATCTAGAATGAGAAAAGATCACTCTGGTGCAGTTTTTAGAATTACGAATTTATCTTCCGACAAAGCTATCATCGAAGTAGAAGGAAGAAGAAATAATGTTGAACTAGCAGTTGATAGTGCTCAAAGAAATGGTCGAATTATTCAATTTGAAAACTCTAGAGCTCCTGCTTCTATCGATTAGGTCCTTGGATACCGAAAATTTGGCCCTCTACTAAATAATACATATTCACTTGCAAGTTACTCTCATAAGAGTCTTAGAACTTGATTGATCATCCTTTGGGAGTTCAATACAATAATTATAATCAATATCATAAATTTAATGGATTAAATTAGGAGATTAGAGTTGGATTTTTCAATTTGTGTCGAGCCGCTTTTTCAAGACAAGGATTTCAAATATAAATGCCAAGAACTTAAAAACTTAGGTTTTTCTCATATCGAATTCTGGAGTGCTGAAGATAAGGATTGGGAGTGGTTAAAAACTGAACTCCCCCTCAAAGTTGCATTATTTTCAGGGCAAAGATTAGGAACAACTTACCTTGAATCTGATCGAACAAGTTATATTCAAGAAATTGAAAAAAATATCTTAAGAGCAAAGTCTATAGGCGTAAGCACTTTAATGCTTTTAATGGATCCTCTAAACAGTAAGGGAGGAGTAGATCAACCTCATCTAGAGATAGACTGGGCAGAGAAGCAGAAGCAAACAATACTTACTTTAACTGAAGTAGCCAAGCTTGGTGAAGAGTATGATTTTAATTTTGTTTTTGAACCTCTTAATACGAAGTTAGATCATCCAGGTTATTCATTAGCTTCAACTCGCAGAGGGATTGAAATTATTAAAGGAGTAGATTCTCCTCGAGTAAAACTTTTATTTGATGCCTATCATATGGGAATGATGAATGAGAATGTTTATGAAGAAGTTGCAGAGAATTTAATGTATATTGGACATATTCACCTGGCGAACTGGCCAGGCAGATCTGGACCAGATTCAAAAGGCGAATTTGATTTCAAGAAATTTATTTCTATTTTAAAAGAAAATAATTACCAAGGTTTTGTGGGGTTTGAGTATTTTCCAGAATTAGATTCTACCGATTCATTAAAAGCAATTAAGGAATTAATGTGACTGGTCAGGTTAATATTAACGAATGTATTAAGTGGGTTAAGCAGGCAGGAGTGATGGCCTTAGAGCATTACAAGAATCCTGAAATGAGCTTAAAAGGAACTCAAGATTATTTGTCACAAGCTGATAAGCAAATAGAAAACTTTCTTATTGAGAAACTTGAGCAAGCTTATTCTGGTCATTCTATCTTAGCAGAAGAGTCTGGTGGAGATCTTGGTCAAAGTGGTTTCATTATTGATCCTTTAGATGGAACTGAAAACTTTTTAAGAAAAATTCCAATGTGGGGAATATGCTTAAGCTTTATTGAAAATAAAAAAGTGACTTGGGGAATAATATTTAACCCTGTAACTGATGAATTATTTATTGGTGAGCGTGGTAAAGGTGCAACTCTCAATGGTAAAAAACTTCAGGTTTCTAATATTAAAAATTTAAATGAATGCTGTGTTTGTCTTGGTCATTCTTATAGAACCGATAACTCACATCTTCATCGAATTAAAGGTGAGTTAATAAAAAATAAGGTTAGTCTTCGACTTGGTGGTAGTGGAGCAATTGGGTTAGCTTATGTTGCAGCTGGAAGGTATGACGCTTTCATTGAAGAGCATCTTCAAATCTGGGATTTCATTCATGCAAGTATCATGATTGAAGAGGCCGGAGGATATTTCTACCCATTTGATATTGAGAAATCTGTAAAAGGTGGCGCAGCAGGAGTTGGAGTAAATGAAAAACTGAAAACTCAAATTTTAGAAATTTATGAATCAACGAAAGGAAGACTATGAAAATAGGTTTATTAGGAGCCGGAAGAATTGGAAGTTTGCATGCTGATAATTTAGTTAAATTTATCGATGGAGCAGAGCTTATTCATATTTGTGATCCTTTTAAAGAAAATGCTCAAAAACTTGGACAAACCTTAGGTGTTTCAAAAATATCCTCTGAAGCAGATGAGGTTTTTAATGATTCAGAAGTAGAAGCAATAATGGTTTGTTCATCAACTGATACCCATAGTGACTTTATTAGAAGGTCAGCTCTTGCTGGCAAGCATATTTTTTGTGAAAAACCGATTGATTTTAATCAAGGTAATATAAAGCAAACTTTAGAAATCGTGAAAGAGTCTGGAAAGACTTTACAGATTGGATTTAATAGAAGATTTGATCGTAACTTTGCTGGACTCCGTCAAGAGATCAATGATGGTAAAATTGGGAGGGCCCATAGTTTAAAAATTACTAGTCGTGATCCATCCCCGCCGCCGGTTAGTTATATAAAAGTATCGGGTGGATTATTTAATGATATGACTATTCATGACTTTGACATGGCCAGGTTTATCATGGGCGAAGATGTTGTTGAAGTTTTTGCTAAAGGTGCTCATCTTGTAAGTGATGAAATAAAAAAAGCTGGAGATATAGATTCAGCAATGATTACTTTAAAGTTTAAAAGTGGAGCTTTAGGAATAATTGATAATTCCCGCCAAGCTCTTTATGGATATGATCAAAGAATTGAAGCTTTTGGAGACAAAGGTTGCTTATTTGCCAGGAATGAAAAGCAAAATACAGTAGATTATTGGGGCAAGGAAACTCTTAGCAGAAAAGCGTTACCTTTTTTCTTTCTTGAAAGATATAGAGAGTCTTATATTAATGAGATGAACGAGTTCTTGAGTGCCCTTAGAGAAGGAAGGCGCCCAAGTGTAACAGGAGAGGATGGACTCGAAGCTTGCCGATTGGCGATAGCTTGCAATTTGTCGATGAAAGAAAATAGAGCAGTTTCAATGGAGGAAATTTGAATCCTTTAATTAAAAAAGATCGTAATGGGTTTCTAGATGGGTATAACTCAATAACAACTGAAGGTGAGCATGATTTAGATACTATGATTGATTTTGGTATTCATAAAATGAGGGCAGGGTCAGATCATTATGAAACTCATAATAAAGAGAGTGTTTGGTTATTAATGAGTGGAAATGCAGAGGTTGAATTTTGTGGGATAAAAAAATCAATTAAAAGAGATTCTCTATTTGATGAAGCACCGATTGCAATTCATGTTTGTGGAGATAGTGCTGTTAGGATTGAAGCTAAAACTGATTGTGAGTGGGCCATTTCAAGAACATCAAATGATAAACAGTTTGAACCAATGTTTTTTAATCAAGAGAACTTAACACCAGAGTTTAGAGGTAAAGGTTTAGTTCAAGATGCATGTTTGAGAAATGTTAGATTAATTTTTGATAAAACCAATAGACCGGAATCAAATCTTGTTATTGGAGAAGTAATTAATCTTGCAGGACGTTGGTCATCATATCCTCCTCACCACCATGAACAACCTGAGATTTATCACTATAGATTTACTGAGCCTCAAGGTTATGGACATGGAGAGCTAGGTGAAGATGTTTATAAAGTTAAACACTTCGATACGATAAAAATAACTGGCAATATTGATCATTCGCAATGCTCAGCCCCCGGATACGGAATGTATTATCTATGGGTTGTTAGGCATATAGAAGGAAATCCCTATACTGGCTTTGAATTTACTGAAGATCACAAATGGACTCTTGATAAATCTCAACAAGGTTGGGTTCCAAAAGATTTTGAAGGAATTTAATGCAAACGATTGAACTAACATGTGCGGCTGCGATTATTAAATTTTTAAAGAATCAATATATTGAGATTGATGGAGAACAAACTCGTTTTGTCTCAGGATTAATGGGAATCTTTGGTCATGGAAATGTTGCTGGGTTAGGTCAAGCTATCTCGGAAGACCCAGAAGGCGACTTTCCGTTTTTTCAACCTAAAAACGAGCAAGCAATGGTCCATAGTGCAATTGCTTATTCAAAAAGTTTAAATCGTTCAAAAATTTATGCATGTACTACTTCAGTTGGTCCTGGTGCAACGAATATGATTACCGCAGCAGCGACTGCAACAACAAATAGAATCCCGGTTTTATTATTACCAAGCGATATTTTTGCAAATAGAATTCCTAATCCTGTGCTTCAACAATTAGAAAATCCATTAAGTCACGATATAAGTGTGAATGATTGTTTTAAAGCTGTTTCAAAGTTTTGGGATCGAATCAATAGGCCTGAGCAAATTTTAACGAGTTTACCAGAAGCGATGAGAGTATTAATTAATCCATCAGAAACGGGAGCTGTGACAATTTGTCTTCCAGAAGATGTGCAAGCTCAAAAGTATAAATATCCTAAGAATTTTTTTGAAAAAAGAGTATATATTCAAAGAAGGATGCCACCTACACATGGTGAGTTGAAAGAATTTAAAGACTTATTAAGAAAAGCTAAGAAGCCATTAATTATCGCTGGTGGAGGAGTACATTATTCCGTTGCCTGTAAAGAATTAGAAGAGTTTTGTAATAAGTTTAAAATTGCATGTAGTTTTACTCAAGCTGGAACTGGAGCAATACATTTTAATCATGATTACTCTCTAGGCTCAATAGGAACAACTGGAAATTTAGCAGCAAACTCGTTAGCACAAGAAGCTGACTTAATCATTGGATTAGGTTGTAGATATTCAGATTTTACAACTGCTTCCAAAACTCAATTTAAGAATCCAGGAGTTAGATTTGTAAATATAAATATAAACGAGATGGATTCAAAAAAACATGGTGCTTTTTCTATTCCAGCTGATATTAAAGAAACTCTTACTCAGATAAATTGTGTTGAAGAAAAAATTGAAACAAGTGATGACTATCAAGAAAAAATAAAAACATTAAAACAATCCTGGATGGAGCAATATGAAGAATTAACTCATCCTAAAAAACAAGACGATGAAAAATGGCATCAAAGTGAAATGATTAGAGTTTTAAATGATTTCACTGATGATAAATCCACAATTGTACATGCTGCAGGAGGATTACCAGGTGATCTTCATAAATTGTGGAGATCCAAGGAGAGTAAAGATTATCACAGTGAGTACGCATATTCCTGCATGGGGTATGAAATTGCTGGTGCCCTTGGAGTGAAGCTAGCTAATCCTGGTAGGGAAGTTTATGCAGTTTTAGGCGATGGATCTTACCTTATGCTTAATCATGAGATCGTTACTAGTATTCAAGAAAATAAAAAAATTACAATTATACTTGTGAATAATTTTGGGTATCAATGCATTCACAATCTTCAAAGAGGATGTGGAGGAAGAAGTTTTGGTAATGAGTTTAGGTATAGAGCTGGAGCGACCAGTGAATTAAATGGTGAAAATCTTCAGATAAACTTTGTAGAAAATGCGAAAAGTTTGGGAGCAAAAGTTTTTAGTGCTATGAATGAATCAGAATTTAAGAGTGCTTTACTAGATGCCAAGAAAGAACAAGGGACTTCACTTATTTATACAGAAGTAGAACCATCAACTCCTCTTAAGGGGTATTCGTGGTGGGACGTTCCAATAAGTGAAGTCTCAAACGATAAAAAAGTACAAGAGACTTATAGTGAATATATTGCATCTAAAAAAGAACAAAGGTTTTATTATTAATGATTAAATTAGGAATACACCCCATTAATTGGTCTAATGATGATTTTCATGAATTAGGTGGAGAAATTTCTTTGCAGACCTGTTTATCACAGATGCAAAAAGCAGGGTTTGAAGGAACAGAGCTAGGGAATAAATTCCCTAAAGAATCAAAGACTTTGAATACAACCTTAGGTGAATATAACTTAGAGCTTATCTCTGGTTGGCATAGTACCTATGTTTTATCTAAAGATCTTGAATCTGAGATTAAATCTCTTGAAAGTCATATTAATTTTTTAAAAGAGGCCGGTTCAGATGTAGTTATATTAGCTGAATGTACAAGGGCCATTCATGGAAGCCCTGGTAAAGCGTTAGAATTTGATAAATTCGATTGGTTAACGGTATCAGAGTGGGAGAGACTTTTTAGAGGTCTTGATAAGTTAGCTCACTTTGCTCTCAGCCAGGGAATGAAACCAGTTTATCATCATCATATGGGAACAGTTGTTCAAACTAAAGAGCATATTATTTCTTTGATGAATAATACTAAATATCTACAACTACTTCTTGATACCGGCCATCTCATGGTTGCAGGTTGTGATCCAGTTGAGATTTATGATAAATTTAAAAATCGTATTACACATATACATACAAAAAATATTCGAGTGCATATTCGAGAATTAGCAATGAAAAATCATTGGGATTTTAGAACTTGTGTAAGTGAAGGAATCTTTACAGTACCTGGTGATGGAGGGATGAATTACCTCCCATTATTTGAGCGATTAAAAAATGATAAATATAAAGGCTGGTTAGTGGTTGAAGCTGAGCAAGACCCTAAAAAAGCAGACCCATTAGAATATGCATTAATAGCAAGAAACTATTTTTATAAAAACTTACAATAAAGGATGACAATGAGTTCTAAGATGATTGAAACAAACGAAGTAGGGACACAGTGGTGGAATGACTCCTGTAATATTACGGAACTAGAAGAAGCTGTCCTAAAAGGTGCCAGTGGAGCAACGTCAAACCCTGTGATTGTTTTTAATGCAGTTAAAAATGATGAAGCGAGGTGGAAGAGTGTTTTACAAAAGATTATAAAAGATTGTCCTCATAGCACTGAAGATGAAATTGCTTGGCAGTTAGTTGAGACAGTATGTACTGAAGCTTCAAAAGTCTTATTGCCAGTATTTGAAAAGACTTCTGGTATGAAGGGTCGTTTATCTGTGCAAGTCCATCCTAAGTATTATAAAAACTCAAAGCTTATGACAGAACATGGTGTGAAACTTGCTAGTCTCGCCCCTAATATTGCAATTAAGGCACCCTCTACAAGTGAAGGCATTCAAACATTTGAAGACCTAACTGCTCAAGGAGTTTGTGTTAATGCAACAGTTAGTTTTTCTTTATCACAAGTTATTGCTTCAGCTGAAGCAATTGAGCGTGGTCTAGAAAGGGCGAAAACAAATGGGATTGATACATCAAAAGTGACTCCCTATATAACTATTATGGTAGGAAGAATCGATGATCAATTAAGAAAAGAAATGGATGAGAAAAATATCGCAATCGACCCAAGTGTAACTCACTGGGGAGGAGTAAGTGTCTTTAAAAAAGCTTATAAGATTTTTAGAGAACGAGGGTTTAAAGCTAGACTTTTAAGTGCTGCTTATAGAAATCCGATGCAATGGAGTGAACTAAATGGTGAAGACGTTCTAATGACTATCCCTTACAAGTGGTGGAACCGATTTGATAAGAGTGACTTTAAAGTAGAAAGTAATATTAATAAACCAGTTGATGAGAGTATAATAAATACTTTGAATGAAAACTTTGAAGACTTTAGAAAAGTTTATGACGAAGCAGGTATAAATGTGAGTGAAATAGAAAGCTATGGAGCTTGTCAGTATACAATTAATCAATTTCTTGGTGGTTACGATCAACTTATTCAGTATGTTAGAAAACATATGATTTATAATTAGGAGTATTATGAAATATCTATTGATTTTATTTTTCTTGTTTTCTTGTTCAAAGTCTAATGAGAATACTGTAAATATTTACAGTAGCGTTGATGCGAAAGAGACAGCACACTATGTGAAAAAATTTGAAAAAGATACGGGTATAAAAGTAAATTGGGTCCGAATGTCTACAGGGGAAACGTTGGCTCGATTATTAGCTGAGCAGAATTCTCCTCAAGTTTCTGTTTGGTTTGGTGGAACAAGTCCTGAGTTTATTACAGCTACAAAGAAAGGTCTCTTGGAAGCATATAAACCAGCAGTTAATTATGAGTTGGATGTGAATCAAAGAGATAAAGATTATCATTGGACTGGGATTTATTTCGGTGCCATTGGATTTGCAACAAATGATAAAATCATCAAAGAACTTGGAGTTAGTCCACCTCAATCTTGGAATGATCTTTTAAGACCTGAATTAAAAGGAAAAGTATCGATGGCCTATCCTTATACTTCTGGAACTGCTTATACTGTCGTTTCTTCTATCCTTCAAATGATGGGAGAGGAGAAGGGATGGGAGTTTATAAAAAATCTTAATGGTCAGATTCATCATTACAATAAATCAGGTTCTGCTGCAGTTACTCAAGCCGGAATTGGTGAAATTGCAGTTGGTATTTCTTTTTCTCACGATATTTTGAAAAAAGGAAAAGGAGCTGGTTACCCAGTGACTTTAAGTTTTCCAAATGAAGGAACAGGATTTGAAGTTGGCTCTATGGCCCTAGTAAAAAATGGCCCTAATAATACATTAGGAAAAAAGTTTATTGATTATTTTGCTTCTACTAAAGGTCAATCTGAATTTAGCAAATACTTTAGAGTTGCTCTAAACCCAGCCATTACTCCCAAAGAGGGAATGGTAAAAAGATCTGAAGTAAATTTGATAGAGTTTGATGCATTAAAGGCGGCAAATGAGCAAGCAAGAGTTATTGAGCAATGGAAGACAACAGTTACTAACTAAGTCTTTGGCTCCTAAAAAAATAGTAGATGATAGAAAACCACTTTATCTTTTGGTAGGTGTGATTTTTTTATTATTATTTCTATTTATATTATATCCACTTTTTAAAGTGTTTTGGATGAGTGTGTATGATGATGGTTTTACTTTAAATAATTATATTAAGTTCTTCTCTAGTTCGTTTAATCTTACTCCTTTATGGAATACCTTAATGCTTGCCTCTTCAGTTGCAATGCTTGGAACGTTCATCGGGTATGTGTTTGCGTATGTTGTTACAAGAACAAGATTTGTAGGAAAGAGATTTGTTAAAATATTTGGAACATTTCCAATGATTTCTCCTCCATTTGTCATTTCACTCGCTGCAATTATTTTACTTGGTCAAAATGGAGTTCTTACTAGAAATATCATTTCTCCAATTTTTGGAGAAGGTTTTAGTATCTATGGATTCAAAGGACTTTTACTTGTAGAGACTATGAGCTACTTTCCAACAGCTTTTTTAATATTTGTTGGAGTTTTCTCTGCAATTGATCCAGTCTTAGAGGATGCGGCTCATAATATGGGAGCTAGTCCTTCAAAGACTTTTAGAGAAATAATTTTTCCTTTAACAAAGCCTGGAATTTATTCATCATTACTTCTTTTATTTATCGAATCAATTGCTGACTTTGGAAATCCACTAGTTTTATCTGGAGGATTTAAGGTTCTATCTGTTGAAGCCTATTTAAAAATCACAGGAGAGTTTGACCTTCCTATGGGAGCAACGATCTCAATGGTCTTGTTAGTTCCGGCCTTAATAGCATTTTTTGTACAAAAGTATTATGTTGATAAAAAATCATTTGTAACTTTAACTGGGAAAAGCTCAACGTCTAGTTTTTTTAAGTCTCATTCTCTCTTAACAAATATATTTCTTGGTAGTGTCATCTTTATTACCACAAGTATGATTGTTTTATTTTATGGAGCAGTAGTATGGGGATCTTTCGTAAAGGTTTGGGGTGCAGATCATTCTTTCACAATGTCTAATTATTTTACTGGCGTTGAAGATTCATGGAATTATATTAAAGATACATTTATCCTATCTGCCGTAGCTACTCCATTAACAGGGCTCATGGCACTTATTATTTCATATTTAATAGTCAGAAAAAAATTTATTGGAAAAGGCTTTATGGAAGTAGCATCAATGCTTAGTTTTGCTGTTCCAGGAACAGTAGTAGGTATTGGGTATATTCTAGCTTTTAATGAATCGCCTTTTTTATTAACTGGTACAAGTGCAATTATTATTATCTTATTTATTTTTAGAAATATGCCGGTAGGGATAAGGTCAAGCATCGCTAGTCTTAAGCAGCTAGATCCAGCAATAGAAGAGGCTGCGATGAACTTGGGAGCAAATACTGTAACGACTTTAAAAGATATTACTGCTCCACTTCTAGCACCTGCATTTTTTTCAGGTGTTGCTTATAGCTTTGTTAGATGTTTAACAGCCATTTCTGCTATTATTTTTGTTGTTTCTGGATCATGGAATTTATTAACTGTTTCATTATTAGGCCAAGTTGAAAATGGTCACTTATCTATTGCTTGTGCCATATGTGTATTATTAATATTAACCGCAGGAAGTATTTTAGGAATTATGCAATTTTTAATTTATCGAAAAGGTATTAAGCAAAGAGATTAAAAGGAAGATTATGAGTTTATTAATTAGAGACCTTCATAAGAGATTTAAAACTGATGATGGTAAGGATTTTAGTGCTTTAAAAAATATTAATCTTGAAATTACTGATGGCGAGTTTTTTACTCTTTTAGGTCCAAGTGGATGCGGTAAAACTACATTACTTAGAATTATTGCTGGCTTTGAAAGACCAAGTGAAGGAAGTTTATACTTTAATGGTAATGATATTTCACATAAAGCAGTCTATGAAAGAAATTTCCCTATGGTTTTTCAATCGTATGCTCTTTTTCCTCATATGAGTGTATTGGAAAATATCGGATATGGGTTGAAGCAAAAAGGTGTTGATAAAAATACAATTAATAAAAAGGTCAATAGAATTATCGAAATGACTGGTCTTACTCCCAATAAGGATAAATACCCACATCAAATGTCTGGGGGGCAACAACAAAGAGTCGCTCTGGCTCGGGCCATTGTCATGGAGCCTGAGGTTATGCTCTTTGATGAACCTCTATCAAACTTAGATGCTAATCTCAGGATTTCTATGCGAGAAGAAATCAGAAGAATTCAAAAAGATTTTGGAATTACAGTTGTGTATGTTACTCATGATCAAGAAGAGGCGATGGCCGTTAGTGATAAGATAGTTGTGATGAACCATGGAGTAATTGAGCAAGTTGGATCACCAATAGAAATTTATTCAAAACCCCAAAGTGAATTTGTGGCTAACTTTGTGGGACAAGCTAATATTCTCCCCGTTTCAAATAGTGGAGGAAATATTAGTATCTTAGGGGTTAATTATAAAAAAGAAATAGATCAAAATTTAAGAAAAGTTATTTCAAGACCAGAATTTATTAAAATAGATGAGAGAGGAAATCATACTGGAATCATTACCAACTCAACATACCTTGGAGCAAATTGGAATTTAAAAGTGAAAATCAAGGATGAAGAAATAGCTATCCTTGCTCCCATCTTTGGAAATAAGAACTTTGATGTTGATCAAAAAATCAGCTTTTCGTTTGATTCGAATACATTACACTTTATTTAAGGAAATATTATGAATAATTTAGAATTTTCTCAAGAACCTCAGTCTGCTTTAAACTTTTTAAATAACCAATGGGTAAAAGGTTCAGGAATTAAGTTTGATATCCATTCTCCCTATACAGGAGAAGCCATTGGTCATAGTTATGAGTCAACAAGTAGTGATCTTGAAATGATTGTAGAAAGTGCTAAGAATGCTTTTACAACTTGGTCTCAGACTCCTATGAAAGAGCGAACAAAAGTAATGTTTGAATTAAGAAGAATATTACTTCGAGATATTGATAAAATTTCAAATCTTATTTGTATTGAAAATGGAAAAATATTCTCAGAAGCTAAAGCTGAAGTTATGAAGGGCATAGAGGTTTTAGAGTTTGCTACGAGCCTACAAAACAGTGACTCTATGACAAAAATGGAAGTGTCTCGTGGAGTTAGTTGTGAATACAGAAGAGAAGCTATGGGCGTAGTAGCAAGTATTACGCCTTTTAACTTTCCAGCGATGGTTCCAATGTGGACTATGCCTATTGCTATTACTTTAGGAAATACCTATGTATGGAAACCTTCTGAAAAGACTCCTTTAACTGCGATCAGTCTAGCTAATGCTTTCAAGGAAGCTGGATTGCCTTCTGGAGTTTTATCAGTCTATCAAGGTTCTAAATCCTCAGTTGAAGCAATTATTAATCATCCAGAGATTAATACAATTAGCTTTGTAGGTTCTACGAAAGTTGCAAAAATTGTTTATGATCAAGCGTCTAGAAAATACAAGAGAGTCTTAGCTCTAGGTGGTGCCAAAAATCATATTATACTTTTACCAGATGCTGATCCAATGATAAGTGGAAAAGGTATTAGTGATTCTTTTACAGGATGCGCTGGTCAAAGATGTATGGCCGCAAGCGTTTTACTCGCAGTTGGAAAGGTTGATCATTTGCTTGAAAAAATCATTGAACGTGCAGATTCTCATCATTTAGGTGAAGGGATGGGAGCAATAATTTCTAAAGAACAAGTTGATTTTTTAAATTCAGCTATTGATAAGGCATTAAGTGAAGGAGCAACTTTATTATATGATGGTAGAGATAAGACTATTCCTACAACAGGAGGATATTGGTTTGGTCCAGTGGTGCTAGATAATGTAAAAACGGATTCTTATGTTGCGACTACTGAATTATTTGGTCCAATTTTATCTATTATTAGGTGTGATTCAATTAGTAGTGCTATGAAAATTGAAAATGCTAATGAATATGGGAATGCTTGTTCAGTTTTTACATCTACTGGTTCTCTTGCAGAAAAAGTGATCTCGAGAGCTAAAGCTGGAATGGTTGGAGTTAATATAGGTGTTCCTGTCCCAAGAGAGCCGTTTTCTTTTGGTGGAATTGCTGCTTCTAAGTTTGGTCATGGAGATATTACAGGAACTCCAAGTTTGAACTTTTGGTCACAATTAAAGAAAGTGACGATTAAATGGGAATCACAAAGTGATGAGAATTGGATGAGCTAGTTTGAAATATCAATTTAAAACCAAGAGATTAAATGTTCGTCCTTATAAAATTACTGATTATGAGACGTGGCGTGAAACCTTCTTAAACTTAGGCCCAGCTAAAAATAAATGGGATAAAGGGACTCGAGATAAAAAAGAATTAACAAAAAAGAAATTTGAAAGAATTTTGAAAACTC
Organism: uncultured Bacteriovoracaceae bacterium; assembly: GCA_938017795.1. Classification (GTDB taxonomy): domain Bacteria; phylum Bdellovibrionota; class Bacteriovoracia; order Bacteriovoracales; family Bacteriovoracaceae; genus JAHDHG01. The sequence goes on from CALIJZ010000020.1 coordinate 64,669, forward strand.
AGAATAAGAATATCAAAAATGATGATTTTATTGATCTGATTGCTTTTCATAAAAAAACTGGTGCTATCATTGGCTTTTCTTCTTTGATGGATATTTCAAGAGGTGTTTTTCAAAATGCTTATCTTGGGTATCGAATTCTAAATCCTTATTGGAGAGAGGGATATGGAAAAGAGCTTATTGATGCAACGATAGATTTCTCATTTAAAAAACTAAAACTACATAGACTGGAAGCTGGAATTCATCCTCGTAATATTAGATCCATAGCGCTTGCTAAGTCTCTTGGACTTAGAAGAGAAGGAATGAGTAAAAGAAGACTATTTTTAAATAATAAATGGGAAGATATGCTCATTTTTGCAATGACAGCTGAAGAGAGGGGAGTCAATAGTATTTCGGGGCAACTCAGAAGAGGAAGAAGATGAAAAATGTTTTTGAAAAACTTGAGGTACTTTATGCATTTGAAAATGATAAGAAAATTATCTCAGAGTTTAAAAGAAATGATATAGCTGCTGGTAGTTGCCCAGATAAAATATATTTTTGGATGGAATATATAAAAAGCTGTAAATCCTTAGAGAGACTAGAATTTATTTCAATGAATAGCTCTGGTCGCTTTGAAGAGCGAGTTTTCACTCAGGGGCATTTAGAGTTTAGTTCAGAGAAAGCAAGTTTTTCTAATCATGGAAATATTGAAAACTTTAAAATCTTGAGTGAATATGATGAAACTTTTAAACAATCAGTCTTGAAATATTTTGAAAATCTTAAATGAGATTAATTAATTGAAAAAATATTTCTTTTTAGCAGCACTGATCCAAGGGTTATGGGCTGCTGTATTGGCCCTGACTCGCTATTGTCAGGCTCCAAAGCTCTTAAATTGAAAAATATACAGTTATTAGAATAAAATTGCTGAGTTGTGCTATAAAGCATGTGTATAGACTATTTCATACAAAGAGTAGGTGATTTATGAGCTTCAAATTATTATGTATTATTTCATTTTTTAGTATAAATATTTTCTCAAGTAATTTGAGTATAGAGGACTTTAATAAATTTATTGTAAATAGTAAGTTTAAAAATTGTACTGTCACTAAATCTAAAGATTCTTCTAATCCTGTTATAAAGTATGTAAAAGATGGGCAAGAGATAAGTAAAGAAATTCTTTTAGGTTATTATGATTATAATAAGAAATTTTCGAAACATCTCTTTACCCGTAAGTATCAGATAAATGGTTATGAGTGGGCCGGTGAGATTACTAAGAAATATACTATGAAATTAGATGGTAAAGTAATTAACCTTCCTACTGGTTACGCAGGAAGTATGGAAAAGTATGGTAGTTTGAAAAGCTTGAAATTGAGCTCTTCAAGTAACTCTCTTTTTGGAATTATTAATAGCGTTATGTCTGGGAATACGATTTATCATTGCAGGAAATAAGAAGGTCGATAAAGATATTTATCGACCTTCTGTTCTTCTTATAATTTATTCAGTTAACATTTCACAAGTCTGGACTGATTGCTCGGCATCCACAAGGTCTCCTGTAGCTAGCTCATCAAAGTCTAAGTTTTGATCAACAACATTAAGTGCTATAGAGTCCATGAATGTGCTGCCTCCACCGATAATACTTTCACTACCAGGTGTATTGAAAACAAATCCTCCATCAGGTAAAAGAGTGATAGAATCTAATTGTACAGATCTTTGCTCTACAAATTTTTCTAGACAGTTTCCATCTATAATTTCTTGATTAGCGACAGCAACTAAAGAGAGTTCATGGGTCTCTTCATCTTGTACAAGATTATATACTTGCCTCATATAGCTTCTATCCCATGTGTTTTCGATCTCTTCATTTAACGATGATTCAATATACATCATTTCATACTCTGAACCTTTAACATTAAAAAATACTGTAGTGTCTTCAGTTTCGAATCTAAATGTACCGTCAGTTGGCAATTGTTTTTTTTCAATTTCTGCTTTATAGTCACAAAAACTTATAACTCTTCCTTCTGGTGCGTTTGCTTGAACAATTTCTTCTATTGATAAGTTCCTTTCCGTTCTATCTAATGAACCAGAGAAGAACTTAGTAAAAAGTCCATCTTCACTTTTAAATTCTTCATTAAGTTCTGAAAAAAAGACATAACTACTTGTTGAAGCAATTTTATCAAAATTAAGTTCTGAAGATTCGCTATAGTCAGCTGATAGTTCTTCTGAACAATCTTCTGGTATTATTGCTTCCAGTTTTAATTTACCATCCGAATTTTTCAAAACCTTATAGCTTAGAGCTGCTGCCAACTGATGTTCATAATTATAGATGATCTGTTTAGCAATACCGTCGTTCATTTTGATATATATAATTTCATTATCTTGAAAATCCACTTCATATAAGCCATTCTCCATCACCAATGCAGCCTCTGGCTCAACTTCTCCAATTGGTTGAACTGTAACATTCTCATCTTTACAAGAAATAAAACCTAGAAATAAAAAAGCACATAAAAATAAATTTTTCATTAATCCCTCCCCGAATTTTTATTGAATCTTTATATATATTAACTAAGAGCAGACTATTTCTAACTTAATATTTAATAGAAGATGTAATTTTAGATAGTTAGCTCGAGGGCCTTCTAGATTTTTTGCAAACAATTCTTGGCATAAATTGATTAGAGAAAATATTTTATAACTCCTAAAGTTTAATGAGGAGATTTCGAAATGTACTTCATGAAGAGTTTTCTTATTGTCATACTTTTTTCTCTTATGAGCTCTTGTTCGACAATTATAATCAATAAAAAAAATCGTACTATTGCTTCAAAGGCCTTAGGTAATTGTGAAGATGCTTTTTCACGAGATAAAATAGAGAAGTCCAATATAGAAGAAGCAAGAGTCTATAGTTGGCTACTCAAACCTGAAAGTATTTATACTGTTCATATAAAAAATGATTCATTTTTAAAGAAAGTAACATTTCTTGAAGCAAGGTATAATAACAATGATGAAATCTTGATTGATTTTACTGATTTAAAAGATGGGAAAAAGATTACTTATAAATCCCATGAGATTTTCTCTATTGGGAAAATAGGAAAAAACGAAAAAAAACTTAGAAAAGTAAATAATGTCATTTCCCTACCAATTGTAGCATCAGAGATGTCAAAGATTGTTTTCAAACCTTATAAGAAGCTTGTTTCTCACAAATCAATCGAAGTTGTAGGTGGAGTATTAACTAACAAGGCATTGGGGGGAAATATTCTTAATAATACTATTAAATTTGATGACTCAATGGAAGGACTAGGATTTATAAAGCCAGAATCTACTAGAATAATTATTAACGACAAGCCAATTCTGCCTAATATTGCAGGTCCCTTTAGTTTAAAGTTTCCTGCCTATAATGTATGGACAAGAGAATCGAAAAAAGTGATTGCAATGAATCCAATTTTTTGGAAAACAAATGTTATTAGAAATGAATCTGTTTTAGCTCATGAGAGAGTCCATGCGATATTACATCGAACTTATAACTCTCAAGCATTTATAAATAGATCATCTGCTTTTCAAGAAGCATTTGCGGATTTTTCTGCCGCTCACTTTTTAAATGATCCCCAAATAGGCATGGATGCTCAGAAGCCAGGTGTGGCTATTAGAGATATTTCAAAAAGAACGTCATCTAATAAGAAAACTATCGATAAGATTACCAAAGTAAGTGGAAGTAGTTATCATGATGACTCTTTGCTTATATCAAATTTACTTTGGCGAGCCAGAGAAGTTTTAGGTGTAGAGAAAACTTCTGAGATCTTAAGGCCAATTATTGAAGATTTGAATAATTATCGTTGGAGCTCTTTGAATTATGAGCTTTTATATTTGCCTAAAGTTGAAGGTAAAAGACAGCGCTTCATCAATGATTTTGAATTCTTTTTAGCAGTCCTTCAAAAAAGAGGGCGAGAAGACTCTTCATTGAGTGCTTTGAAAGATTTAGTGGATGATTCAGTTAAAGAATTAAGTCTAGATGCTCAAAAAATTCAAAATCTTTCATTATCATTAATCACGCCTTTGACTCATCAGAGTTTTGAGTTTTCTTCTAAAAATGAAATGAAACAATCTATTATGGTCGGAGTTTATGGAACAGTGGGTTTAGTTGTTAAAGGCTATTTTTTATATGAAGTGTTAATTGATGATGATTGATACTTATTATTTTTTAATTTCTATTGAGAGCTAGAGAATTGTTGCATTAAAAATATAAGTCCCATAAAGATATAAATATACTTAACCCAAGGTCGATAACCCTGACTAGTAACTTTCTTTATTCTTTTCTCAGAGTCCTTATCTGATTTTTTAAATCTTAGAATTACTAATCCTAAAAATATGACAAAAGCCATAATGAAAAATTTATATTCAAAAATATATTCCATACATCAAATATTACCATGAATTGTCTTAAAGAAAAGTTGAATTAGAAAAAATTGTTAATAGCAAAGGCACTTAGAAATAGGAAGATGCAAAAGTATAATGTTTTTGTTGGTTTTTTCTTTAAGATAATTGATTCAAAAATAGTCGTGAAGATAGGTCCAGTTACAGATATTGCTGTAACAACAGATAAAGCACCTAACTTAACTGCATTTAAATATAATAATAAAGATAAGAATGCTCCTGCAAAACTAAAAATGATGGCCTTTTTTCTTAGATCTGGAGATAGACTAAAAAACTTATCTCTTAATTCAAATGAGCGAAATCTACTAATGATACAATATATTAAAATTGCTCCAAGGCAGCGAACAAAGTTAGCACTAACGCCATCAAGTCCAGTTGCAATAAATCCTTTTTTTGTAAAAAATAATCCGGCTCCATCTAAAAAGATACCAGTAAGTGCAATAAAGATCCCTCTAATATTCCAGGATTTATTTTCATTAATACTCTCTCTCGAAAATAAGAGGATACATGTAATGAATAATAGAACAGAAATAATATTGGCATAACTCAAATGAATATCTAATAAGAATGAATCAACGATCAAAAATACAATGGGTTGGAAAGAAAATAGGATAAGAGTTCTGGCTGGGCCTAATTCAACAAAACCTTTAATGAGAAAAATATCGCCTATGCCAAGACCTATCATGCCACTAAAGAAAAAATATAGACTTGCAGGAACTAAAACATCAGATGGGTTAATTAGAAATAGTACACTAAAACAGACAAGAGCTATTGCGGTCTTAAATCCATTCATCCAAAGAGAACCATTTTTTTTAGTTAAAATGGAGAAATAGATTGTAGAAATTGAAAAACATAGATTTGCGCATAGCGCAAAAAGAGTGGCTACCTGAGCATTATTCAATTGGAGGCAATACCATTATCCCCAATAGAGCATACAGGACACATATCAGACTGTTCTTGGCATAATTCGATCTCTTCGGGCGTAGTTGGCTGTTTTTTAACATAAGCGTTCCCATAATCATCTTCAGCAAAGAAGTCAGGAGCACCTGTATAACAGACATTACAAGCAATGCATCCTTCTCCATCTTCGTCATCTGGGTCAGTACAATACCATTTTCCTGCAATATTTAACGTATGTTTCTTTTTTGGGTTTGCCATTAACACTCTCTCTTATAGAAGTTAATATAGAGAAGATTTTAAATTTGTGCAATATGTAGAATGAAAGTTTATGAGAACTAAAGAGCAATGCCTAGAACTAGCACGTTCTTGGGCCCAAAATGAATATTTTAATCAATCAGATAGATCTGAGCTATTAAGCTTATTGGACTCGGATAAGGATGATGAACTATTTGAGCTTTTTTATAAAGACTTGGATTTTGGAACTGCAGGTCTGAGATCAATCGTTGGATTTGGTCCAAATAGAATGAATATTTATAATGTGACCAAAGCTGCTTTTTCGCTCGGAAAAGCAAGTCTTTCCAAGGGTGGAAAATCCGTAGCTATTTCTTATGATTCCAGGCATACGAGTGAAGAGTTTTCTAAAAAAAGTGCTGAGATTTTAGCTAAACTTGGATTAGATGTTTTTATAGTACCAAGACCAACACCTACACCTTTATTATCTTTTTTTATTCGTGAATTAAAATGCTCTTGTGGGATCATGATGACTGCTAGTCATAATCCTCCAGATTATAATGGCTTTAAAGCTTATTGGGATGATGGAGCACAGTTAACTCCTCCTAATGATCAAGCCGTGATGAAAATTTTTAAAGAGACAAGTTGGAGTGAGCTTGAATTTGAAGCAAAGCGAGCTGGAAGTATTAAAGTCATTGATGAATCTACTTATGATAAATATTTCTCTACTATGTATAAGCAACACCTTCGATCTAAATTTATTCAAGAGAAAAATGAACTCTTAGATATTATCTATACTCCATTACATGGCGTTGGAGGGGAGAGTGCAAAGAGAGCTTTTAAAGAATTGGGTTTTTCTAAATTTAGTGTATTAGCTTCTCAAGAAAAACCAGATGGAGATTTTCCAACAACAAATTATCCTAATCCTGAAGACCCTAAAGCACTCGCTTTAGCAGTTGAGAGTATGGTGAAAAATAATGCTCATCTTGTTATAGCTTCTGATCCTGATGCTGATAGAATGGGGATTGCCATTAATGATAAAGAGACCTATTACCCAACTGGTAATGAGATCGCATATTTTTTATTATATTATAAGTTATTAACTCTCAAAGAGTTTGGGCAACTACCAAAAAATGCATTCATTATTAGAACAATTGTAACAAGTCGATTACAAGATAAGATTGCAAAACATTTTAATGTGGAAGTTCATGAAACCTTAACTGGTTTTAAATGGATTTGTGCTGGGATAGAAGAAAGAAAAGATCTTGAATATATATTTGGCAGTGAGGAATCTTTTGGAAGTTTAAGCCATAATGGTCTTCGCGATAAAGATGGAATAAGTTCTGCAACTTTATTTGCTGAAATGATGCTTTTTTACAAAGCTAAAAATATGAAGCTAAAAGATTTAAAGGATGAACTTTTCAAACTATTTGGTTATCACGAAGAAAGACTTGTTAGCCTAGCTTATGAAGGCTCCAGTGGGTTAGATAAGATTCGTTGCATTATGGATGGAATGAGGCTTGATGGAGTTCATGAAATTTCAAACCTTAAGGCTATTTCTGTTAGAGATTATCAAGGCCTATATGAATATAATTTTGCTAAAAGTTCTCAAAGAAAGTTAAGCTTTCAACACACAAGTAATCTTCTTAGCTTTTTATATGAAGATGGATTAACTGTTCATGTGAGACCCTCTGGCACAGAACCCAAAATTAAGTTTTACCTTCAGTATCAAAGTCCTGACTATCATAAAGATTCTAAAATGAAGGCGAAGATTATTCTGGAAAGGGTGACCCAAGCCATTAAGGAATATTGTGACCAAGCATAAAACAATTTTATTATTAAGTGGTGGGATGGATTCACTTTTAATTACAGCACTTGCTCATGAGAGAGGTGATGATTTATACGCTCTTTTTTATGACTATGGTCAAAAGACAACTAAGAAAGAAAAACAATGTTTTGATAAAATCTGTGATCATTATAAGATCTCTAAAGCAAAGCAAATGGTTTTAGAAATAAATGCTCTTAAACAAATTGGTGGTTCATCTCTAACTGACTCTGAAATAGATGTAGAAGTAGAATTAGAGAAAAAGTCTATTCCGAACTCATACGTTCCTTTTCGAAACACCATCTTTTTAAGTTTTGCTACTTCTTATGCTGAAACGATTAATGCTAATTCGATTATGATAGGTGCTGTTTTAGAAGACGCTCTTGGGTATCCAGATTGTCGTCCTGAGTATTATGCAACTTATAATAATTTAATTAGGGTAGCCTCTACTTGTGAAGCACTTAAGGTCGAAACACCGATAGTGAGAATGAGTAAATCTCAAATACTAAGTAAATGTCTTGAGTTAAAAGCTCCTCTGGAGTTTTCATGGTCATGTTATCAATCTGAGCAAAGTCCGTGCAATGAATGTGACTCATGTCTATTGAGAGCAAAAGCTTTTTCTGAAATTTCAGAAGTAGATCCACTTTTATGAAAATTTATCTTGTCGGTGGAGCTCTACGTGATGAGTTATTAAACCGAGCAATTGGTGATAGAGATTATCTAGTTGTTGGATCAACACCTGAAGAGATGATTAAGCTTGGCTATAAACAAGTTGGTAAGAAATTTCCAGTATTTTTACATCCTGAAACATTTGAAGAATATGCTCTGGCTAGAAAAGAGATTAAAACCGGACCTGGATATCAAGGGTTTAAATTTATTTTTGATAAAAATATAACTTTAGACCAAGACTTAGTTCGCAGAGATTTTACTATTAATGCAATGGCCCGTTGTGATGGAGCGATTGTTGACTTATTTGATGGCAAGAAGGATTTAGAACAAAAGATCTTACGACATGTTTCAGAGCATTTTATTGAAGATCCCTTGAGGATTATTAGAGCAATGAGATTTTCAGCAGTGTTAAGCTTTAAATTCGCCCCTGAAACCAGAGAACTTTTGGAGAAGATGATTACTGACAATATGTTAGATGAGCTCTCTCAAGATAGAATTTTTAAAGAAATAGAAAAGGTCTTAGTTAGTAAGAAAATATTACCTTTTTGTAAGAACTTAAAAAGGTTTAATATTTTAAATAAAGTTCTTCCAGGAGTAGAAATATTAAACAATGCCAGAGAAGATTTGAATAAATATGAACAACTAGCACAGCTTTATATTACAAAGGATTCTCTTGATAAGTTATCAGAGCAATATATTTTACCAAATAAATATAAAAAAATGATAGAGAGAAATATTGCTTATCACAAAATTGAAAATAATGCAGAATCTATATTAAACTTTTTTAAAAAAATTCGCTTTGATTCTATTGATCTTTTATCAATTGAAAAAATTAATTCCTGCACTAGAGGTTATTCTAAAGTTTTAAACTTAATTAATGGTCTTAATCTTGCTCATGATATTACTATTGAAAAACGAAATAGTGCTTATAAAGAAGTAGTCTTACGCAATCTTACTTTTTAAATTTACATACTGGTTCATTTTGCCGGGTCCAAAGTGGCTCTGAATATATTAAAATTTCTCTGTTCTCAAATTTATGAGAGGAAAACTTTTCTCTAACTTGTCATGCTTCTTGCAACTATAAGGTTAATAGGAGGAAGAGCATGAAGTTCTATCTAGTAATTTTATTTGTTTTTGTGAACTTAGGTTTTTCAATGACAAATACTTCTGAAGTTGAACTTGAGAAGAAAACATTTACACCTTCTGTAAACAGTACATTTTTTACCAATAGATATAAATCTAGTTCTGTAAATTCTAATATCTTTCTTTTCTCTAGTGCATCTTTAGCTCATCAAATTACTGATAAGATCAAGCTAAATTATAAATTGACTCACAATAAGAGCCTGGAAAATTTTAGAGAAGGGGATCTTAATGATTTTAGAATTTCAACTCAACTATTTAGTAAAAAAATCAATGATAATTTTAATATTTCTATGGGAGCTGACATAAGATTAGCTATCTCTGATTATCGTAAAGATGTTCTTTATGAAGATGGATCGGGGATGATTTCAGCTAAGATGAAAGTAAAATTAAAGGAAGAATCAAAAGTGTCTCTTGATTTTTCGACTCAGTTTAGAAAATATTCTCATGAGTTTAAGCAAAGTTTTGTAGGAGAAAGTAACCAGAATTATTCACTATTGTTAAGTAGTGCTATTAATATCGCTTTAAGTAAAAAACTATATTTTTATTCTTTTTATTCTTTGCTAAAACCCTATACCTATAATCAAAAAGAGAAATCATCTCTTGCTTCTTTTGGTGTAGATTTAGGTTATAGCATTTCAAAAAACTTTTCAGTCAATATAGGTATGGCCAGTGACAATACTCTTTTAGATGATGTCGGTCAGCTAAAAGATCTTAACAAATATTTTTTAACAAATAGGTCGCTTTTATATAGTGGTTTAACTCTTAGTTTATAGAGAAGGAGAAAATAATGAAAAATTTGATTTACATCGTAATCTTTTTATTCATTTCATGTGCTAAAGACAAGGCGTATGAAGAAGTTTACAAAGAATCTGAAATTGTCAGTAAGTCTTTAATTGCAACATCGGATAATCCGGGAGCATCAGTTGTTTTTAATAAAGGCAATGCTGATTTAGAACAAGTTGTAAATGAGAGTGTGTATTTATATATTCCCACCGTTGAGCAAGGTGGTTATTATAATTCAGGAGCGAGAAGCTTTTTTGTAGGAGAGGAAAAACTAGCTAGTTTTAAAATCACTAAAGATAAGCTTGAGATATACTCATTTGAAACTGAAGATAATGTTGTAGGTTCACAATTAAACTCTAAACCTATCCTTGAATTTCCTGTCACTCATAAATCTTTTAGATGTGCTAAAAACAGTGATGATGAATGCTCTAATAAAGAAGAGGAAAACAACGACATTTCATGGAAGCAAAAAGACATGATGGAGATAAACTTTGATGGAATGAAAGTTCTAGAAGTTGATACTCTGCCAATTGGGATGCAAAACTTATTTACTCCGTGCCAACAAGAGCTGAGTTCTAAAGTTGTTTCTCATAAAATTGATAAAGATTCAGTTCATATAATTGTTGATAAAACTTTCAAAACAAATTTATTATGCTCTAATATCAGGACCTTTGAAGATCTTCAGAAAACTGCTTTTAAGCAAAGATTTCACTATCAATTTAAAAAATTAGTTAAATTAGCTTCAGAAGATTATAAATCAATTGTTTATGATAAATCTAAGTTTGGATTTTTCTATACTACCAAGAAAGATTTATCTGCAGATAATAGAGTAGTGTATTACTCACAAAAGAATTTTCTGAAAAGATTTAATCCAAACAAGAAAGTTCCTTACTACTTGAGTGAAAATATTTTCAAGCCAGAAAACTCAGAGATTCTTAAAGCAACAAAAGATTCAATTGTTATGATCAATGAGAGTTTAAAAAAAGCTGGGACTCAGATGCAGATTGATTTGCAAGCTACTCCTAGAGAAAATGGAATTCAAAATGTTAAGAATTCAATTATCTTAGTTGAAGAGCCATTATCGAGCGGATTATTGGGATATGGACCAAGTATTGCCAACCCATTAACTGGGGAGATTATTCAAGCCCAAACTGTGATGTATTTAGGGAATCATATTAAGTATATAAGAAGAACTTATAATGATTTAGTTGCTGAGGTTTCTAATGTTGTTGCTCCAGTAGAAGAGGATAAAGTAGAAGAAACACAAGCTTCTCAAGCAATGGTAGAGGAAGAGTTTTCATTTATTAGAGATGAATATGTAACTTTGAAACTTGCTCAATCAAGAAGCTTGCAAGTCAATGAATGGGCCAATCTTTTTGAGAAGCAAAGATATGCTGCTTATGCAAAAACGGCTAATGCTCAGTTACCAATGATGGAGAGAATGAATGCGATGTTGGAAGAAAACCAATCAGCTTACGATATTATGTCAAAGCATAATATGTTCTCTGGAGAGTTTTTAAACATGAATAAACTTCTCGAAGAAATCATGGAAAAAGAAAATTGGAAGTTAAGTGAATTAAAACCTTGGACGCTTCTTAATGATAGTGAAAGGCAAGATATTATTGACTTAATTGTTCCTCATGTATGGAAGTCAGTTTTAATTCATGAGATAGGTCATAACTTAGGGCTAAGACATAACTTTAGTGCCTCAGAAGATAAAGAAAACTTTTATAATGATGATGAGCTTGCTGAAATGGGAATTGAGCAGAAGATCCCTTTTAGTTCAGTAATGGATTATACTTATAGTGATCTGAATGCACTTCCTGTAATGGGGAAGTATGATATTGCTGCCTTAATGTATGGATACGCTCAAAAGATTGAAACAAAGACTGGAGAGAAACTGAGTTTCAAAACGAGTGCTAGTGAGCTTACGAGCGATGCTCTAGAAAATATGAAAGCTTACAAGTATTGTAGTGACGAAGGTGTTTACTTAAATGCGACTTGTAATAGGTTTGATGAAGGAACAAATGTTACTGAGATTATTGATCATTATATTTCTGCTTACTACAAATCATATAAATACTCTAATACGAAATTAGATAAGTTAAACTTCTCAAGCTATGACAATTTATCATCTTTAAGAGCTAAGTATGCGAGAACGTTTTTTCCACTTAGAAGATTCTTTGAATTATTCGAATTATATGATGATTTTTATAAGCAAGGAAGAATCCAAACTGGGACTGCAGTTTATGAGCAATATGTAGAACTTGCTCAAGGGGTAAGTAAAATTGCTCAGTTTGCAATATCTGTATTATCTGAATCAGATGCACAGTGTAAGTTGATAAATATCACAAATATGCAAGCGTCATGGTACCCATTAAGTTTCTTTAATGAGACAAGTTGTAATGCACTTCAACCGATGGGATCTTTCTATCCTGTTGCTCAGACTGGGATGCCGTTAAATAACGTTAAAAGCTTAAGAAATACAAGTGCTTCAATTGATGAGATTGATGTTAGAGGTTATTGGCTAGATAAGATGCTTGCTATGAACTTATTAACTCAGAAGGTATTTGGAATTACTTCAATGGATAAATTTGCAGATAATTTTGTAAGTAAAAAAATTCCACTTGATAATAAGGGAACAACTGTTGAAACAGCACTTAAGCAACTAATGAATAACTCGATTGATGGGATTTATAAAAAGCAAGCACTCGTAACTTATAGAGATGGTTCGACTAAAGTAGAAGATGTTACCATTAATCAATCAGCAGCAGAATTTATCCCAAATAGTACAAGCTATATGATGAATAGAGTAATGGGGTTTAAGAAAGGACAAACTCATTTAACGAAGATTTTATTAAGCGTCATGATTGGAAACACTGATGGTTTTGATGCCCCTTTGTCTAATCCTTTAGTAAAAGATTTTATTATTTTTGATACTGTAGATTCAACAAGACCCAATACTGTATCTACTCAGTTTGGGACATTTTCTTTCTATGATGGATCAAGTGCAATCAAATCAATTGTTGAGAAAATGAGTGTACCAGAAGAAGTTACTAGTAAAGATCAAAGTACTCTTGCAGTTATTGCTCAAGGGATTGAAGATGAAAAAACTGAAGCACAAATCCTTTTAGATGTTGATGCACATTTATTAAAATCTGGTGAGAGTCTTTATACTCAATATAAAGAAATCTTCGACCTTTTAAGTAGTACAGATGTGAAGGTCGTTGAAAATGTTATCGCCGGAACCACTGATGGAATCGATGCTGAAGTTCTTGAAAGACTTCAAGCTTTACCTAAAGAATTGTTAGATATAAAAGTTGCTAATGCTGAGTCTGAAGGACTTGATTTAGCTCAAAAGTTTAATACTGAGATTATTGGCTCTTCAGATTCATTTAAAGATGCAGTGGCAGCTCTAGATGGATTATCGGCTGAGACTCTAAACTCTGTAGTCAAGGGAACACTTAATACTAAAACTCACTATGAGAAAGTATTAAGTTCTCTCTCCTTATAATACTTAGAGGGCCAGATAGTGTGCCTGGCCCTCTTTGTTTTATCCTTGATTTTCTAGATCAGATTTGTCCCTTCTGGGACATTTTTTTTGGAAAAAATAGGGGTCTCGAAGTTTGGAAACAAGTTTTTGAAACCTTCCATTTCTATTAATAATAGTTGTGAATTTACTATTTCCCAATAAATGTAAAAGATCATTTTCAATCGCAAGTAATTCTGGAGTGAATTGTCTGATGCATTTCATATCCGGTGCATTCTTTTTTGTGTTTAGAAAAAATATTTCCATGATTTCAGGTAAACCAGCTATAAAACTCTCAATTGATGTATCTGTTGAGCGATTTTTATTAGGTAGAATTTTGAATGATTTTTTTCCATTTTTAAGAAAAGCTAAAAATAAATCTAGTGATGGATTCTTTTTATTAGGTTTACAAACTGAATAAAAAATTGAATCACTAATAGTTGCCCCGCCAATATTTAATAATCGGATGAGCATTGCCTGATTAAGTGGGAAATAATAATTTTCATGCTTAGATTTATGGATTCTTAACTCTTCTCGACCTAAACATCTTGTGATTCTATACTGCATCTTCTCAGTAGCTGTAACGGGAGGGCGAGGAGTTTGATATTTCAGTAAATTTTGCCGATTTCCAGGCATATTATTGCTGGAAGGAAAAAGGTTAAGTGAAATTATTGCCAAACCGATTAAAAACTTAAGAGTATATTTCATATGTATATAGTTTACGATGAATTTAATTTGAGGTCACTTTGAAAGAAATGGGTTTTAGCGATCATTTAACTGACTTAAGAAGTACGATGATTCGGGTCTTATTGATCTGGGGTGTCTCGTTTATGATTTGTTACTCCTATGGTGACCTACTTGCTGATTATCTCATTAAACCATTAAAGACGGCTTTAAATGGTGAGGGAGAAATCGTCTTTTTAGAAATCTTTGATAAGGTACTTGCTAAATTTCAGCTAGGATTTTGGGCCGGTATAATCCTGTCTTCTCCACTCTGGTTTTATGAAATATGGAAATTTATAAAACCTGCTCTTTATGAAAAAGAATTAAAAATTATAAGACCCTTTTTATTTGTTGGATTTCTCTTATTCGTTCTAGGTGTTTTGTTTGGATATTTTATCGCCTTTCCATTTGCCTTTGATTTAATTCTAAATTTTGAAATTTCATCTATTGAAGAAATAAAGGCTTCTATAAACTTGAGAAGCTATCTTGTAATGTTTTCTAAAATTTTATTATTCTTAGGATTAATATTTCAATTACCTAATGTCATGCTAATACTTGGGTTTATGGGGGTCGTTACTAAGCAATCATTAGCGACAATGAGGCCATATGTTTATGTTGCATTTTCAGTAGTATCTGCAATGATGACTCCGCCAGATCCCACAACATTATTATTGTTATGGGTTCCACTTGTAGCTTTATTTGAAGTAGGTCTTTTAGGAGTAAAATTAATAGTTCACCCATATCTTCATCGTAAGCATATGGGTGAGTCTTAAAACTAAAAAAATTACTTTTTATTTATCTTTTAGAGTTAATATATTCATTCACTAAATCTTCTAAAACATTTAATGGTATGCCGCCATATTTTAAGACAAGATCATGAAACTCTTTTATATCAAACTTATCTCCCAGAGCAGCCTTTGCTTTTTCTCTTAATGATAGAATTTTATTCTTACCAATGAGATATCCCGTTGCCTGCCCAGGCCAGACTGTATATCTATCTACAGCTGTTTGATTAGCTGATTCAGGAGAGGGAGTGTTTTCATTTAAGTATTGAATACTCTTATTTCGATCCCATTTAAAATGATGAATCCCAGTATCTAAAACTAATCTGGTCGCTCTCCATAATTCCATCGTTAGTCTTCCATAATCGGAGTAGGGGTCTTTATAAAAACCAAACTCTTTTGGAAGAAACTCTGAGTAGAGTCCCCAACCTTCGCCATGGGCTGTAAACCAAACACCTTTCATAAATTTAGGAACATTCTTTCGAGTTTTTATTTCATGAATAAACTGAAGGTGATGACCTGGAACGCCTTCATGATATGCAAGGGCCTCCATTTCAAATTTTGGTAGCTCTTTCATATCTTTTAAATTTATAAAATATTTTCCTGGCCTTGTTCCATCGTCACTTGGTGATTGATAATAAGCTAAGCCAGCTGAGTCTTGAGCATATTCTGGAACCGGAGTTACTACGAGATCAATATCAGGTAATTCAAAAAAGAGATCCTTAAGCTTTAATTTCATCGTGTCAATTAGAGCTGTTGCATCCTTGATATATGCCTTACGTCCTTTTTCATCATTTGAGTAATAAAACCTTTTATCAGTTCTTGTGAATTTAAAGAATTCTCTGAGATTTCCTTTGAAAGAAACTTTCTTCATGATTTTTCTTATCTCATTATGAATTCTAGCAACTTCACTAAGACCCATTTCATGAACCTGTTTTGGGGAAATATCTAAAGTAGAATGTAGTTTTAAATTAAACTTGTAGTACTTATCACCTTTTGGATATTGCCAGACACCAATCTCACTACTTGCCTTTGTTTTGAGTTCTTTTAAACCATCTAAGAAATATTGATATCCTTTCAAAGTAAAACGTAGCAAAAGCTCTTTTGATCTTTTAATTAATTGTGTTTTTTTATGGTTTGAAATATTTGTTAGTTTACTGATTTTTTCACTAAAATCTTTGTAAATTAAGTTTCTTTCATCAAAGGAATCTTTTTTAAATTGAGTTAGTAGATTTTTCGTTGTGTCTTCAACTTTTTCTAAACTGTGAATTGGTAAAATTATTCCCTTGTTTGCTTGTTTTTTGGTTTCCTCAGTTAAGACTTTAAACATTTTGTAAGAGTCTCTGATCTTAGCAAGATATGCTTTAGCATCAGCTTCGTTTTTTATATGTTGATAATTTTGAAATGTTTGAGGAAGAGTTGAGTGAGGTCCCCACATGTGATCGAATAGGTGATGGAGGTATCTAAATTTATAAAAAGTAACACCTTTATTTATTTCTCGCATGAGTATATCAAAATAAATTTTGGTAACTCTATCTAATTTATCTCTCTTTATTGTTCTCAAGGTATGTCTTTTGAACTTATTTAAAGATTTCTTAATAAATTTCCAATGCTTAAAACTCGCGTCATCAAATTTGGGAATATTGTAAATATCTTCAAACCACGAAGCATTATTAGGGTAGAGCTTTAGATTTAATTGATAGTATTGCTTGAAAACTTTTTTAGCTTTTTCATTTTCATCTGCTAATAAATTTAAGTTTAAGAAAGTAATGAGAACAAATGAGATGAATAGATTTTTTTTCATTTTTACCTCTGTATTATTTATTGAAATCGAAAAATAAAGTTTATGCTTCGGGATTAATTTTATCTAGGCTGGCCGAGTCGCAAGGAAGAGGTGGATTTTGTTTAATGTGGATAAACTAAGGAGTTGAGCAAAGTTCATCGAGTCGTTTTTTTGTAGACGGGAAAGACTCCAGGCTTGGCTCAAGATGTAGGGTGCACATTTGTTCTTCTAATGGCTTTAATTGCTCTTGGTTTTTAAGGATTGTATGGATCTTATGGCTTGTGGTGAGGATCTGTAACTTGAAGATAGGGGTGTAGAAGCTTGTAAGAAGGTGGTCTTGATCAAGAGCTTTTTGTAAATATTCAGATCCTAATTGCTTGTTCTCTTCATTTAATGCGATTTGAGCTATTTTAAATAATACTAATGGATCTTTGGGATATTTTTTATGGAGATCTTCAACTTGAGTATCGGTGAAATTATCAAAATCACGGAGAGTATCTTGAGGGAGGACATCTGAAAAATATTGATAATGTGAATAATCTGGATATTTTAGAAATGTTAAGTATCCAGTTAAGATTAAGGTCAAGACTGAAATAAATACTAAAGCTGATTGTAATAGACGTTTAAAATTAATTTTATTCCAAGCTTTTAAATAGAAAAAACCTATAACAACACCAGTAATGGCTCCGCCCCAATGAGCAGTGTAATCAATGCCGGGAATAATGGGAATTAATGATGGTACTAGGTAATAAGCAAATTGAGTATGCAGGTCCTTTCTTTGTTTACCCATTGGAACTTTAAAAGAAACGATTAATAATATTCCTAGGATTCCCATGATTCCTCCTGAGGCACCAACAGATTGGTTTGGCGAGTCAAAAAGATAAATAGAGAATAAACTTGAACCTAAACAGCACAATAGATAAGTAAAGAGAAAATGACCGTAGCCTAGAATTCTTTCAAGAACTGTTCCAACATAATACATGGCCAATGAGTTAAAAAATAAATGAAGATAGCTGCCATGAAGAAAACTGGAACTTAGTGTTCGATAAAATTCATTATTTTTAAAAATGACTTCTTTTTGGAGAGATCCCATTGAAATAAGAATAAAATTATTAATTTCACTCAAGCTTGAGCTTAGATATAATTCCAAAGCAAATATAATAAAAAAACATAAAATGAGAGAGTATGAAATGAAAGGAAACATGTTGATAACTGGAAAGTTATACCAATACATTTGTCCTGTGGTTTTTTTCATTATTTAAGTGCCAAAAGAATTTCTCTAGAACATTTTGAGACGAAACAATTAGATGCTCCTGAGAGATCCCAGTTTGGAGCAAGTTCAACAATATCAGCACCGATGAATCTCTTGCTTGCTAAGGTTTTTATGATTTTTAAAAAACTTTGAAATGTTTCTCCGCCTGCCTCAGGAGTTCCAGTGCCAGAAACATAGGAGGGATCAAAGAAATCAACATCAAGAGTAAGATAGATTGGCCCTGGAATAGATTCGATTTTTTTTATCAATTTATCAAGGTTCTTATAAAGCGTTTGATGCTCATTCATCCATTGAAATTCTTCTTTTGTTCCAGATCTAATACCGTATTGGATAATTTTATTGGGTTGAATTAGATCTAGGCATCTTTTCATAATACACGCATGAGAATTTTTATTGCCTTCATAAGAATCACGAAGATCTGCGTGAGCATCCAATTGAATCAAAGTTAAGTCTGGATAGCTTTGTAAGTATTTCTCAAATGGCATGATAGAAATTGAGTGCTCTCCACCTAGGGTTAGTAAACGCGATTTTTTTAAATCAAGGTTTATTGTTTTTTGAAATTTTTCTTTTAAATCTTTAAAGTCATGAGACTCAATATTACCAATGTCAAAAACTTCAAGGTCAGTTAATTGTTTGTTTAGGTATGGAGAATAGGATTCTAAATTTTGACTTGCATCTCTAATAGCATCAGGTCCATTTCTAGTCCCTTTGCGGAAACAAGCAGAGCCATCGTAATTAATTCCTAATATATATATTCCTTGTTTTTCAAATTTTTGAACTGGAGTTGAATCTATAAATGCTACCATTGATCAATTGCTCTTTTGTGAAGGTTAGATAATAAGAAGGCACCTTGATGCCAATCTGTATTATACCACTTTAGGTCTTTTGATAATTTTTTCATATAACTGATTTTAGAACTAATGATATTTGTTGGTCTATATTTTTTTGATGAAAATCCAAATGTCCAAAAAACTCCCGGGTAAATAAGCATTGGAGCACTATAGGATTTTACGATTGGAAATGTATTTCTCATATTTGAATAAATATTTTTAATCCCAAATTCATCTAAAAATGGGTTCTCAGTTTGATTGATCATTATGCCGTCTTCAACTAAGGCTTCATGAACATGTTTGTAGAATTGTTTCGTAAAAAGACCGAGAGCAAAGTCTTCGGGGTCTGTTGAGTCGATAACAATAATATCGTAATGATTTTTTTTCTTTTTAATAAATTCTATACCATCCTGAGTGTAAAGACTTACTCTTTTATCATCCATTGCTTGGGTACATTCAGGGAAATATTTCTTTGAAACTTCTACAACTCTTTCATCAATCTCTACAAGGTCGATCGAATGTATATCAACATGCCTAGCAAATTCACGAACTACACCACAATCTCCTCCACCGATAATTAAAACATTTTTAACAATTGGCTTACACATATAAGGAATATGACTAACAACTTCGTGGTAAACGAACTCATCAGCTTGGGAAACCATACATTTATCATCTAGTAGTAAAAGTTTCCCTACTGAGTATGTATCCAGAACTTTTATATTTTGAAACTCAGATTGTTCTTCATGCAGAATCGATTTGAGCTTAAAGCCTACGCTATGAGTCTGATGGAAAGACTTCTCTCTAAACCATTCATTATTCATATATTTTCTCCTAAATATGGCCAAACATATCTCACTGTTAACTAATCTTGCAAACCGGTTGGAAGTGACCCTGCTGCGGTGCATGTTTGGCTCCATATAATATCTCTTATCGATTTTCTGCCCCTATGGCTTGGCATGAAATGTGCAACTACTATATGTAGAGAGAGGGCCTTCATGGATGAGGGATTTGGAGTCAAACCTAGTTACAGGAAGTAACTATTATCTCTCTCTCTAACCTTAAAGGGAGGATCGCATGGATAGCAAATTTTTAAAGAAGCAAGAAGAGTACTTCAAAAATCTTATGGAAGAAATAAGAAGCAAAATGTCGAGTTTCAACGGAGAAGTAGTCAATAAAGGAGATGTTGTTGATCGATTTGTAGAGCTTGATGAGAACAATAAAAATATTAAACTCAATGCAAGACTCTCAAAATTCATGAAAAAGATTATGCACTCTCTTAATCAAATAAATAATAATACTTATGGAGAATGTGAAGATTGCTCATGTGACATAGAGCTCAGTCGGCTTGAAGCAAGACCAACTGCTACTCTTTGTATTGATTGTAAGGAAGCACAAGAGGCCTATGAAAGATGTACTCATAAGAATAAATCTATTCATCAGTATGCTTGGATTAATCCAAGTAATAAAATTCAATAATATTTTTTACAAGTGTTTAGAATGAATAGAGTTCAAGGTTGTCACAGTCATAGAAATCATGATCTCTTGTTTGTCGAAAGCTAGTTCGGCCACGCTTTAAATAAGCAAGGTTTTCAGAAAACTTTAATATAAGTTCATCTTCAGCACATTTGAATACTTCTTTTATTTCTAGATCTGTTTGTATTCCATTTATTCTTTTTAAGCTTGTTGGTTTCACTAGATTTATAGATCCCCAATGACCATGTTGATTTTGAAAAAAGGCTGTTTCGTTGGTAATAAACTTCAAGGTAGTTTTTCTTACAGCATTAATTGTTTTATGAGAGTTTTCTTTGAAATTAATTATGATGAGAGCATTTCTTGGGTGCCTGAATAAGCAAATATTGCTTTTGCAAACCACTGCTTGATCTTTAACTACTTGAAAAGTATTAACCCAAATATTTTGATCTGTATTGAAATATGAGAGTATATCTCTTTTATCTAATCTATAGCTTTTTTCTAATTCCTGAGTGAAACTCAAAGAAGAGATTGAAAGTATTGATAAAATGATGAAAAACCTTAAAGTCATATAGGAATTGTAGCATTTAATAGGAAAATAGTTCTATTTTGCTTTTTGTAATATATTTATTTCACAAAAGTGTCGATATTTTAGTCATGAAACCCTTACTATTGAGCATTTGTCTTATTTTTCCATTCCAGCTTCAAGCTAAACTTAAGTTAAATGTTCATAGAGATTACTCAATGGAGTTTCTTAACTATGATACGGCTACTCCCTTGAGCTCAACCTCATTTATGATTAAGCAGTTTGGCAAAGAAAGAAATACAGGAGTAGTAAGTGTGAATAAGATTCACCCTATGAGCGTTTTAGAGCTAAAGAAGTTGGTGAAAAATAGAACAGGAAGTGAGAATTATAAGATAGTATCAGTAGGGGAGAATAATTTTTATTATTTTTATTCTAAGGAGAGTGTCTTTTACTATCATCCCTTAGGTCTTCTTATTCAACATCATTCAAAAAAAATATCACCTTCTAAGATAAAGTTGGTGAAACGGTAAATGAAGTTTTTAATAATATTTTTTTTAAGTTGGAATTTTTTTGCACAGACCCCGGGTGAGAAGATTCTAAGTAAGTTCCAATGTGCCGAGGGTGCGGAAACTGCTCAAATCAACTCAGAGATGAATAAGCTTAAAAACTTAGCTAATGAGTTGAAGACTAATGATAGTCAATGTTCTGGGTTTAAAGATGCTTTTAGTAATATTCCAGAGATTGAAACTTTAATTGATACTCATTTTAACAATAGTTATGTAAATGAAATAAAAAAGACTGAAAAAGAAATAGAAAATCTTGAAGATCAACTTAACTATATATCAGCTCTTCCTATTGATTCTCCTGAGAGGCAATGGTTATCAAGTGAAGCCATTATTGAAGCATCTATTATTCAAGCAAGGGGAAAGATTATCAGTTTTAGAAATCAATTAGGTAATGATAAAATTGATTTAGAGATAACTAATGCATCTGAAAGAATTTATGAGGTTGAAAGATATTTTGATAATTTAAGTTCAGCAATTGAAGCTAATTGTTTTAAAAATAATGAAGGTGTCGCAACAAATGCACTATCTAGCATGGCCGGTATTGCAGGTATGTTTACAAATAGTCCTTGGGGGACAGCAGCTATTGTTGGAAGCAAACTTATCAGTAAAATTGTTTCCATCGGTGGGAAGATTTTTAAAGCTAAAAGAAAAAATAAAATTGATAATTTAGTTGAACCGATTAAAGTGATGAATGGCGTAGAGTGTGCCATTAAGAGCTTCTCACAGGGGCAATGTCATCTACTTAATAAATCACGAGTATATAGTTTAGTTGCAGATAAGGGATCTGAGCTTGGAGATAATTGTTATACGGGTGTTGTAGACATGGATGAAATTCAAGGGCTCTATGATCAAACGAGCCAAGTATTATCTCAATACCGCTCTTCAATAAATAATTTAAACTCTGGTGATGCTAGGTCTGATGAGAATAATACTTTAAGAGCTAGGTTTGATAGTGCTCAAGTTTCATTTAAAGGAAGAGTTAATGCAGGATTAAGAAAATTCCAAGAAGCACTAAGTAAAAATGAAGAAGATTTAGTGGTTTCTAAGGCGAAACTTGCAAGTTCAAATTTTAATGCGATTGATTCATTTTTAAAGAGTGTTAGAAATTCACGTATCGAGAGAAATAAGCCAGATCTTTTTAATAATGGATTCATCACTACTTTATTTCCTGATTCAGAAAGTGAAGAAGTAGTAGAGCAGTTAAAAAATATGTATCTCGATGAGATGAAAAAAGATTATGAAGAGCAAAGAGGAAGTCTAAATGGATTTAATCCTGATAGATATTTAAGAAATTCTAACTCTTCAGACATATTCCTTGCTCTATACGATGAATTCTCTATTCCCGTTTCTGATGATAATTCAGATGGGAGAGGAGCTTATTCGGCTGGAATTCTTAAAAATGAAACTCCTGAGATAATTAAGAATATTAATAATAAATTATCTTCCTCTAATGCTTTGGAAGAATTTGAAAACAACTTGGATGGCTTCGTAAATAGCTACAAAGAAGAACTACCTGTGAAGTCTAGTCAGATTGGAGATATTGAAAGAACAAACACTATTGAACTGTTTAGTTCCAGTAAAGGAAGAGTGGATGAGTATTCTCCCCTAGAGTCTATGGATAAGCTTTTAACAATTGGAGAGAGAGTTGTTGAAAACAGAGAGTTACTAAAATCCAATATGGCCAATCGTAAAAACTATCTCAAAAAACGAAATATTGAAATTGAGAAGACATTAAGTGAAGCTAATGGAATTACTGACAATAGAGTAAAAAATTTAAACTTCATACTTAAGAAAAACAAAAAACAAATCCAAGTTTTCGATGAAGATATATTGAGAATGGAAAATATTGGATACCAAGAACTAGTTGATGCCATTGTCTCAATGAGAGAAGCTAAAGATCAAACGATAGAGAAATGGGAGAAATACCAAGCCTTAAGAGGAAAGAATCGATCTAAAGCTGAAGATGCTAAACGGCTTATGAGAGGAGAAAAAGTACAAAAAGAAGAATCTGTTTCTTTAGAAGAGATAGAAGCAGCTAAAAGTACTTTTGTGAATTCAGTTAATAAATATATGAATTTCGATAACTCGACAGGTACGGCTAAAAACTTTTTAGTCATAGAGAAAAACCTTGCAATGAATAATGATTTTTGGGACCAACAATTAGATAATATTTTCAATGTGCCTAAAGAAAATGAAGATGTATTCTTTCTAATGAGATCGGATATTTATAAAGACTATGTTACGAATGTGAATAAATTTCATGAGAATAAAAAAGATTTAGATCAAGCTTTATCTAACTCCACAGCTTTAGTAAAACAAAACTCGATTCTTTTCACTCCATATCTTAAAGAGATTGGTGAAGAATTATCAAGAGTTAAAAAGCTAATTGATAAAGAAACTTTAGGGGCAGATATACCTCGGGTTAAAGCTAGTGAAAGTGATAAGTCTTATAAACAGGCAAAAATAAATGAATATAAAGAGTTTTGTTTAAATGTTCTTGGAGCAGCGACTATCCCATCTACAATAATAGATAGTTGTAAGGGGTTGAGATGGATCATGCCCAATGGGGCATCGATAAGCTTTGAAAGTGTTGTTAACTCAGACTTTGAATCTAGAGCATGTATGCCTAGAATGATCCAAGATACGATAGAAAAGCAACGAGTTGGTCTTTGATTCTTGCTCTAAAGAAAATAAGAAATATAATCATTTCAAAAAGAAATTTTTAATTTTACGCGAATTAAAAAACCAAGTAAATACTACTGAAGGTGTGTGTCCTAAAGATAAGGTCGATACTCTTTGAGTTTGCCAGTAATTTTCTAAGAGAATCTGATTTGATGTAGGAACTGTTTTATCATTGGTTGAAATTACTAATCCTATTTTTTTATTTCGTGGTATTGATAGTTTCTGGACTTCATAAGGAATGGCTTTTCTTAATTTTTGAAGGTATTGGTTTTCATTTTTTATATTGAATTTTTCAAATCTGATTTTCTTGGCCTCAACTAGGACTTCTTGGTCAGAATTGGAAATGATAGAGGAAATATCGGCCCCTGAAACAATAAATAATGCTTTTGTTATCTGCTTATGTCGAGCTGTCGCAATAGTTCCATGTAGACCTCCAACACTTGTCCCTAATATCCAAACCTCATGCTCCGAATACTTTTGTAAAATTAGGTCTATCGCATTTTGAGCTCGAGTGTAAAAACGATTGTGAATATCGAATTCGATACTATATTCATCATCATTGCTCCAGTTTCTTAATATTTTAGTATTAATACCACGACGAGCAAATTTCCGAGCATAAGATTGATCGATAAAGTTCATTCCACCAGTCGGAGGGATGATCAATAAAATCTTTTTTTTATATAAATTATTCTCAGGGTGATAGTTTTGAAGTACGACTTCAAAACTACCTTTCTTAACAAATTCTTCATTTGAGCTATAACCAAACATATTAAGCCAAGCGCATAATACGCTCAGATATAAAAAATGCATTAAAGTGCCAAAGTACTTAGCTCTTGAATTATATCTTGAGATCTCTTAACAAATTGTCCTTTTTGGTCGTTAGTTAATCCATCACTAGAGATTAGAGCAAGATCTTGAACATGATGAACAATTTTAGAAGCGAGTTCTTTTTTACTATCTCTTAATTTAAAAGCATTCAAAATTAGGGCATGATCAGGATTAATCACTAGAGTCTTCTTAATCGGCATCTCCATTGCATTTTGTCCCATGGACCGAGACATTTGTTGAAACCTTTTCATGTTTTGGTCAATCTTTACATAGGCAGGAGCACTTGTATTAATTTTTTTAACTTCGACTTCAAAGTTTTCATCATCTTTTAAAATATTTGTAAAAAAGTCTTTTACTTCAATGTCTTGAGCATTAGTTGATCCTTGCTCTCCCATAAGATTTTCGAATTCATTATCAATAGAGCTAAATTTTATTTCAGTATCACCCATTTTTTTAAATTCTAAATGTTGAGTAAGGTGAGGGTCAATATAGCTTTCTGTCTCTATAACAGGGATTTTCATTTCTTTAAATTGAGTCAGTAAGCTTGGATCTCCAGTAGCTGCCTCATAGAATAAGATCTTACCTTTTAGTTTTTCTTTATATTCTTCAGGAATAGATTCGTTATACTCAGAAATAGTCTTATATTCTTTGTCGCTTGTTTTAAATAAAATAAACTCTCTTAAGAGCTCATCAAATTTATCATCAGAGATAATTCCGTATTTAACAAACAATCCAATATCTTCCCAATAAGAAGAAAATTTTTCTCTGTCATTTTTAGATAGTTTCTTCAAAGATTCTGCTACTTTTTTAATAATATAGTTAGAGATCTTTTTAATGTTTGGATCACCTTGAAGGGCCGATCTTGAAACATTTAACGGGATATCAGTTGAATCAATAGCACCCTTTAGCATTGATAAAAACTCAGGCACGATATTTTTCGTATTATCTGAAACAAATACTTGTCTACAATAAAGTCTAATACTTTTTTCATTAAACGGCTTGGCAGGGTTTAGTTTAGGGAAGTAGAGAATTCCTTGCAGGGTAAATGGATGATCAATATTTAAATGTAACCAAAATAAGGGTTCAGGATCCATTGGGAACATTTTTTTATAAAATGTTTTATATTCTTCATCGCTTATTTTTGATGGATCTTTTTTCCAAAGAGGTTCTGTCTGATTAATGATATCAATTGTGATTTCTTTTTTGTCCTCTTCTTTTTCTACTTTTAGATTTTCTTCAAAGATTTCAGATCTTCTATTAGAATCTACCAGCTCAATTTGGTAAGGCATAAAATCACAATACTGAGAAAGAGTTGCTCTAGTCTTAAAAGTTTCTAAGAAGTCCTTAGAATCTTCGTTGATGTAAAGAGTGATTTCAGTACCAATTGTAGATTTTTCAGATTCTGAAAATGTATATTCGGTTTGTCCATCACAAGTCCACTTAACTGGAGTTGCGTCTTTATCCATAGACAGAGTTTCAATTTCAACTTTGTCAGCAACCATGAAGCTTGAATAAAAGCCTAGTCCAAATTTTCCAATAATATCATCTTTAGATTCTGTAATATTTTGTTTCTTCATTTCTTCAACAAAGTCTTGAGCACCAGAAAAAGCAAGTTGAGCGATATATTTTTCAACTTCTTCTTCACTCATTCCAAGCCCATTATCAGAAATTGTAATTGTACCTTCTTTTTTATCAAGAATGACATCAACCTTTCCTTGGGTTGATTCAAGGTTCTTATTTCGAGCAATTGTTTTTCTTTTAGTGATGGCATCACAAGCATTGGAGACAAGTTCTCTTAAGAAAATATCATGCTCTGAGTAAAGCCATTTTTTTATTATCGGGAATATATCATTTGTGTTTACTGAAATTGTACCTTTCTTTGTGCTCACGAGTTTCTCCTATAGATTTGAATCATCATTTTTTTGTTAATATGATGCTTATATCTCTCAAGTCAAGGTTAGTGAAGATGGATATTAAGAAGAAATTCGAAAATTTTAATAATGAGGCCTCTAAGTTTCTTATACTCTCTACAGGAGGGACTATAGAGAAAACTTATGATGAAGGTGATGGTAGTTTAGTCAATCGTGAATCAACGATTAAAGAACGGATAATAGACGAGCTGCGTTATCCTTATAAAGATTTTGTTATCAATGTAGTGATGCAAAAAGATTCTCTTGATCTAAACGAAGGGGATAGACTTCAGATCTATGAGTTTATTAGAAGCTTTGAGAAGATGAAACTTCCAACAGTTGTTTTGCATGGTACCGATACAATGCATGAAACAATTAACTTTTGTCAGAAGAAACTTATTACTGATGATGAATTAACTATTCCAGTTGTTTTTACCGGGGCGATGAGGCCGCTAGGATTTGAAGATAACGACGCCAGACAGAATTTAATTGAAGCCGTGAAATGTGCTGAGTTATTAAACCCAGGCTTTTATCTTAGTTTTCATGGAGAAGTCTTTTTACCCAATCAATTTCAAAAAAATAAATCAAAAAAAACATTTGAGAAAATATTAGGATAGTTTATGAAGCAATTGCGAGATTGGAATTTAGAAGATGCGAGTAACTATTTAAAGAGTATCGGGCTGGATGAAGTCGTAGAGAGTATTTCAAAGGCCGGCGATGGGAATATGAATTGTACTCAAAGGCTAAAAACTTCAACTAAGAAATCTTATATTATTAAACAATCATCTAGTTTTTGTGAGAAGTATCCTGAGGTTGCA
Source organism: uncultured Bacteriovoracaceae bacterium (assembly GCA_938017795.1). GTDB lineage: Bacteria > Bdellovibrionota > Bacteriovoracia > Bacteriovoracales > Bacteriovoracaceae > JAHDHG01. The sequence goes on from CALIJZ010000020.1 coordinate 92,335, forward strand.
GCTCCGATCACTCGATTACGAGAAGAAGTACTCTTTTACGATCTGGCTAGAACTAACCCAGAGATAAAAAAAGTGACCCCTGAGAAAATTTCTTTTGATGAAGAAAATTTTTTGTTTCTAATGGAAGATCTAGGACAAGGAAAAGATTTTTCTTATCTTTATGAGGGGAGTGAAAAGATTTCCAAAAAAGATTTAAAAGAAATAGCATCGATATTATCCTCTATTCACAATACAAAGATTGAAGAAGGTATATTTTTTGAGAATATGGAGATGCGAAAACTAAATCATGCTCATATGTATGATATTCCATTGAAAATAGATAATGGTTTAAACTTGGATGAAATTTGTCCAGGCCTAAATTCTTTGAAATTAAAACTTGTGAATAACTTAGATTACACAAAAAAAGTTGAACAGCTTGGACAATTATATTTATCAAAAGGGGAGACACTTTTGCATGGTGATTACTATCCCAATAGTTGGTTAAAGTGTAATAACAAGATTTTCATCATTGATCCTGAGTTTGGTTTTCAAGGTGTGAAAGAATTTGATATTGGAGTTGCCATAGCTCATTTGTATCTAAGTAATCACTGCCAAGAAAATGTGGATTCATTTTTAGGTAGCTATACCAGTAATTTTGATAAAAAACTAAGCTTAGAGTTTGCTGGTGTAGAGATCATGAGAAGGTTATTAGGTTATGCTCAATTGCCTATTAAGAAAGATCTTAAATACTGTGAAGGGTTAATAAATTTATCTATAAAGCTAGTTCTATAATCTCTACCTAAGTATTCTAGGTGTTTTTTATGAAGTGATTTAAACTAATCTTAGAATCTTACTATTGGAGAAAATATGAACTTCTTGTTAGCTTTAATATCTATATTTTTAATTATAAGTTGCAAGGTACTAGAACCTACTAGTTGTACTTTTGGAACAACAGAAAGAGAAATGGATTTATTAGAAGAATTGAGAATCAGCAAGGAAATCGCTTCAGAGTTAAAGGATCCTATCGCAATTAATTATACTCTTTCAAATTGGTCGGGTCTAAGGCAAGAGAGAACATTTTTTGAACAAGAAAATGAAACATATAAATATTGTGAAAATTCTAGTGATCAAAGCGATGAAGGTATTAGAAGCTCCATTGTTATAGATGAAAATATTAGTGAAGAGGTTGAAAACATTGTGAGTTTAGAAAGTATTTATGATGACTGCAAAAAGTTAATTCAAACTACTGATTTTTCAAAGATTTCTAGTGAGGATGAGAATCATTCATTTAATTCTAAGATCTTTAAATTTGTTACAAATGATCAAGGTCTTGTCGTTCAATGTGGTGTTTTAGATTATGAAAAGGTCTCAGTAGGTGGAGTTCGGCCTAATTTTTATAAAATAGTTGAAGTTTCAGAGTTAGATGGTGAAGCACTTGAACAACTATGCGTTGAAAACAAATAAGTTAGCTTATCATGAAATAATCCTTTAATCTCGCCCAAATTGTCAGCCTGTAGTTTGTTTTATGGTGATATTCTTTATCTAGAAACTTATCAAAGGAGAGAAGATGAAGAGTTTATTTATTTTATTAAGTATTATCTTGTTAGAAGGTTGTGGTAGAACAAAAGTGATTGCAGATGACTTTGGACTTGTTGCAGAACAAAGAAAGCAAGATTTATTACGGGAGCTTGAGACGAGTAAATTGATTGCATCTGAGCTTACCGAAGCAATTGTAATCACAACAGGATACCGAGCTCATTCAGAAGTTTCATATATATTTAAGTCAAGTTTTTTCGAAAAAGAAGGAGAAACATCTCGATACTGTAGTGATGTTAAGGACTATATTGTTAATAGTTCTGGAGACCGGGAAGCTGTAATGGATGAGGAGAGAACATTTTCAATAACCGAAAATATTGAAGAGGAGCTGGGGCATATCGTTAGTTTAGAGAGTATTTATCAAGATTGTCTTACAACGATTAGAGATACAGACTTTTCTGAGATCTCTGGTGATGATGTGAAACCTAGAATTGGGATTAAGCACTTTGCATTTCAGACAAATGATCAGGGCATAGTCATTCAATGTGGAGTGATAGATTATAATTTAATTGCTGCAGATGGATTAGGACCAATCGCTTATACTATTCATAAAATGTCTGATGTGGATTTAGAGGAAGAAGAAATTTGTGTTGAATAAATAATTGATTTGCTAATTATTCACAGGCTTAATAAGGGAGATCAGATGATTTCCCTTATTGATTTTCATATATCATAAAATACACTCAATTATATGGCATAAATCTGTCGTTAATCACTGATTTAGGTGAATTTACCGTTCCAAATTACAATATAATAAGAATGAAGTTTCAAGGTTTAGAGCAAAATTACCGATTATTGTATGTGAAGAATTTATTCTTATTATTTATTTTGATGAGCTGTTTTAGTACAAGAGAAACAGTTAAAAACGCGGTTCCAGATGTAAATAATACAAAAAAGTTAATCGGCTTTTATGATGAAGAGACGGATTCATTTTCTGAGAAATTATCTATAGCCAAGGATTTTCAAGGGATTGTCTATTTGGATGTAGAAAATATTAAACTATTAAAAGAAAAGCTTTTATTTATTCGAATCAATTTTGGAATGAATTCTGAAAACCCAGTTGAACTTCCATTAAGCTATTTATCTAAAACTATTGCAGGAGTTGAAAAGGATGTTTTAGCATTAAGTATTCCAAGTAAAAACTTTTTTACCGTTCCACTTGATTATCAATTATTTGATTATTCAGAAGGAGCAGCTGCTGGTTATAATGCTTTTCATAAAGATGTATATTGTAGAGGGCTAAGAGTTGAACAAGATCCAACATCAAATTTTACGAGTTGCTCAAAAGGTGATGAGATTTGTAAGTATACTTATGCAAAAGTTCTTGATCAGGGTTTGTTTCATGAACAAACAAGTACTTTTATTCAACCATCAGAACTGACTGTCAGTCATGATGAATCTAGAACTTATGAGTTGAACTTAGATCCTATAAATTTAAGAAGATGCTTAACGGATGATCAAAAAGTCTTCGTCAAAAATCAAGAGTTAAATATTGGAGAGTTAATTTCACTAGATGATGAGAGTTATAGATTTAAAGGAGCTTTTAAAGCCGTTGATCCAAGTAATTGGGGAATCCAAGCAGAGGCTCGTTGGGGGAAATTTGGTATTTTCCAACAAGAGTATTCTGGTGGAAAGAGTATTGAGCTTGGGTTTAAATCTAATCTTTTTCCTCGCGTAGGAAAAATCGTTAATCGAACTAATAGATATTACCTTGGTTCAAAAAATCGACTTGATAAAAAAATAGTTACAAATTTCACTGATACTTCAGATGCTAGTGCACTATCTGATTGGGTTGATGGATGTAACCTGAGAGTACTAAGTGAAGATAGTTTAGGAACCAATATAGGGAGTTGTAACGTATCTTCTGATATTCAAATCTTTTATAAAGATGGATCTGAAGAAGTTATCATTTATTCAAATGCCGCCCTAGCTCAAGCAGGTCAAGTGAAATTACAAATTGTTAATAATATTCAAACTAATATTGATGTTAAGGATTTCAATGCATGCTTTGGTGATGGAGGATGTAGTAGTAGTTCATGTTGCCATGATGGAAGATGTTGGGATAAAGAAAAATATAAGAACCAATTTTGTAAACCAGCTAATAGTGGAAAGACTACTGGGCAAGCTTGTGCTACCGATACAGAATGCTTAAGTGCTTGCTGTATTGGTTCAGAAACTGGAGCTGCAGGGGTTTGTGCTGATAAAACAACTAGCTGCCAGAGACAAGTTGGAGAAATATGCATTCACAGTGATGCATGTGTCGGTGAAAGTGGAGATGATACTTATTGGGTTAGAAAACTTTTATTTCAAGGTAGTGATGGATGTAAGGTCTTTAACTGTAATGTCCTATCTAAGCCTAGTTGTCAAAACCAAAGATGTACGAGCTCTATCAATGAGGCCAATAAAGTTTTTACTTTTGAAAACCCGCTGATTGATGGTTCTTGCCAAAACAGAGTTGATAGAAATGATTGTTTGTCTGAGGTTATTTTTCCATCTACTGAAACTGAAAATTGTATTCGAGCAGCAGATTCAGAGGCAGTGATTGAAGAAGCTCAAAAAGGATGTTTAGGAGAAGAGTAATGAATAGATTAGATCATATCGCTATTGCAGTAAGAGACATTGAAGAGTCGGTAACATTTTTTGAAATGCTAGGTTTGAAATTTTCTGAACATAGAGAAGTTGTAGAATCTCAAAAAGTTAAAACCGCCTTTTGTAAAATTGATGAGAATTCTAAAATAGAGCTTCTTGAGCCAACTAGTCAGGAAAGTACGATTCATAAATTTTTAGAAAAAAGAGGTGAAGGAATTCATCACTTATCATTTAGTGTAGAAGATGTTGCAATCCTTCAGAAAGATCTAGAAGGCAAAGGCATAAAGTTTATCTATGAAAAGGCATTTGTCGGAGCGGAAAATTGTTTAGTAAATTTCATTCATCCTAAGTCGGCTAAGGGAATATTGATTGAAATTTCGCAAAAGTTGAAGTGAAATAAGATAGATGAATCAACAACAAATGCATGTACCTACTTTAACACTGACTAATAAAGTGCTAATTATAGTCGCTTCAGTTTTCTTTTTATCTTCGGCCATTTTAAGTACCTATGCTGGGATTAGTTTTGACTCTTTATTTGGCTTAAGTCTTTCTGGTATTTTATCTGCAAAAATTTTTCAATTAATAACTTTTCCTTTTATTCAACATGGACTTTTGGGAATGGTGTTTAATTGTCTTATTGTTTGGTTTATTGGAAGTGAATTAGAAGTTCATTGGGGAAAAAGTTTTTATCAAAAGTTTTTGATTGCAAATGCATTAGTTGTAGCTTTCGTGTACTTGGTGATTTCCTATTTTTTCTGGGGATCTGGTTCAGAAGTTCCGTTAGTGGGGTTTGAGTGTCTATGTTATGCAATGTTGATTGGATACGCATTAGTGTTTCCTGATCGCTATATGACTTTTATGTTCTTATTTCCGATGAAGGCCATGTATTTTTGCTTATTATTAGTTGCAATGGAATTTTACGGAACACTTGTTTCACCATATTCAGCTAGTGCTTGGGTGCATTTAGTCGCACTTGGGTTTTCTTTTCTATATCTTAAATATTTATCCATGAATGCTAGAGGTAAAGGGTTAGGTGATGTTTTTAAGAAAAAATCGAAGCGACCTAATCTTAAAATTATTAAAAGAGACGATGATAATCCGGGTCCAAAATATTGGCATTAAAAAAAGTAGAGACTAATAAAATTAATCTCTAGCTATCATTATAAACTTATTGTAAATTCGCATTCATTTTCTCTAGCCCGATGATCTCTAGACTAAGATTGCTAGTAACTATTGCATTGAAATCACTGTCTGATCCATACCCTTAACGAAAAACAACATAATATTACTTTGTACATGAGTAACCTTTTATATACGTCTTAATGGTTAATGGACTACGAGAGAAATATGCCAATAAAAATAGGGAAAAATATTCTACTAAGTCATTAAAAGAAAGTTTATTTGCACCAATAACCGTCATAGTAGATAATGAAGGTTACTATAAATATGATAGAAAATAATAATTTTTTACATTTTGGAGATCATCGTATTTTAGACTTTTGTAATACTTTGGTTTTTCACACTAAGAAGAAAGAAGATAGGTTGAGCACTATAAAAGAAATAAAATCATTCTTTAAAGAGTTTTATCTAGTTGAGAAAAATATTACTAAAGCGAACTTTGAAGAGATACTTTGGCTGAGAACAATTCTACGAGATTTCTTTGATCAATTCCTAACCCAAGAAAAGGTCAGTTTTAAAAAAATTAATTTATTTTTAAAAAATCATGCATTAGTACTTCACGTTTTCAATGATAAAGATTCAGGAAGTCCGGGCATCGGTTATAGGTCTAAAGATGCTATTAATTTTCTCATTCTTGATTTTTTTGATTTATTAAATAATCACTCTTCTAAAAGAATTAAGACATGTGCCAACGATAATTGTTCTCATTTCTTTTATGACAGATCTAAAAATAATAGTCGAGTTTGGTGTTCTATGAAAAGTTGTGGAAATTTAATGAAAGCAAGAGCTTTTAAAGCAAGGAGAAAATAAAAATGAAAATACTTCTAACGTCATTAATGATACTTTTCAGCTGCGGCACACCCAATAATACTGTTTCTGAAGTTCCTGCCATGGATGAGATACCAACGGAGGAAGAGGAAACGATAACTTTAATATCCTCAGCTAATTTAGAAGGTAGGAATACCTATATGTCATCAGGTTCGGTGAAGCTATTTTATGATGAAGAGACCGATGAATATATCGTTTCAATTGAAAACTTTAGTAGTGATAATGGCCCAGATTTACATCTTTATATTTCTGATGATAGTAGTGCTTCTAATTTTGTAGACTTTGGAGGATTAAAGTCTACCAGTGGAGATCAAACTTATCGAATTGCTGCTAGTCAATTTAACGATCAATATACTTATGTTCATATTTGGTGTGTATTGGCCAATGAGGCATTTGGGGAGACAATACTAGAATGAAGACATTAATATTTTTAAGTATTTTATTATCAGTTAATTTACAATCGATGACTAATAACAAAGTATCTAAAATAATAGTTGTAGGTAATAAAAAAACGAAGAAAAAAATTATCCTAAATGAAAGTAACTTTCAATTAGGAGATGTCATTACAAAGTCAAAACTAGAAGAAGCCAAAAGACGGCTTTTAAATCTACTCATCTTTTCAACTGTTAAGGTTAGCTCAAAAGGCAGTGTTGTTAAAATAGATGTAAAAGAGCGCTGGACTACTATTCCTATCCTGAAATTTTCTTCAGGAGGAGGGGTCTCGGAATTAATTTTAGGTGTCTTTGATGTGAATTTATTTGGAAATTATGTAGAATCAGGACTCCAATACCAAAGACTTGGAGATAAAAACTCTGGAGTATTTTGGACTAAAATTCCACGATTAACAAAAAAACTTGGTCTAGAGTTACAAGCATGGAAATTTAACCGTATTAGAGTTAAATATGATCAAAATATTGATGACCCTTTAGTAACTAATGGATTTACTCAAAAAAGAGATAAAATATTTTTCTCTACCAGTTATAGAAAAAATTATGAAACAGAACTGAAATTTCATTATGAATATAATCACGATCGTTTTGCCAATGACCTTGAGTTTGATAATTTTTCTAATCAAAATGTTGTTTTACCTAATAATACTACTTTTCACTTTTTTGGAACTTCGCTGCTTTTAGGGAAAATAAATAATGACCTTGAGTTTCACGAAGGCAACGAATTGCTTACAACTTATAGATATGGAGTTAGTGAAAGTTCGAAAAACTTTCATGAAGCATCTTTGAAACTCACTAATTTTCTTAAATTTAATAAGATTTTTAATTGGGGTACAAGGTTCTTTTTTGGATATAATAATTCTGATGATATACATCATTTGTTTTATTTTGGTGGACTTGATTCTGTTAGAGGGTTTGCTGATAATAGATTTTCTGGAGCAACAGGTTTTTATATCAATAATGAGGTAAGGACATCTCTACTTAGAAAGAAATCTTTTATCTTACAGTTAAACAAATTTGTTGATATCGCGAATGCAAAAAAAGAAATCAAAAATATTGTTAACAACCCCGTGGTTAGCGTCGGTGTTGGCTTCAGGGTAGTTTTACCAAAGTTCTATCGTTTTGTTGTACGATTTGATTATGCAAAACCATTATTGAAAAACGATGATAATTCGATCAGTTTTGGAGTACAACAATTTTTTTAAAAAAGTTATTTTTATTTATTATTTCATTTTCTTATTTATCTTTTGGATTTGATATTCCATTAAAAGTTAAAGATTGGCATTATAGTCCTTACAAAAAAAAGCTCGCTCATAAAATTTCTTCTCAAGGTGATTTTCTAAACATCAAAGTTGAAAGATCAGGAGGAGTTTTAGTTTATAAGTTTTTGAATCCTCAAGTAATAAGGAATATTGTTATTGAAGGCCAAAAATTCGGGAGTTTAAATTTAAATAAAACTATACAAGGAAGTAAAGGTAATGATGATTTTATACTAAGAGTTGGATTGATTACTATCGGAGAGAATAAACTTAAAGGAATAAAGAAGATGTTTGCTCCGACTTGGTTAAAAAATCTTTTTCAATTATCAAGAAATGAAGAAGGTATAGGGAAAGTACAGTTTTATAATTTTTTTTCTGATTCTCGACTCAAGGGAAGAAAACGGATTCATCCCTCATCTAAGCTAATTAATGAGAAATTTCTAGAGAAGATTCAAGATAGCTTTAAATATCAATTTGATACTTTGCTTAATGATGAAATCTTAGGAATATGGATTGGAACAGACGGAGATGATACTAAGTCTAATTTTGAACTCTTAATTAAAAAAATAGTGATCAATTCTAAACAATTTTGACGCATCGCACTTTCTTACTTAAATTTTACGAGATACAACATTTAAGTATTTATTATTCGGGAGTAAATCATGCTATTAAATCAAGCACTTAAAGAAAAGATAATGGACCAAAGAGTAAGAGATAGACTTATTCAAGAAGGTAAAATCACAAAAGAAGAAGTTGATAAGTTTCTAGCTTCTCTTCCTGATGATTCAGAACAAGTTAAAGTTAGTACTGTTAAATAAGCTATACTTTTAATTATCCTTAATTCCAATTTTGTAATAATTTCACTCTGGAGTATAGATTTTACTCATCTAATCAAACGTGACGACGCTATGTGTTAGGTTGTGTGTACTTAAATTAAAAATTAATTAGTCTCAGTTTTTAGATTCTAATTATTTACAAAAGGCCACAAAATGAAAAAATTTCTAATCTTCACTCTTTTAATGTTCTCTTTTTCAAATGCATTTGCAGCTCCTGATAATGTTTATGGAAAAGGTGATAAATACATCAAAGTTTCACTTAATACAGAAAAGACAGCTGTAAAATTTGAATTATATTCTAAAAAAGAAAAGAAAAAGTTGAAAACTATCGGTGAAGAGAATAGATATTATGAAATTTCTACTCTTGAACGTATGAGAGGAAATGAAAAATGGCATGTGTTTTTCTCTAGTGTAGCTACCGTAGCTACTGTAGCGGCTACAGCTGGTGGCTCTGGCTTAGGGTACTTAATAGCTGTTGGCGGAATTGAACAAGCTACATCATTTGCTTTTTATGCTTTTGCAGCAGGTGGAGCTTTTGGTGGTGGAAAAATCGTTCAAGCAGTAAATAGTATTAATCCTTATGAACAGTATAAGCAATTAGAAGTTATCTCTGAAGAAGTAGTAAATGGTTCCGAAGTTCATACTAAAACAGATATTGTGAAATTTGCTAAGAGATTACATACATTATTAGAAAAATTATAATACCGAAAAAAATATAGAAATAACAAAAAGGTTAAGAAATGAAAAAAATATTAATTGCAACTTTACTGATGTTTTCTCTCTCTAGTGCATTTGCAGCACCTGATAATGTTTACGGTAAAGGTGATCAGTATATTAAAGTATCTTTAAATGAAGATAGGACTGGAGTGAAATTCGAGCTTTACTCTAAGAAGAATAATAAAAAAATAAGAACTTTAGGTGAAGAGAATAAATTTTATAAAATCTCAGCTTTAAAAGAATTGGCTAGATCTGAAAAAAATGATGTTGTTCTTTCAAGTCTTGCTGCCGTTGGACTTGTTTTAGCAACATCGGGTGTTGGTTATGTTTTAACTTATGAAGTGATGGCGGTTACAGCTGCTAGTGGTGCAATCATACATCCGACTACAACTTCGCTTGTAATAGGTACAGGAGCTTCAGCTGGTATTGGAGCAAAGCTAGCTTCAATAACAAATAGTCTTAATCCTTATGAGCAGTATAAACAGTTAGAGACTCTTTCTGATGATGTTATTAATGGAAAAGACTTTCATACTAAAACTAAGATAAGTAAATTTGCTAAAAGACTAGAGTTACTTTTAGATAAAATTTACTGGGATGGTTTATAGACTAGAACCCCGGAGAAAGAATAATAGTTTTCCTTCTCCGGGCCTTAATTTAGTCACATCTTTCAGCGTGTAATCCACGTGAAACTTTAAAATCACAACTTGCTCCTAGTTGAACTTCAAAATATTGCCTTACACATTTATCTGATTTTTCTAATTCAACAGCAATCACATTACTTCTAAGATCTGGCTCAATTTTCTTGATCGTTGCATCATGGTTTTTCAAAGAACCCATTACTGCTTGAATTGATCCAACTGAATATCCAAGTTGGCTCATTGTGCATGCTTGTGATGCCCCTGATAAAGATAAAACCGCTAATAATAATACATTTTTCATAATTTCTCCTAAAGTTAAATAGTCGAAACAAGATCTAACAAAGATAAATATATTGTGCAATCAAATTTTTCTGACAAGACTTTTAGGAAAATAGGCAATGTGGCACTATGAATTATTTATCTAGCGAAGTATATGGAAGGTCTAAATCAACTGCAACTTGCTCATAAACCAGATGACCTTTATAGATATTAATACCCTTTTTCAGGCAAGGATCATTTGCACATGCTTTATCGATTCCATCACGAGCGATTCTTCTGGCATATTGTAAAGTTGCATTGGTAAGAGCGTAAGTCGAAGTTAACGGGACAGCTCCCGGCATATTAGCAACACAATAATGGACAACTCCATCTACTTCAAAAGTAGGGTTTTCATGGGTTGTAGGCTTACATGTTTCAATACATCCACCTTGATCAACAGCAATATCAACAATAACTGATCCTTTTTGCATCTTAGAAATCATATCTCTAGTTACTAGTTTTGGAGCTTTGGCTCCTGCTACTAAAACTGCACCAATAACAAGGTCAGAGTTAATAACAGTTTGTTCAATTGTTTCAGGACTAGAATAAAGAGTTGATAATCCCATTTGATAAATATCTTCCAATTGAGCAAGTCGCCTTGTTGATATATCGATAGCTGTTACTTTAGCACCAAGACCTAAGGCCATTTTGATAGCGTTGTTTCCAGCAATTCCACATCCAATTACAGTAACACGAGCTTCTCTCACGCCGGCAACTCCGGCCATAAGAATTCCCTTACCACCATTATTGGCTTGAAGATAAGAAGCTCCAACCTGAGTGGCCATACGACCGGCAACTTCAGACATAGGTATTAGTAATGGAAGAGATCCATCATCAAGTTGAATTGTTTCATAGGCGACACAAGTAGAACCAGATTCCATCAGTCCAACTGTTAAATCTCTGTCAGCTGCTAGGTGAAGATATGTGTACAAGATATGATGAGGCCTTAGTAGAGCAATTTCGACGGGTTGAGGTTCTTTGACCTTGATGATCATCTCAGCTTTTTCAAAAACCTCTTCTAAAGTATTTAATTTTATGCCACCGGCATCTAAATACTCCTGATCTGTAATCCCAATGCCCATTCCTAGGTTTTCTTGAAAGTAGACCTCATGACCGTCTTGGACAAGTTGTTTAACTCCTCCGGGAACTAGGCCAGCACGATTTTCATTATTCTTAATTTCTTTAGGTATTCCAATTCTCATAGGAAAACAGTTTAATTTATCTTCTTTGATATTTCGATTAGAATTTAGCTTTGAGTTAATTTTTTTTTGTGAGGTTGCCCAATATGGCCAGATTAATAGGATTTATCGCTTTTTGTACTTTATTTATGCATTGCACTCAGAAGTCGAGTCAGCCCAAAGTTGTAGATTCAACAGCAAAAGCTGAAAATTCTTCTGTTATTGATAGTAGTGCAGAAGTCTTAGCACAAACTAAAGGCGGGTTAGTTGAAGGTATTTATCAGATTGATGCTAAAAAATATAAGCTCCCTAATGGACTAACTTTAATTTTATCTAAAAATACTAAACTTCCGGTTTTTTCAGTTTATACATTTTATAAAGTTGGTGGAAAACATGAAGCAAAAGGCATGACTGGAGTCTCACACTTTTTAGAACATATGATGTTTAAAGGAGCCAAACGTTTTGCCGCTGGTCGATTTGATAAAGTTATTGAAAGTAATGGTGGTAGTTCTAATGCCTACACTAATTATGATGAAACTGTTTATTATGAAAGTTTACCGATTACTTCTCTTGAATTGATTCTAGATCTTGAGTCTGATCGGATGCAAAATCTTTTATTAGAACCAAAGGCCTTTGAGAGTGAGAAACAAGTTGTTCTTGAAGAAAGAAAGATGCGATATGAGAATTCCCCAAGAGGACAGCTCTATATTGGAATGATGAATAAGGTTTTTAAAGGAACGCCTTATGAGGTTCCAGTTATTGGAACGATTGAGGATATTAAAGGCTATTCTAGAGATGCAGTCTATCAATACTTTAAAGATTTTTATGCTCCTAATAACGCCATCATGTTAGTTGTTGGTGATATTGATTATGAAAAAACTTATGAAATGATAAAAAAATATTTTGGGCCTATTCCAGCAAGTAAAACAGTTGATAAATTAAAAAAAGATATAGAAGTTGGATTTGAAAGTAAGCTCAAGAAAAATGCTATAGATCACTATCAAGGTAAGTCTGAAAATCCAATGTTCACTCTTGCTTTCCCTGGGGTTAAGTATGGGTCTAGAGAGGGCTATGTAGGTGATATTTTATCAAGTGTTTTAGCTGGTTCGAAAAGTTCTTTCTTAAATAAGAAATATGTTGAAGGAAAAGATCCTATTTTAAATTCAATTTCATCTTCAAACTATACCCTTGAAAATACGGGAGTCTTCTTTGTCATGGGAGAGATTGGTAAGAAGTATAATCTTGATACCTTAAAGACTGACTTATTAGCAGATTTTAAGAATTTTTGCAGTAATGAGATTACAGATAGAGAGATTGAAAAAGTTAAAAACAAATATCTTATTCACTTCTATGATGAATTACAAACTAATGCAGGTGTAGCAAATTATCTTGGTACGATAGAATCATATCTTGGTGACTTCACGAAATATGTTGATGAAATTAAAACATATCAAACAATTACAACTGCTGAGGTTAAGAAAGCTTGTACTGATTTTTTATTAACAAAGAATCATTATTATATGTCTGTTTGGAAAAATAACTCTAAGAAATTAAATCTTTAAGGATAAATTATGAAATATATATTACTTGTACTTTTTTCAACTCTTTTAATTGCTGGTCCTCAAGCTACTAAAAATTTTAATTGGAATGGAGTTGATGTTGTCTGGTTAGAAGATGAGAAGTTTCCAACTTACTCGGTGTTTATTTATTATTCCGATGGTGCTTTGGCTGATGGAGCGATGGACGGTGAAACAAGTTCTATGTTTAGCTTATTAACAAATGGAACAAGTAAACACACTCAAGAAGAACTAGCTGAAAAATTAGATTTCCTTGGTTCTGGTTTTGGCTCAAATGTAACCCATGAATATACAACACTTAGTTACCACGGACTTGTAAAAGATGCTCCTAAAGTTACAAATATATTATGTGAAGTACTAACGGATGCAACTTATCCTGAAAGTGAACTTAAAACATATAAGAAAAAAAGAATCAGTGGATTAAATAACTTAGTTGCTAATCATGGTACTCTTGCTAATAGAATATTTAGAAAGGTTAGTTTAGGGCAAACTCCTTTTGGGAGTTTTGTAACTGGTTCAAGGAACTCGATTAATAAATTTACTTCTAAAGGACTAATTGCCAAAAGAAAATATTTTAATGAGAAGGTTTATAAAAAGATCTTTATTACAGGTCCCAAAAAGACTTTAAATATTGGAAGTATCTTCAAGGAAAAATGTAATTGGAGTGGAGAGGCAAAGTTTAAAAGAGCTAGTGAAATCAAACATTCGGTTACTGCTTTAAAAAAAGCTGCTAAACCTACTTTATATTTTGCAGCTGTTAAAGGAGCGAATCAGGCCCAGATTAGGATGGGTAATGCTTTACCTATAGATTTGTTTTCTAAGAATAAGTTTGATTTAACAAAATTAATGACGACTATTTTAGGAGGATCATTTACTTCGATGCTTATGCAAGAGCTTAGAGTGAAGAAAGGATTAACTTATGGAGTTTATTCTTATGCAGCTCCTCAAGCAAAGTATGCCAGATCCGTTCTTACAACTTCAACGAAAAATGAAACTGTTGTAGATGCCTTAAACTCTATCAAAGCTACTTTAACTCAAATGACTAATGCTAAATTTGAAAAAACTCGATTTGAATCTACAAAAAAATTCTTGAAGGGTAAGCACTTATTAAAGTTTGAAAGCAATAGTAGTTATATCTCAAACTTAATTCTATTTGATCATATTCAAAAAAATTATAAAGATTTATATAATTTTTCAAATATTATTGATACCTTCAAATATCAAGACGTTGTGGAACAAGGAAAGGATATCTTTTCTTGGGATAAGCAAATGGTTTTTATCTTAGGAGATTCATCTGTACTTCCTAAAATTAAAGCAATGGGTGAGTATGATGTTAAAGAATTGAAAGTAGAGAATTTTCTTTAAGTTTTAATTATTTAGCAATACTCCAGGCTAACTCTATGTTTTTTTCAGTTGTATCAAAGTTTGGATTTACAATAATTTTAAATCCCTTATGGAAATCAATCTTTTCTTTAAAACATATATTACCTGTAGCATCATAAGTTGCTCTTTCAATTTCTCTGGGATCTCTCCTTACATCAAACTCTCTTCTATTTCTTAAAATGAGCCCATTAGAGACTAGTCCCATTGGTTGTGCTGTAGAGCCATTATACGTAAAGCTCCAACTTTTAGAATTAAGTGCTTCTTGAGTATTAGTTCTAAGTTTAAACCTCAGGCAGTGTGGAATCGGAGAAATTATTCTAGCTTGATCCTTTTTAGCATTTTCAAGCCTGTGGGCAACAGCATAGGCCTTAGTAGTAGGGAAGAGGGTAACAGTACTTAAATAGGGGGAATGATAGAAAGTAGCTTTTCTGAAAAGTCCTTTTTCTATTTGAGATGAAGTAGCTTTAGCATTAGCGTTCAAAAATTTTTTATCTATTATCCCTGCTCTCTTATTTAGAAAAGGTGAGGCACAAGAGCTTACTAAGACGATTAGAGTGATTTTTAAAATTTTCATAAAATCACACTAGAATATATAGACTAAAACTTCAATAAATATTACCTATAATTTGCCCAATTAAATTACTAAACTTTTTTAATAATTTATCGATAAGTATTTAGATAAAGAATCTTATGATTCATAAATTATCTAAAGAGAGTTATGAGTAAACATATAGTCATTTATGAGCCAGGTATAGAGCTTGGAGAGTATATCAAGGATTACGTTTCAGTATCAGAAAGAATACTAGGATATCAATGTGAAGTTGGAGATGTTGCTAGATTGGCCGTAACTGACAAGGTTAGTAATGGCTCAGTAATTGTTTGTGTGAGATCAGAAGAGCATCTTTATGACTTACATGCAATAAAAGAAAAGTTTCCATTATTAAAGATTACCCTTGTCGCTAAAAAAATCAGCGAAGATGTTGTTAAGAAACTTCAATATGAAGAAGAAGTTATTGATCTGTTTTTTAAAGCTCCTTTTGATTTTATGCAATATGAATTTATGGTGACAGCTTTATTATCTGAAGAAACAAAACTCTATACTGAAACGGCAATGGAGCTTCCTTTGACTCCTGAAGCTCATGAAAAAAGCATTGAACTTGATACATTAACTGAAACTGTTTCTTTGGAAGAGGTCAAGACATCAAAGCAGGAAAAGAAAACAAAAAAAAGTGGGAATAAAAAAGCTAAAAAGAACTCTAAGGCAAAAAAGAAAGGGATCGTTACAAAGTTGAGGGAAACCAAAGATACTTTCATTCAAAGTCTTGAAGATTTTGTTAATGATGAGGGTGAACTAGAACTTGAAAATGGTAATAACGATAGTTTGGAAATTGAAACTCAAGAATCAACTCATGATGAGTTTTTATTATTAGATGATGATTTAGAAACACAAGAAGATGAGTTCTTAGATGCTACAAAGTTAGCAGTGAAAAAAACTAAAGGTGATGATACGGAAATTGACTCTGAATTATTCTCAGATGATATCTCAAGTGAGATTAAAGAATTAGTTCAATATAAAGATGATAAGTTTTTAAAGATTATTCACAGAAATGAAGCCTTGGAAGAAGAGAATCAATATCTTCAATCGAAAGTCTTTAAACTTGAAGAAAAAGAAAAGAGTGCCAAATCGTCTTTAGAGCAAAAAAATATTGATTTTGATCAATTGAAAATTAAAGCAAGTATTCTTGAGAAAAGATCTGATAAACAAACCAATAAACTCGTTGAAAAAATTGAATACCTTGAAGAAAAATCTAGAATTTTAAAAGATCAAATGGATGATCTAAAATCCAAAAATAAAGAGCTTAGTAAGAAAAATGTCTTTGATCATAAGAGGGTGAAGTTAAAAGAAGATGCTCTCAAAGAAAAGATTGAGCTTATTAAGGATGATGTTGCTTCACAGATTCAAAATCGAGAACGAAGAATTGTTAATCTTAAAAGAAAGATTGATTTATTAGAGTTTGATTTAAAAGATAGTGTTGCTCGTGAAAAGACTTATCTTGAGAGGATTTCTGTTCTTGAAGAGAAACTATATTCGCTTAAGAAGGCCATTGGTGCTTCGCTTGATGATCTTGAGTATGATGAACTTGAGAAATTAAAAAAAGCTATGTAGTTCAATCTCTAATAATTACATTAAAATAAAACTTAGGATATTTATGAATAGACTATATTATCTCTTGATATTTTTTTTTCTAAACAGCTATGGCCAGGTTTACGAATATAGTAGATCACATACTGTTTTTGATGGTGTTGGTGAAGGAAATATATCTAATTATTTTGAAATAAGAAAAGACGAAGGTTTAAATTTTCTTTCAAGTAAAACATCTTCTATGGTAAAAAAAGTTGTTAACAATAAGGTTGAATATAAGTCAGATAATAGAAAGTTTAAAACCGTTTTAACTGCTCACAAGTCTAAAAAAGGATTTGCCGACCTTAAATTATTTTCAAAGGCTCACCTATATCGATACAACAAAGATCTTAAAGTTTATCAGTTCTCTGGTATGAATGAGAAGGGAGAAATTATAAGATGTGACTCTGCTCCAGAGAGTAAGTTACTGTATTGTAAGTCGTTGAGTGAAAATATATGTAGAAATGTCTTTAATTTTAAGGATAAATTAAAATCTTTTTTTTCTAATGAAAAGTGTAAAAAAATCATTGAAGATCTTTCTGAATATCAAAAGATAAATGCAAAGGAAGCAAGAAAAATGGCTTTGGGGCAATTTAAAAAAGCAATTCTTACAGGTCATGAACAATTTAGTGATAAAAAAATTAGCAGCAATGATCTTTCGTTTGTTCCAGAAAATGGTGTTGATTATTCAACTCTCGAGGAAGAATCAATAGAGTTAATGAGTTCTTTGAAAGATCAAGTTATTAACTGCAATCATTTCTTCCCGAAAATAAAAAATGAAGTAAACTTATCGCTAGAGAATTCATCACTTAAAAGTTCTGAGAAATAGTTAAGAAAAAATCAAACCATTAGGTACTTAAACTTCTCAGGTGGCTTATCCTATCAGTGGCCGGGGGATGAGAATGATATATCTTAGAATATAGTGGATCTGGAGTAAGAGTATTAGCATTTTCTTTGTAAAGGTTCACTAAAGCAGTTATCAGGTCTTCAGCATTAGAATTATTAGCCGCAAATGCATCAGCTTCATATTCATGTTTTCTAGACATAATTGAAAAAAGAGGAGTCAGGAAAAATGTATATAAAGGGGATACAAGCATAAAAAGTAAAATGGCCATATATGAAGATTGATTTGTCACAAAGTGAGCATTGAAAAATTCTAATGAATTATAACAAAACCCTAAAACGAAAAAACCTATCAATGAACTGATTGATGAAACCACTAGCATTTTTACAATATGTTTATGTTTAAAGTGGCCAAGCTCATGAGCAAGGACAGCTTCAACTTCGTTTGTACTAAGAGATTTTAAAATAGTATCAAAAAAGACGATTCTTTTTGTTTTTCCAAAACCAGTAAAATAAGCATTCCCATGAGAGCTTCTTTTGGAAGCGTCCATCACAAACAATCCACTGTGAGCAAAGCCTGTTTTTTGAAGAAGTTTTTCAATAGTAGTTTTTAAATCAGAGTTTTCCAGTGGAGAAAACTTATTAAAAATCGGAGCAATAAAAGTAGGGTAGATTAAAATCATGAGAAATTGAAAACTCATCATAAAGATCCAAGCATATAGCCACCAAAATGATCCAAGCTTTTCTACAATATTTAATAATGCATATAGAAATGGAATCCCAATTACTGCTGAAAGTACTAATTGCTTAAAGAAATCTGTCACGAAAATTGAAGGAGTCGTTTTATTAAATCCAAACTTTTCTTCTAAAACAAATGTAGAATAAATTTTTTGAGGGATCCCGATAATTAAATTTATAGCGAAAAATAATCCAAACATTACTAATCCCCTAGTAATATCAGTTTCAAAGTTTGCTCTCACCCAAAGATCTAATTTATCTAAATAGCCTAGAGGTAGCCAAACAATAAACGCTACCAAACCTATAAACATTGTAATTTTTGAAAAGGATGATTTAGCGATTGTATAATGAGCGGCTTTTTGATGCTCTGGCAGAGTGATGCTGTTTTTAAAGTCTTCAGGCACAGACTTCATATGAGCTTTGACATGCTGAACTTGCCTATAACTTAGGTAATATTCAAAAAGGGTCTTAAGTGTAAATAAGACAAAGAATAGAATTGTAAAAATTTTAATAAGGTTCATCAGTTCTCCATAGCAAATTGCTATATTATTTTATAAAATCCTTTCATGATCGTCGAACAAATAGATGTTGGTAATAGACTAAAAAATTATACATATGTGATTTCTCACGGTACTGATGCTTGGGTTATTGATCCTTTTGATGCGTCTCAGGTGCTTAATT
>CALIJZ010000021.1 GCA_938017795.1 uncultured Bacteriovoracaceae bacterium
GTGGGTACGCACCCGAAGAAAGACAAAAGACATGCATGCTTGGCACGACATCTACGTAGACGAAACGCTTATCAACGAGACCTTCCCGGTTGTCATCGAAGTCCCGAAGGGCTCAAAAAACAAGTATGAGCTAGACAAGGAGACGGGGTTCCTACGGCTCGATCGGGTCCTCTACAGTGCGGTATGATACTGTTCAAGAAAGAGTTAAAGCAGCTCAGGTTAAGCTTGGAAATAATGGGCGAGTACTTTTGAGGTACTCTGGAACAGAAAAACTTGCAAGAGTTATGGTTGAAGGACCAAGCGAATCTGCTATTAATGAAATATCTAGCGACATCGCAGAGGCCTTAGAAAAAGATATGGGTTCGATTGTATAATGAGTTTATTATATCCCCCAAGATTAGGGGTAAATATTGATCACGTTACGACTCTAAGACAAGCTCGTGGAGAAGATTATCCATGTATTAAAAGAGCTTTAAAGCAATGCCTTGAAAATGGTGCTGATCAAATTACTATTCATTTAAGAGAAGATAGGCGACATATTCAGGATGCTGATTGTCCAATTGTTAGGAATATTACAAGTGATTATAATAAATTATTTAACCTTGAACTTGCTACTGCTAAAGACGTAATTGATACTGCCATTCATTGTAGTCCTGATTGGGTATGTATTGTACCAGAAAAAAGAGAAGAAAAAACAACTGAAGGTGGACTCAACCTCCAAGATGAATCAGTATTTAAAAAAATTGCTCAAACTGTTGAGACCTTAAGATCCAATATCTCAGGAGTGAAAGTTTCTTTATTCTTAGAAGCAAATTTAAAAACAATGGAAATTGCCAAGAAGCTATCTCCAGAAGCTGTAGAGATTCACACAGGAGAGTATGCTAAAAGCTTTTTAGCAAAATCAGATAAAGTTGAGAGTTATCTAAAAGACTTTATGATAGTTCAGCAATATTTAGTAGAAAATAAGATTCATTGTCATGCAGGTCATGGAATAACACGAGAGATGCTACCTCAATTACTTTCAATGAATATCTTTGAAGAATATAATATAGGACATTGGATCATTTCAGAAAGTATTTTTAACGGACTTGGACCAGTGGTTAAAGATTTAAGTGAGATTATAAAAAAATGAGAATTGTTAACCTACAAGAGATGAATGAAGTTGAAGAGAAAATGAAAAATGTCTTTCATTTGACTGAAGAATCTATTATTGAAAATGTCGGTAGGGGAGTTGCGGAGTTTCTAGATAAAAATTACAGCTCCAAAGAAATTACTTATTTATTTATTGTTGGTTATGGAAATAATGGAGCAGATGGAATGTGTGCTGCCAGATATCTTTCCAATATGGGCTATAACGTTCGGGTTTTTATCTTTGGAGATGAAAATAAAATAACGACTTCATTTAATAATCAAATGAACATTGCAGAATCTTTTGAAGTAAAAGGTAATAAGGTTGAATCAGCAGCTTCAGTTGAGAGCTTTATCCTCCAATCAAGTGGAGAGTGTATAATAGTGGATTGTTTATTTGGAACAGGTGTAAGACTACCACTGGCTGATGAGATCTATGAGTTGATACAAATTATAAATGATAGAAGTAATTTCACGATCTCGTTAGATATTCCTACGGGTGTTGATACAAATTCTGGAGCTGTTGAAGGAAGTGCTATCAGAGCTGATCTTACTTTATCAATTGGCTTTCCAAAGATTGGATGTTTTCAGGGCGATGGAGTTAATTACGTAGGAAAACTTGAAAATATTGATATTGGAATGCCCAGACAACTACAAGTTGGAAATAAGATTTTAGCTGGTATTTCAGATATTATTCATACGGCCAGATTAAGATCTAAGTTTGCTGATAAAAGATTTTTTGGACATACGCTTCTTTTGGGTGGATCGCACGGAAAAACAGGATCTTTAGTATTAAGTTCTGAAGCTGCTCTGAGAGTAGGAGCCGGATTGGCAACTGGAGCAACATGGGAGCCTCAATATTTAGAGTTTACATCCCGCTTGATCCCGGAGATTAAAACAGGCTTTATCCCTACAGAAGATACAAAGTGGGATAACTTAATTCATGGATTGGTTAATTATGACTCTATTGTTATTGGCCCTGGTTTAGGAGTAAATGCAAGGTCCAGAAGAGTTGTCCATAAAGTTTTAGAGTCTTACCAAGGACCAATTGTTGTTGATGCTGACGCCATTAATGTTTTAGACATAGAGCAAGACGCTCTCTTATTACAAAATCGGCAAAATCCAACTATTTTAACACCACATTGTGGAGAGATGGCGTCATTTTTTAATGTGAAAGAAAAAGAAGTTCAAGACAACCCAATAAAGTATCTAAAAAAGGCAATCGAGTTAACAAATGCCTTTGTCATTTTAAAAGGACCTTGTACTTATTTAGGGTTTCCTAGTGGTAAAATATATTTAAACTATTCACCTAATGCTGGTATGGCCACTGGTGGAGTTGGTGATGTTCTTGCTGGTATTTTGGGTGGTCTTATTGCTCAAGATAATACAATTAAAAAAAATGTTTCAAAGTTTGATAAGCTCGTAAGCTTAGATAAAACAATCCTATTAAGTGTTGTTCTACACTCTAGAGCAGGTCACTTTGCTTCGATAAACTTAGGCGAGAGATATATGAGTGCTAATAGTATTATTGATTCTCTACCTAAAGCTTTTGAAGAGATTAAAAATTATGCTTAAGAGCGAAAAGAAATCTTGGAAAAAAGTAAAAATTGAAGATTATGATTATATTGCTAATGAAATAAAAGATATGGTTGATATGCCAGTTGTTATTTTTCTAGAAGGCGATCTTGGAGCAGGCAAGACAACTTTTTCTAATTCATTTACAAGCAACCAAACTTCAAGTCCTACATATTCTATTGTTAATGAGTATGATGATATGGTTCATGCTGATTTTTATAGACTAAAAACTTCAGAAGAGCTCTATGATTTAGAGTTATCAATATATTTAGACAATAAGTTTTACTTCCTGGCTGAATGGGGAATTCAATATATAGACGAGCTACATTCATCGCATATTCCTGATGGTTTCTACTATTATTTATTAGAGTTCAGTAATTCTTCAGCAGATTCTAAACAAAGAAACCTAAAATTCTATGAAATTAATCCACTAATTTAAATAATAGTTGAAAGTGTCAATTTTCCAGTGTGGCATTGTTTTTTTATTTTAGTAGTAAAAATAAAAAATATAGAAACAGGAAATTTTTTCCTTGCATAGGGGCAATAATTGTCTTATTTTACAAGATTTTTAATTTTTTCTAACTTTTATTCTTCTATTGTTGACGTAAGTGTTTCTCTAAGGTGATACTTGTAAAGAGAAAACTTTAGTGCTTTGGTTTTAAGTATCTAGAGTCTCCGGATGGCAGGGAAAGCTATCCGATAGTGTTAACTATTAATCTTTATGGAGGATGAAAATGAGACTTACGTCAAAAGGCCGCTACGCGGTAAGAGCAATGCTAGATTTAACCATGCACAGTAACGGAAATCCCGTTCGGTTACAAGAGATTTCAAGAAGACAAGCAATCAGTCTTCACTACCTAGAGCAACTTTTCAGAAAACTTAGAACTGGTTCAGTTGTTAAGTCTGTAAGAGGTCCAGGTGGTGGATATGTACTTGCTAGTGCAATGGATGAAATTACGATTTCTGACGTTCTAAAAAGTGTTGGTGAAAACATCAACCCAGCAAGAGACATCAAAGGAAATCCAAGCTCAGGAGTAAATTTCACTGAAGAAAGTGGTGCTTCAACTGTTAACACTCCAGAATTTCATATGTGTAAGAATTATTTCCAGAATCTTGGAACTATCATGAGTGAATATTTAACAACAACTACTTTAGGTGATCTTATGAGAAGATCTAGAGAAATTCCTAATACTAGTTATGCAAATACTCAGGCTACTTCAAGTTCTTCTAATACAAGTAACTCGATGAGTTCAAATAATAACCCTTGGAGACCATCAACGATGTCATCTTCAAATAATCCAAGCCGTCCTGCATCTACAAATCCGACAAGCTCAACGACTGGAAGCTCTTCAAGTACTGATTCAAGTTCTCCATTTTCAAATAATAGAAGAATTGAATCTGAGTTCTAATTATACTATTGTTAATTCGTGATTTATTGCGACTTTAATTCATCAACCCCTCTGAGTGAAAACTTAAGAGGGTTTTTTTTTGAGCTTCCTTTTGCTAATCCTTCTTCTCAAAATAGGTTAGGTAAAGCAGCTCTTAAACATATACATCAGGTAGAGGATTACCTCGATACACACTTTAAGCTTAACAAGAGATATATTTCACTTTTTCACTCAGGAGCGACTGAAGGTTGTAATATCTTTGTAAAAGGATGTCTTAATAAAGGAGATATTTTCTATTACTTTGATTTAGATCATGCAGCGGTTTTAAAACAAATTCCAACTCTTGAACAAGCAGGAATTGAGTGTATTAAATTACCATTGGATAAAAGTTTAAGCTTTAAAAAAGATGAAATTTTTAAAGTTTTTGAAACCCACAAGGATAAAAAATCATTACTAAATTTTACTTGGCTTCATAATGAAACAGGTAGGTGTTGGAGTTTAGAAGTTATTGGTGAAATCAAAAAAATATTTCCTAATATACTTGTTCATGTTGATGCGACTCAAACAGTAGGAAAGATTCAGAATTATAAAGAAATAGATCACGCAGATATTTTTACTTATTCCGGTCACAAGTTTGGAGCTTTAAAGGGAATTGGATGGAGCTTTTTTAAAAGTGACCTTTTGGCAAAGTCACTTACTCATGGTGGCGGTCAACAAAAGTCATTACGACCAGGAACCTTGAACACTCAGGGAATAGTAAGTTTAAAATATGCTTTAGAAGAACTAGATACCAAGAGTGCCAAGGATTTAAAAAGTATTTTTAAAGTATTTAGATCTCACCTTTTAGAACAAGACTTAATTATTGATTTTGGGGAGTTTCAAAATTGCTCTCAAAATACCTGCTTTCTTGTTTTCAAAAACTTGCAAACGCAATTGGTTCTGAGTGCCTTAGATATAGAAGGAATTTATGCTGGAGCTGGAGCTGCATGCTCATCAGGAGTGTTCCAGGAAAGCCACTTTATGAGCTCTATTGGGCTTGCTAAATATGCTAAGAACACACTTAGAATTTCAGTCGATCCTTATAGTGCGCCTCAGGATCTAGAGCTCACTTTAGCTAAGATTACTGAAATTATAAAAAGAATATCTTAACTTCTATTACTTTTAGATCACTTTGTAGTCGCACTTTGGCCCTATTAGGGGCCAAAAAAGTAAGAATAATCTGCCCCGACGAAATGCGTAAACAAGTTGCACTTGCGTCAAGTGATTGAATTTATAGTAAGCACAATATTGGCATCAGACTTGCTTTATAGATAAGCAGAAAAGAGGTTAGGTGGAGATAACCCTGATATCAATATACTATCAATATCCCATCTTCCGAGATTTCGAATGAAAGATCGGTCCCAACCCTGCCTCAACCAAAGTCTGAGATTTTAATCTCGCTTCAGGTTGATCGCCACCTACTCTTTACTCTTTGAAAATCTAAACCTCATTTTTTATCTAAATCACAATTTCCTAAACCTTCATCATCATTATGTCTTGATAACTTCCGACTTAAACCAGTAGGGTGATTGGTTTTTTCTAAAAGATTAATCCAAAATGAATCAGAGCATTCAGAAATTTTATTATTAGTACTTAATAGGTCTGCTGAGTCAATTTTTCTTTCACTCTCATTTAAAAATTTATTATATAAATAAGGTGGGATATTATATTTCTTAGCATTTTCTTCATTTATCTTAAGAGAAAAAGATAGTTGTTGATTTTCTTTGAATTCATTCATTCCAAAAATTTTTAAGACTGAGTTTATTCTAGAAATCATCTTATTATAAATAATTTTTTCCATAAAGTCTGGAAGAGCACTGTGTGAAATGGCCCATTTAATTTCATTTGTTTTCAATTTTGGGATCTTATCAAGCATCCACTTTATATCAGCGTAAGTTATATGGCTCCAAGCTTTCGGATGTTCAAAGATAAGATCTAGAAAGAGTATTTTCTTTCCTTTTTTTATTGTTTTTACAAAGTTATCTTTAGTTTTGTAATGGTTAATACTTCCAATTTTAGTCATAAACCCTAACGAAGCACCTAAATCATGATCAGCTTCTACGTATTGATCTTTATTCATAAAGTCTTTTAAAAGATAAGACCTTGAATTACCATCACGAGCATCAGCATTAGAGATCCATGAATGAAATAAACCAAGGCCTCTTTGGACTCTGTCTGTTGTAGCATCTAAATTGCTTAGAGCAGTAGGACCTGCACTTAGAATAGGATAATCTTTGTACTCCAGAGAAGATTCTTTTAAGATTAAAAAATTTCGACCAATATATTTTCTCAACTTATCAAGTTCGAATTTTTTATTAGTTTTAAATAGACCCCTAAGATTTATTTCAGTAATGCTTCCATAAGAGTGGACATACTCACTCATATCAAAATTAAAATGTCCTTCTAGAAAACACTTTTTTAATTTTTTTAAATTCGATACAGTTTCACAGGTTTGAGTTCCATCTTCCTCATTTAAAATGACTATAGATGGGTTATTATCAGTAATTGATCTCGCATAAACTAAATCATTGAACTTACCACCTAAAAGAACATAAAGTCGATTAAGAATAGGTTCAGTATGAATTTCTTCTCCAAGTTTTAATTTCCACTTCATTCCGTAAAGATCTTTTGTTTTAAACTTGGGACTTGAAGCGTTTGTTTTCATACCATCAAAAACAAGGATTTTATTTGCAGTTTTAACATTATAAATAAGACCCTTTTTTTTCTTTTTAAACTTTCTTGAAACTTTTTGCTCGACCCATTTTTCCATATATTCCCAATGTTTCTTTCCATCGACCTTGTCAGCATTTCGAAACCATTTAGGATGATTTTTAGAAATATCTAATTTTGATATTTCGAGAGGAGTAAGATTTTTAAGATCTGCTAGTGAGTAATAATCAGAAGATGATTTATTTAAGTTAAGGGCCACTTTTTCAAGAGCATTTGCACTTATAATACTATCTGGAGAAAGGTTATCTTGAATATCAAATTTTGCCTGAGCTTTAAAAAGCTTTTCAATAAGTTTTAGTTTACCTAATTTAGCATAATTATCATTTTCTAAATAATCAGCATCTAGTGAATATAAGATCCGTAAAGCAATATCATAACTTTCGATCTTGTTTGGGAGCTTTGAAAGTATTTCAATACCATATTCTAAAAATGGAACTTCATTTTTAGCTCTTTTATATTCTGGATCCTCTATATTTGTTAAGACTTTTAAATGATTACTTAATCTATTCTTAAAATAATTTATCAAGATGTTGTGATCAGATTTATTGGAGTGAGTAATTCCTCTTTCTTTGAGCAAGTCCTCGTAATTTCCTAAAGCAGTATTTTTATCTATAGGGTTATTCGCGGCTATTTCTCGTTGAGCGATTGTGGTTGAACATGAGTAGATGAGAAATATTAAAATATGATAAATTTTCATATATATTTATTCGGCATTTCACTCAATAAATATTAGAAAATTATATCAGATAATTATAAATTCAAGGTAGAATTTGAAGGTAATTAAATTTACTTAACAAAGCTTAATATTTTCTCTTTTGACATGAAGTAGATCTCTTTTTGATCTTCTCTCAATATTGATCGAAATTTCAAATGAAGTCTAATTTGTTGATACCAAGCTAAGTCAGGAGCGAAGTGATGAGAGAAGTGGCATGGTTGTCCCCACGGCCCTCCTCCTAGAAGTAAGCCTAAGGGATTGAGCCCCCATTCCGTGGCCCCGTATTTATTGTTACTAGGCATCAGACGATGTTCAGTTGTTTCTCGTATTCTATCTAGGGCCATGCCTATCCAGGGACCAACAAATACTAATATAGTTATTGATTCCCATATTCCTAAGAACTGAGATAGTAAATAAAACTCAAGAGATAAAAATAAAAAACCTATAATTTCAGTAATTACTCTAGATTTATTTCTAATAGGATTTTGGTGAATATTATAATCATTAGGAAATATTATTCCGGCTCCAGGTAAAATACTTTTAAAAAACCGAGGAAAAGCAATATAATTTGTAAATGCACAATCTTTCATTGTGCCGAGATGATTATGATGAGATGAGTGGCACGATTTATAATACTCTGGATCCGCCATTTTTAGTCTAGATAGATTAAACATGATTTTTTTTAATAATGGATAAGTTCGAAATGATTGATGTCCAGCACATTCGTGGAGAGTGTAAACCACAAATGAATAACTAAGAGTTCCATATAAAATGCTGAAAATAAAAAGAAAAGTAGTTTTAGATATCTCTAAAATTGGAAGATAAAAAAATAGGAAAAACCATAAAGTTATACAAGTTATGATGGGAAGAATTTTTAAGAAGAAGTGAAAAATAGGATGTTCTAGCCCCCATTTTCGAAAGTCTTCAACATGTTTTTGTATTAATCTTGCTTGTTCCTTATCTAGAACAGGATATTGTTTTGACTCTTTTTCTTTAAAGGTTTTAAATTCATCTTCATAGAATTTCATTTACTTACTTTGTATGTTTTAGGAAAGAGTATCGTGATTCATTTTTTTCTTTAATATTCACAAATTCTTCAAAAACTTCATCCAGCATCTTAGTGGTCAAACTTAACGATGTTAACATCGTGGCTTCTACTTTTAAATAATCCTCTTCTGTTTTTACAAACTCAGTAATAATTGCATCTACTTCTTGAGCGTGAGAAATATCTATTTCAGAATGCTGAACGAAAAAAGTCATAGCTTTTTCTGGAATACCAAGACCAGCTTTCATTAGATTCAAAAGTGGTTGAATATATTCATAAACTCTTTCGGCCCAATACGAATAACCTAATCTTGCATAAATATTATCTTTACCAGAGGTATAATAAAGATATCCTATTAGAGCATTAGTAGAACTCAGAGGTTGGGGTAAGTCTTGAATAGTAATGTTTTCGTACCCTAATTTTTTAAAATCATGAAAAGCCATCATTTCATGGCCAACTTCTTCTTGAGCATGTTTGAGACAATATTTCATATAACCAAATGGAAGGTCATCATTACGAGTGGCCACTAAAGCTTGATTACGAGCATTGTGTTTCGTGTAATGATAGGTTTCAATCATATAAATGGCATAAAGATCTTTATTAACAAAACCAGGCTCCATTACTTTATTCAAATAAGGAGATTTACTTAATATTTCCATTTTAGACTCTAATTTACTTTTTAATCTTGCTACAACTTCCACAGCTTACTCCTTGGGATGATTTTTATATATTTCATGACTTTGTTAATTTGATTTTTAAAGACGTATACAGTTGCAGACAGTAACATTTCTTGATGAGTTGCTACTAAGAAATAATATCGTCCTTTCCGAGATTTGATGAAACCTTCTGAAATAACCTTCATTCCAAAACCTGAAAAAAATGAAACTCTCTCTTTTCTACAAACTCCACTTATTCCTTTCGCTCCAGAATGATGAAAGAGCCAAGTTCCAGTTTCAAAAAGTAGAAACTTTACGAAAACTCTTCTGTTTTTAATTGTTGAGTTAATTTGTAATCGAGAGATTTCAAAATAATCTTGATACTCTTTAGACTTATCCTTAAATTGAGAACAAAGAGATTCAAGTTCAAAAGGGTATGGAGTAAGTCTAACGCTTGCGATAATTTCTTGTTTGTTTGTCACGATGAAATAAATTGATCTTTTGTTTAGGTTAAGAGTTTCTTGGATCTCAAGGTGAGTATTATTAAGTAAATAAGGCGAGTGATCTTTTATTTGCTTTTTATAAAATTCATCGAAGCCTTCAATTTTCAGAGCTTCATCATAGCTTAAGCCAGAGTGTACTTTACCATTGGAAAACTTTGAAACAAAAGTGTTAACAACCTTATAGGAAAGTTTTTTCTTTAAACTTAAATTTTTACTATATGATTTCATAGATGATTTTAACTTGGAGATTTAAATCCAAGAACATTTATCAATACTCCATTATTTATATTCTTTTTTATCATTTCTGGTTTATTCATTTCAAGTTTTTTTCCGCAGAAGTACTGTAATTGATAATTACAATCTCTTAAAATATCTATCATCTTCTCAAATGGCTCATCTGGGTCAGTGAAGTGAATAGGAGATAATTCAAGTAACAAAATTGGAGACAATCGATCTAGGGTTTTTCTTGCTCCTTTTAGAACTTTTATCTCATTTCCATCAACATCAATTTTAATGAGTTTAAGCTTGTCTATTTTTTGCTCTTCAACAAAAGAATCAAGACTTATATACTGACATCCATCAAGCTCTTTTTCATAGCCACAATCTATTTTACTTCTAGAATAATCACTTAATGCAGTGTCCAGCCTATAACTTGATGAAGGATTTTTATCTAGCTCTTTTCCATCTAGCTCAACAAGTGCCATTTGATGTATGGAGGTCTGCAATTGAATATTAGGATTGAGGTCAACATTTCTTTTTAACTTATTATAGGCCCAATTAGTAGGTTCAATGGCAAATACCTTACCTGTTCTTCCAACTAATTTTGAAAAAACTAGAGCGTGTCCTCCGACATTAGCACCAATATCTACGACATAATCTCCTAGCATTAATAGCTTTTTATATTCTCGAAAAACTTCAGGTTCATATTGACCTAAGACATAGATTGAGATGTCCACACCTTCTTTAAGATCTAGATCCCACTTAAGGTCGGATCTTTTAGTAATTTGGAAATCGCTTAATCCTAAAATCTTTCTAAAAAATGTGATGAAATGATAAAGAAGCTTAGCAAAAGCGATTTTATGAATTGTTTTTACTTGTATCATTTACAATAATAAATTTCCTAAGATTGGTAGAAATAATGGTCCAGCTACTGATTCACTTAAAGCTCGAGATGCCTTAATGACATGCTCTCTTTTTGCATTTTGTGATTTTAACTTTTTAATATCAGGGAATATTTCTCCATAAAATGAATAATCCCAATGAAGTGGTGCTTCAAATTGATAATTTCTTGATTTTATTTTTTTTACCTTTGTATACAATAATTCATTTTCATTTTCTTTCCATTGGTTAGGTAAAAACTTTTTAAGATCGTTGGTTGGGTTAAGGTAAAAATTAGAAAAATTTACTTTTACTTGTAGACCCGAATTAATCGAGCTTGAAATAATTTGGCTTGAATTAGAGAAGATGAGTTCTCTAATTGTAGCCATTGCACTATTAATCGTTCTCGTATCTAAAAATTCGTATAATGCAGGATTTGCGATGAGTTGTTTATCACTTAAAGAAAAACTACTCTTTCCTTCATAAAAAAACTTAGCTAGTTCAATATTTTCATACCATCTTTTAAGGTCATTATAGGCCCCTAGCATTCTATCCTGATAAGTAAATCCATAAAGCTCTGTTTCGGCACTTAGGAAAGTTCCTCCAGCAGCTTTTTTTATAATATTAACTCTTTTTTTGTTTGTGAGACCTGGATCTTTATAAGCATTAGTTCTTTTAAGAGCTTTTCCAGGATTACCTAAGACGACCCCTAAATTATTAGTAGTTTGAATTAGACCTGCAAGATTATAAGCTAATAAAACTTGGGTAGCATTCCTTGTAGAGTATAAACTAGCTAAAAAAGAATAAAGATCTCCGATCGTGATCTTTTTAAATCGCTGAACATCTGTTCCATCTTTTTGGGAATAAGAATTCTGATTATAAAATATTTTATTATCCCAAAGAATAACTGAAGCCATATCTGTTGCTTCTAGTTCATTAATTAATCTCTGAACTCTGTTAATACCTACTGAGACGGCTGGTAGAACTTCACATGCTAGATATGACTTAAAATTGTTTTCTCTTTTGAAAACTTGTCCCCACATTTTTTTACCATGATAACTATTGGGATTATCTAGTAAGCATTTTTTTAATTTTAATTCTTGTTTCTTCTCACCAGTAAGAGGGAAGTTAATAGGATTGAAAGTAAACTTTTCGTTAGGAATAGTTAGGTAATCAAATCGATGTTTTGCTAGTGAGCTTTGACCTGGGGTAAGTCCTGAGGACCAAAAGTTATTATATTGAAATAAGGAAGATAAAATAGAGTTATAACCATTTTGTAGACTATTCATACTTGTTTTATAGCCATCACCAACATAAGAACCTAAAACATGGTCTGTTCTCCATAAAACTCCTTTCATAGGAAGCATGAGACCAGCATTGATTACTAATAGTTTTTCTTCGACACTACTTAAAGAATTATAATTAGTATCAAGCTTACTAATAAGATTATAAAAACTGTGAGCAGACTTTATATTAATGAAATTGTTGACCGTGTCAATATAACTTGCTTTCTTTTTTGTTAAATATGATTCAGTGATTTGAAAATCTGAAGCAATAGTTCTCTTGTTTTTTTTCTTGAATTTTTTAATTAATTTTTTTGATTTTAAATAATGACTACTAAAGTGATTACTCGCATAAATATTATGAGAGACAAATAGGGTGAAAAAAATAATAAGTAATTTATTCATAAAATCCTTCCTTGAAAATTATTTACATTATAACCGATCAGTTCTTCTTAGCAATTTGAACGAATCGATTTGTACTCAGACCACGTAGAATCCATATATCCCCAAAAGCCGACAGGAATACTCCAACAAAGAAAATCATCCCAAGTTCTCTCATAGATTTAAATTCTCCAAAATAAAATGGGATGGTTAACAAGAAAGTAAAGATAACAACGTTTATTGATGCATAAAAACATCTTTTTATACTGATTTCTAGTGAGTTTGATTGAAATATAAATTGAATAGCATTATCTCCAGCTAGGCCTACAAGAACGCCTGCAAAGATACATGTAGATTGATTTAAATCAATGTCGATAAGCCATAATAAGAAACAAGTCGTTACCGGCCCCCATAAACTTGATAAGACAATATAGATTGATTGTATAAAATCAAATCGTCTAAATGATAAATAAAAAATTAGACTCGCAACCAAAAATAAGCTCATTATCAATGAACTTACTAAAGTGGAAGAGACCTTATTGGAAAATTCTGAATAGCTGAGGATATCATCTGCTAGAAAACAATTTTCCTCACAAATAGTCTTAATTGTCTCACTAAATTTTTGAATATCTTGAGTTTCAATTATATCTAAATATAGACTTGTTCTAAAATATTCCTTCCCAATTAATCTACTTGGGATCTCTGATAAGTTAAGTGCATTTTTTATATAACTGACTTCTCCATCGTTTTCGATATTAATTTGTTTAAGATAATATTGCTCAATCAAATGATAATCTTCAATGTGCTTTACTTGAGAGAGTTTTTTTATTTTCTCAATGATAATGATTTTTTGATCTTTTGGCAGATCCTTTGGAAATAACATCGAAACTTCAACTTTCCAATCTCTATTATCTTGCATGTAATTGAGGTACTTTGTTAGGATGTGATCACTTTTAAAGAGATTCTCAATAGCATCATTGGGCTTAATTTTATCAATTGTAATAAAGCATAAAAAATATGATCCAAGTAAGGCCAAACTAGTAAATCTTCCAATATTCATATTTAATAATTGGGGTGATTTTGTTTGGATGATTTTTTTCTTTTTAGTTACTAAGTTAGGAAAGATCGTAATCACAGCTGGGAGAAAACTAAACATCATAATCCATTCAATGATTGCTGAAAGAGCAGTGAGTAAACCATAGCGAGAAATTGTATCAATCTCAGAAAAGGATAAACTTAAAAAACCAATAAATGTTGTGAGTGAAGTAAAGAAACTAGGTAATAAGATCTTTTTAAAATTTTCAAACTTAGTGTTTTTTTCATCCCATAGATGAATCAGATAGAAAAAATCCTCAGAACAACTAATCATGAAAATAATGAATAATGAATTCGATAAAACATCAATAGGGTAGTTTTGAAGCGAAAATAGGCCTATAACAAATAAATATCCAGGTAATAGGGCCAACATAAATAAAAGGCTACTTCTAAATGTCCCATATAATATTCTAAAGAAAATAATAATAGCCAAGAGAACGAAAAAATTGAGTTGGTTCTGAAAATCCATGGCTGCTTGCATGAAGTATTGATAAAATCCACTACCGCCTAACAAGAATGATCCCGGAAGTTTATTTTCCTTTTTTAAATCCTCCACTTGTTGTTTGAAATTTTCAACAAATTGAAAATCAAAAATTTCTTTTTGATTTTCAGAAATAATATTATCTATTTGAATTTCAAAACTAATATCTTTGCTGTTTTTTGAATAAAGAATATCCATCCAAGGTGATTCAGGAAATGAGATGAATGCACTATCTTCCTGGTTACACTTATCAAGTGGGAAAACGAGCTTGAAACCAATTTTTCCATTGGTCTTAACAGCTCTTCTTAATCTAGTTGTACTTAAAATTT
Source organism: uncultured Bacteriovoracaceae bacterium (assembly GCA_938017795.1). Classification (GTDB taxonomy): domain Bacteria; phylum Bdellovibrionota; class Bacteriovoracia; order Bacteriovoracales; family Bacteriovoracaceae; genus JAHDHG01. The sequence goes on from CALIJZ010000021.1 coordinate 14,447, forward strand.
GTTGGATGCCATTAGAATTTAGGGATGTTTCTTGTAAAAAGAAATCGAGTTCACAGAGCTCTTTAAGGGAAATTCCTGAAGGGTTATGGTATGTAACAAATAAAGAGTTTTTTATTTTAAATTCTTCTTCTAAGAGTTTTAAAGAATCATAAGTTTCATATTCCTCAGTGATCATATCTGAAATATTAAAGATGACTTGAGGAGGATTATAATTAGAAAATAAAATCACTAGGATAAAGCAGTAAGAAAAAATGACAAGTTTCGAGTACTTGATGGATAATTTTAGAATGTATTCGAGAGCTTTTTTTAATAAATTCAACGCTATTTGTACCTAAGTGTTTGATCTATATTTATTCTATGCTTTTTACTTTCTAAAAAAAATAAATTTGTGTAGATTTAAGAGGTGAGATCTGAACTTAAGCATTTAAGCCAAGTAAGTACTACTAGAGGTATTATAAGTATCGCAATAGAGTGGATTCTAATATTTATCGCCATTTTTTTGATTGAATATTTTGATTCTATGTTAACTTCACTACTAGGACTTTTATTTATAGCAGGAAGACAACATGCTCTGGCTTTTTGTGTACATGAAGGAGTTCATTATAATATTTCAAGAAATCGAGTTTTAAATGATTTCTTGGTCAATAGTTTTGCCGCGTGGCCTATCTTTATGGAAGTTAAGACTTATAGAGATAATCATTTAGCTCATCATAGACATAATAATACTGAGAAAGATCCTGACTGGGCCCGAAAGCAATCGAGAGAATGGGTGTTTCCAAAAAGAAAACTTCCACTATTTATTGATTTCCTTCGATCTTTTCTATCAATGGAAACATTGAAATCATTTTATGCCGTCTCTGGTAAACAAGCTCAATCAAAAGGTCTTACAAAAAAGTCTTCTCTTCCAAAATCATATCATCTAGTTAAAGCAATATATTATTTGAGTTTTCTTAGTGTTTTTTATTATTTTAACTTTTTAAAGAGCTATTTATTTTATTGGTTCCTTCCAATGATTACTTGGCTCCAGGTATTAAATCGCTTAAGAAAAATTGCAGAACATTTTGGAATTTATGATAAGGAAGCTGAAATTAGAACACGAACAGTTATTCCTAATATTATTGAGAAAATATTTATTGCCCCCAAAAATATTCATTTTCATTGTGAACATCATTATTATCCTAATGTTCCATACTATAATTTATCGAAACTACATCATCATTTACAGCTAGATCCTAAGTATCAAAAAGAAATACATTTGAGTTATGGGTATATAAATGTTCTAAGAGAAGCAACTCGATTGAATTAGACTCATAAAAATGTAAAAACTTTATCTTTTTCTAGACTAGCAACAAGATCCCAATTATCAACTTTTTGGAGCATCGTCTTGAGTTTATGGAGTCTTTGATTCATTAATTTTTTAAAATCAATTTCTTCATAGAATTTTGATTTTTCAGAACTACTCATTTCTTTTTCTTTTTCAATATTTTTTCTAATTAAGTCGGCTGAGACAAGTGATCTTAAAAACAAACGTGTATATTCAAAAACTTGTTCCTTAACTAACTTATTAGGAGTCATGCCTTGAGTTTGAATAACTCCAGAGCCGTGATGTTTTGCTTCATCATTAATAATTTTTTGATAAACAGTTTTTAAATTATCAGACAAACAAGTTTGTTTTAAGCCGTTATAAAAAGCAATTCCAAAGCCTTCTAATAAAACCTGAATTACATAAAGGCATGTCTGCTTTTCACCTTCTTGAATGGCAAATGCTAATGAATCTAATAAAGGGTGCCAGTAAAGATTTGGATCAGGTGTAAAGGTCATGAAATTTTCAAATTCTCTTTGGTGAATGGCCTCCTCGGCAACAAATAAAGAGTATAAAGATTTTTCTTCTTGGCTCTCACTAAGAAGAATCATCTTGGCTCCATAATTATGACCACTTCTTTCTATATACCATGACATTGCGAGGTTCCCTCTAGTTAACTCTTTATAGACATTTTTTTTAGAATCGGAGGGGAGATTTCTAAAGAAGCTAGATCTTAATAACCCATAACGCTCTTCTCCCCAGAGAATGTCAGGAACACTTTCTTGTTTTTGAGAAATAGTATAATTGGCTAAAGCATTGTCTAAGAGTGAGTTAAATTTTTTATTTTCAAAGTGAGGAGCAAGTAAAGTTGATTCTTTTGTGAGAAGTTCTTTGAATTTTATATCCACTAGGTGACTCCTTTAAGACATAAGTCTCAATCTATATTAAAGGAGAATTTTAAAGATTAATCAAACTTCAAATCATCAGAAATTTTAACCCCAGCGATAATATCTTTAGGCTCGGGAATAAAACCAAACCGAATTGGTTCTAGACCTTCAAATTTTTGATCATAAGCAATAGTAAGAGTTTTAGGACAAGTCTCTTTAAGCATGTTTAAGTAATAATGCTCTCCAAGGTGCTCAAATGGATTAATAACTTTTGCAACATCTGCAGTTGGATCTTCAACTGTAAACATCGCATCTTCACTCATTGGACCTTTAGCAGTATTTTGAACAACAATTGCTCCTTTAAGTTTGCTCGCTGGGATATCAGCTGTCATGTGCCAGCTTTGAAAGTTAAAATAATCTAAAAAGAATGTAGATTGTTCATATCGAAGCTTTCTAGTTCTTAAAAGACGATTCATAAACTTTCGGCTTGTATCATCTTTTGCTTTCTTAGCTATTTTTTCAGCCAAAACGGGGTTTTCGATTCTGATAATATAAGCTCCAGGTTCTTTACCTGATTTATATAAAAGGTATTGAAATGCGATGGAAAAGAGAGTGAATAATTTTTGTTGGTTTAAGTGGATATGCTTTGATGGACATTCTACAAGGGTTTTAACTGACTCGTAGAGGTTGCTTTTTTCTAAATCTCGTCTCATATATCTCGCTTAATGAATTGATTTCTAGGATTTCATCCTTTCTAGCAATGTAAACTAAGATTATATTTGGGTCAACTAGCAATCTTCAAACTATGTAAAAAGGTTTGTACTTTCCAGGCCCTCTATTTTATATTTAGTGAGTTAAAAAATTAGAAATTATAATGATGGAGAAACTATGAAACACCTTCCAAAGACCAGAAATATTGGTATTTCGGCACACATTGACTCAGGAAAGACAACTCTAACTGAGCGAATACTTTTTTACTGTGACAAGATTCACAAGATTGAAGACGTTCGTGGTGGTGGTGATGGTGCGAAAATGGATCACATGGAGCTTGAAAAAGAAAAGGGTATTACGATTACTTCTGCTGCGACTACGGTTCATTGGAGAGGGATTAATAACGATGGTACTGAATATGCTGAAGGTGCTGGTAAGGGAAAAGATATTAAGGTTAATATCATCGATACTCCAGGTCACGTTGACTTTACAGTTGAGGTTGAGAGATCGCTAAGAGTTTTAGATGGAGCGATTTTAGTTCTTTGCTCTGTTGCTGGTGTTCAGTCACAATCAATTACAGTTGATAGACAGATGAAAAGATACAACGTTCCAAGATTAGCGTTTTTAAATAAGATGGACAGAATGGGAGCAAGTGCTTTTAACGGTGCTGCTGCTTTAAGAGAAAAATTAAATCACAACGCAGTTTTAATGCAACTTCCAATTGGAGCTGAGGAAAACTTTGTAGGTGTTGTGGATCTAGTAGATATGAAAGCTTATTATTTTGATGGTGATAACGGAGAAAACGTTAGAATCGAAGATTGTCCTGATGATTTAAAAGATAAAGCACTCGAGATGAGAGCAGAAATGCTTGAAGCCGTTTCTATGTTTGATGATCAAATGATGGAAGATCTTTTAGAAGAAAAGGACATTCCACTTGAGACGATTCACTCTGCAATTAGAAAAGGTGTTTTAAGCCTAGAGTTAACTCCAGTTTATTGTGGATCTGCCTTTAAGAATAAAGGTGTTCAGGTTCTACTAAATGCTGTTTCTAGATATCTTCCAAGTCCACTAACTTGTGAGAAGCCTCAAGCAATAAATGCTGAAGATGATTCAAAGATCACTCTTGAGCCAGACTTTGCTAAGCCTCTTGTATGTATGGCGTTTAAGATTACTGATGAGCAGTTTGGGCAGCTTACATATACGAGAATTTATCAAGGTGAGCTTAAAAAAGGTGAATTCATCTATAATACAAGAACAAAGAAAAAAGTTAGAGTTGGTCGAATTGTTCGAATGAACTCAAATGATAGAGATAATATTGATAGTGCTGGAGCAGGGGATATCATCGCAATGGTTGGTGTTGATTGTGCTTCCGGGGATACATTTGTAGGTGATGATAATAATCTTCACTTATCTTGTGAGGGAATGCATGTTCCTATTCCAGTTATTGAGTTATCAATTGAAGCAAAAGATAAAGATAATCAAATTAAAATGAGTAAAGGTCTTACAAGATTTAGAAAAGAAGATCCGACTTTCCATGTTTTTACTGACGAAGAATCAGGTGAGACGAGAATTGCTGGAATGGGGGAGCTTCACCTTGAGATCTATGTAGAAAGACTAAAAAGAGAGTATAAAGCAGAAGTTGTTGTCGGTGCTCCTCAGGTTAATTATAGAGAGACTATTAGAACTGAAGCTAAATATGATTATACTCATAAGAAGCAATCTGGTGGTGCTGGTCAATTTGGTCAGGTTGTTGGATATATCAGACCTCTTACAGCAGAGAATAAAGATACAGAAGATCAAAACTTTAAATTTCATAACACAATTAAAGGGGGATCTGTTCCAACTGAATTTATTGGAGCATGTGAAAAAGGTTTCCAAGACGTTATGGATAAAGGTCCACTAGCTGCCTTCCCACTAATTGATGTTGAAGTATTTCTTCAAGATGGTAAAAGTCACGACGTCGATTCATCAGATATGGCCTTTAGAATTGCTTCTAGGCAAGCGATGAGACAAGCCATCAATGCTGGTAGTCCAGTGATTCTTGAGCCGCTTATGAAGGTTGAAGTTGAAACTCCGGATGAATTCCAAGGATTTGTTATTGGAGATTTAAGTAAGAGACGTGGGATAATCCAAGGTTCTGAAACAAACGCTGGTGGAGATACGATTGTAAACGCATTTGTACCGCTTTCTGAGATGTTTGGATACTCAACTGATCTAAGATCAGGAACTGCAGGTAAAGCCGGTTATACGATGGAATTTGCTCGTTATGCTGAGTGTCCTTCTAATATTCAAGCAGATGTTATGAAAGCTAGAGCTGAGAAGTTAGCTAAAGACGATTAATATCAATATTAAATTTATTTGATCTGAAGGGCGGTTATTAATTAACCGCCCTTTTTTTTATAAAATTCCGCAAAGAGTACATTAAGCTTTTAAACAAGTTATTTCTGAAAAATTTACAAAGTATCCAAAACTAAAATTTCATAATGCTAAGAGTGAATTCATTAAATATTTACTAGGAGTATCAAAGTGAAAAAATCTATTTTAATAATAATATTTGTAACTCATTTAGCTTCTGCTGATACTGGCAAGGAGCTATCTAGCAATAATTATAACCAAGCAATCACTTTGCTTGGTTCGGGGTTTGGTTATTCTACTACTAATGGATTTATGTACTCTTTAGGTTTGAATTATGAAAGACGATTGTTTGAAAGGTTCTCACTAGGTGGTGGTGGTAGCTTTGATGGTGGAAGAGATAATTTTATTTCATTTGGTCCCCAAGCTTTTATGACGTATCATTTTACAAACTATAATCAAAAAGGCTTCCACCTAGGAAGTATATTACTTTCTAAGTTTAGAAAGTATGATACAGACTATGAATCAGGCGCTAATGCTGCAGGAAGTGTACTGAAAAAAAGAAAAACCTTCATGGTGGTATATGGTGGTTATAAATGGAAATTTGGTTTAAGAAAGAATATTTTTTTTAGTTTGAACTTGGCTTATAACGTTTTAGAAAAATCATCTGATAATCCTCTAGGGATTTTTCTAGATCTAGGATACCGATTTTAATAAATGAATTTCAAATGATATTTAGATTATTTATAATGCAAGGTAGGTGTTAAAGAATCTACCTTGCACTAAATTTTTTAGTATTTGTTACTACTCATAACTTTCTACAAAATACTTTTTAGATCTGTAGTAAGGTCTTTTCTTCTTAGCTAATTTATATGTCTCGATAGCATATTTCTTAGCCTTTGGACGTCTTTTATAAAATCTTCTTTGATTTAAAACGATCTTATCAAAATCAGGAATGATATTTAATCTCGTAGAATCTTCTCCTCTGCATTCATCATCTAGACATACATTTGATATTCGACAATTCCTACCAGGAGCTCTAATGTAATCAGTTTCTCCTCTTACTAGTATTCCTTCTACTTCAGCTGTTTTATAATTAAAAACAGCTGATCCTGAATTTCCACCGTAGGTATCAAGATTTGCTATGAAGTAACCTAAGTCAGGAGATTGTCTTACTGCAGCTCCATCAGCAATCTTTGTTGGAAGACCAGCAGGGTGACCAATAACTAATAATCTAGTTCCTTTCTTTAAGACTTTATCTTTATTCATCTTCAGGGGAATTCTATTGGTTACTTTCCTCTTTAATTGAATAACTGCGTAATCAACATTAGAAGTATACTCACTTGAGATAACACGATCACAATGATAAACATTTTCACTTTTTGGATTGTTGTTTATCTCTCCATCTTTTGAAACTTTAAAGTCAAAAACAAAAGCTGTGTCCTCACATCTTTTTTGATTAGGTATACAATGACCTGCAGTCATAATTAGGTCATCTCCTACTAGAAAGCCGGAGCAAAAAGCGGGATTAGCTTGCTTGGCAAATCTTTCTTCAGGACACATTCTCATCGACTCTTCAAAAGTTGTCATATTTAATTTATATTTATCTCCCTTCTGCTCGATTCCACGACCCAGCTGCATTAGGGCTACAGTTGATCTCGATAATTTTTTAAATAGAGGATCATTCGACTTAGTTACATCAACTCTTCCATCTTCTCCATATACAACCCTAGGGCGTTGAGCAAAAGTATTTAAAGATGTAATAGCAAATAGTAAGATCAGTAGTTTCATAATTTTTCTCCTTAAAAAGTATCTTGCCATAATCCGAATTTTTATAATCATTATCAATCAAATATTTAAAAACATTCCTTACAACTAGAACGATCATATGAAGGATTTTTGACAAGGAGTTGCATATGTTAGGTTGTGATAGAAATATATAAATGAAAACGAGTGATATGTTAGGAAAAGATAGAGAATTGTACAAATTCGTAGTTTAGAAAGAATAACTTAGGTTTAGTCCTAGCTTGTTATGTTTTTTCGATTTCGTAATAATAGGCATAAAGAAAAATCTTTTATTATCTTTTAATTTTTTTAAAAAAATTGAAGTGACCAGTTTGCCCGAATAATAACCTACAGCTGATCCCAAGAAGACATCCGTTGGCCAGTGAGCATCAACGAAAACTCGATTAATTGAAACAAGAGCTGCTAAAGTATAAAGAGTGATACCAACGAAAGGCTTATCGTTATATAGAGTAGATAAAACAGTTGCAACTGCCCAAGCATTACTTGAGTCTCCTGAGACCATAGATTTTTGATCATTATCATTTTTGTGTTGAAAAAATGGTTTAAATTCGTAGGTACCCATATTTCTTCTCGGACGAGATCTTCCTATTAGGCCTTTAAATAAAGTCACCTTGGCTCCAGAGACTAAAAGTGCTGCAATAGATAATATTCCCGCATCAAATAGTTTTTGATCTTTTAATAAATACCCGCCCAAGCTAATAGCACCTGAGGCAAAATATGTTTTACCAGTGCCAAAATGAATTACAACATCTGATATATCTTTTAAAAGTTTATTATCTTGCTCACTTGTAATGAATTCGTGAATTTTTTTATCGTTTGTATAAAGAAGTAAGCTAGTTGTAATAATAGCAGCACTTTGCCATTTCAATGCAGAGTGATTTTCTAAAGAGTCTTTGACATCTTTATATTCAAAAAAATAGTTTTCTGAATTTGAATAGGCAAGCAGGCCATAACTTAAAAAAAATAAAAGTAAACATTTCAATACATTAATTTTAAGCGATTTTGGCGTGAGAGTTAATGAAAAAAGTTTTTAAATATTGAATTAAAGGTTGAGTTAAATAGGTTTTCCGGCAAAATTCTCTTTAGCAGATATACCATATAATTATCTACTCCAACTATATAATGCCGTTTTTTTGCAAACATTGCTTTAATAGAGAGGCTTGCAACATCTCTAGCAGATTTAGAATGTTTATTAGCAAATTCAGTTGGTTTTTGATTTGCATTTTCTGCAAATTCTGTAATAACTCCACCGGGTGAAACGGTAGTGAGAAAAATATTTGTATCTTTAAATTCAAAGTATAAAGAATCCATCATATGTTTGAGATAAGCTTTACTTCCGCTATAAACAGATAAATTTTTGATAGGGAATATTGCAGCTAAAGAAGCAACATTTAAAATATGTGAACTTTGCTTATGCTCTAGCATATGTGCACTAAAGAGATAACTTAATTGAGTTGGAACTGTTGAGTTTAATTTTATAATATTTTCATGCATCTCCCATGAAGTATCTAGAAATTTATCTTGATATCCAATACCAGCATTATTTATTAAAATATTTATTCGACCGGACTTTATTGCTTGCTCGTAAACTTCATTGGCTGCATTAGGAGCTAAGAGGTCTTTTACAATATATTCACACTCAACGTTGAAATCTTGTTTGATCTGAGTAGTTAGTTCAATCAATCTATTTTCTCTTCTTGCTACTAAAATTAAATTGTGAGATTGAGCGGCTAAATCTAAGGCCATCTCTTTTCCTATTCCACTTGAAGCACCTGTAATGATTGCAAAACTTTTCATGAACTTATTCTACTTGTTCTAGATTTAGGATTCTACTTCTTTTTGTATTGCTCTTGGTCATAAATACAAGTGGTAGAGAATTGAATTCATTTTATAATAACCTAGGAGAAAATCATGAAAAAAATTCCTAAAGTAAATCATTTAGAAATGCTCGCTCTGGGTATTTTATTAAAAAAAAGCGATCTTCCTATTTATCAACTCATTCATGAGGTTTGGGGGGATATAGTGAAAGTTAATTGGCCGGGGCAACATGTTACTTTTATGTTTGATCAAGCTGATATTCAACAAGTTCTAGTGACTAAAGCATCAAGCTTTCATAAAGAAGATGGTTATAAATACTTAAAGAAATTACTCGGTAATGGTCTTTTATTAAGTGAAGATGAAACTTGGAAGAAAAATAGAAAGTTGATGAATAAATCGTTTTCTAAATCTATGTTGATAAATTTTTATGAGGATGAAATCACTCAACTCACTCACGAGACACTTGCTGGTTTAAGAGAAGGTGAAGTACTGATTGATGATATTTTTTCTGATTTAACTTTAAAGATCATTATAAAGATATTCTTAGGAAGTGAAATTCCAGATCTTGAAATTGTGAAGAATGCAATGAACCTTGAGCTAAAGCGATCAGATAAAAAGATGAAAAGCTTACTAGGGATTCCGGACTTCATTCCAACAAAGCATAATAGAGAAGCTAACAGTGCTTTAATTAAGTTCAATAAATTAGTCATTGAGATTTTAGAAAATAAAAAATCTGAAAATTTATTAAGCCAGCTTAAAAATGAGCTACTAAATAATGATATTACCAAACAAGAAATTATAGATGAGATAAAAACCTTACTTCTTGCTGGTCATGAGACAACTTCAAATTTATTAACATGGAGTTTGTATCATCTTAGGATGAACCCAGAGGTTCTTAGGAAGTATCGATCTAGTTATGATGATAAGTACCTAGAAGCAATATTGAAGGAATCTATGAGATTGAGTCCACCTATACCTGTCATCGCCAGACAATGTGTAAAAGATGTTAAAGTTGGAGATCATTATATAAAAGCCGGAGATAAAATAGCATTAACTCAATTTGTAACTCACAAAGATAAAAGATATTGGAAGAAAGCAGAACATTTTTTACCAGAGAGGTTTTTAGATATAAAAAAGATAAATACAGATGGAATTAAGTATTTCCCATTTGGAGCAGGGATGCGAATGTGCATCGGAGATAAATTTGCTATGATGGAAGCAAAGATAATTTTAAAAACATTTCTTCAAAAGTTTGATTATGAAATCTTAAATGATGTAAATGAAAGTCATCATTTTGTTCTGAAGCCATATAAAGGTTTAAGAGTGAAATTAGAAGACTTAACTAAACCTTTAGTTAAGCTGAGGACCTAAATATGCTAAAATAGCTTGTTTAAGTTCGTCTTGAATAATTTGTTTATCAAATTTAATTTCTTGATAAAAAATTGAAGAGACAATCGTATATCTGACTAATTGAATAACAAGTAACAGTTTTACATCTAAGTTTGGGTGAGTTGTGGTAGGAAAAACTTTGCTTTTTAATATATCTATAAAAATTAAATCAAACTTCTCAATCAAACTCGTATTTTCAAAATCAAAAATGGTTGAGGCAAAAAGCTTGACTATTTTTTTTCGTTTTAGATTATGCTCATATGTAAACTCTATAAATGTATCTATTTTTTCTTCAGGAGTACAATGAGCGACAGAGTCTAAAACATTTTTGAAAAATTTTGCTTCTTGGTTAATGAAAACCTTTAAAACCATTTGAAGAACAGAGTTTTTATTTGGAAAGTATTGATAAAGTGAAGAGATATTAACTCCCGCTCGATCAGCAATCTTATTTGTTGTAAGGGAATCTAGTTTATCTTTTTCTATAAACTCTTGAGTTGCCTGTAAAATTGCATCTACTGTTTCAATAGATCTTCGTTGAGTGGCTATCTTTTTAGGGCCTATATCTTCTTTTTTTGCCATGAGTTAAAAACCTGAGTATTCTCAAGTATCCCTTTTAATTAGTGTAGCATTGAGATCAAATTAAACACAATGAGGAAAGAGTCATTATGAAAAAATTTCTACTTATTTTATGCATTATTTTTAATTCTACGATATCCTATTCAAAGGAGAACAGTTCTATGCGTTCAGACTGGAAAAGTCACATTATTAAATCAAAGAGTGGATTAACAAATAAGACCTATAATCTTGAACTTATTGAGCTTGAAGGTAATGATGATGCTGAATCAATTCTCTTATTAATCCCAGGATATTTTCAAAATGCTTATAGTTTTGATTTGATGCCAGAGAAAAATATTTCTGTTATGAGATACCTTGCTGAAAAACTAAAAGTTAAAATCTTTGTTTTACACCCAAATGGCATAGGTAAGTCTGAGTATGTTAAAAAAAGCTTAATTGATGATATTGCAATTGATGATATTGATACAGCTGTTAAGTTTTTAAAAAAATTAAGGAAGAAACTTTATACCATGGCCCATTCTAATGGAGCCATTGCATTACAAGCTTACTTAGGCGGCTTAGATCGAAGTGGACGAGGTAATATTTTTGATGAAGAGGTTGCTGATCTAAGACAAAAGCAATTTCAGGCAGTAGCGATCTCAGCTGGCAATGTTTGCATGACTGATACAAGAAATTTAAAAGTCTATGATTTTGCAAAAAACACTGGTCGTAAATTACAAGGTTTGATTAAGCATCTCGGTTGGATTAATGGTGAGATTTTGACAAAAATTCTTTCACCTACAAAGATTTTCGGTAAACGCTCTATTGCTTATAGCAAACTTTGGCAGTTTTTATATAATAGAGAAAATGTTTCTAAAGATGCTATGAAGGCCTTATTTGACCTAACTATTGAAGGAACAAGTGCTAGGTCTCTAGTACAATATATTGAAGCTATAAATTCAGAATGCATTCACTCAAGTGGAGGAGATCCATATTTTAGAGGTCTTTTTAATATTGAACTTCCGATTATACAATTAACTTATGAGGTTGATTCTCTAGCCGATCCAACAGCGACGAAAAGAGATAACTTCGCGAGATATAGTTCTAAGAATAAAAAGTTTTTTATGTTTCCTAATCAAGGTCATGAAGATTTTATGATGAGCGCTATTGAGCAAGAAAACTTAAAAGAAGTTGTTAAGTTTTTTCAGTCAATTTAGATTAAATTTTTTAATGATTATAGAGAAGTAAAATACTTATTTATCAATACTCCTAGTCTTGATCTTGCCTCTAAATCATTAAGAATTTTTTTTCCTTGATAAAATCTTTCTTCAAGAAACTCTATTGGTTTTAATCCTGGTTGAATGTGAGCATAGTCTTTAGCTAGCCATCTATCCCGAGGATGGTCCCAAGGTTGAGATGAAAAAGGACTTAATAGGTTTGTTTGAAAAACATGATAGATCGATAGTTTTTCAGATTCTAAAATATTAAATTCATACTCAATTAGTTCAGTCAAAACTGATTCTACCTTTTCATCATCTAAATAAGATATTAGTTTGAAAGTGTTAGTCATTAGATCTCTTAAACGAAGATCTCTGCTAGGTGTAGAATGATCATAATATAATTTTCTAGCCTCATCATTTTTGACTGGAAAGATTGTTAAATAATCTAATGTTTTGTTTTTAAAGTCTTCTAGATTTACAATATTTACTTTCCCTTCTCTTCCATAGACCATTTTTCCTTTGGATTCAAAATAATCAGTAGCACTAGTACCCTTATACTCTTGATAACCTGAATCAATTGCACTGACTCTTTCTTTGATCTTAAGCTTTAATGTCGAGATTAAGCTTTTTACTTCATTATAGGCCATGAGAGTTTCATCTTCTTTTGAAATTCCAGGATTAAATTGATTTCTTAATTGACCTTGAATTTTTTCTAAAATATCTTTATCTCCAAAACCTTCATCAAAGTTTGTAGAATAATTTTTCATCTTCTTGGAAGAAACTGTTTTAAATTTTCCATTACAATTTGCTATCGCCTTCCATGAGTTGAAGCTATATCCTTCCAGAAGTCCTCTTACTACTAGTGGGACAACCCTAATTTCAGCCGGGATTTTAGAAGTAGTTAATTTATAAGGTAAAAAAGCACCTTTTTGAATATTTACGATTGAAGCATGTCCTGGTGAAATTAGAACTTGACCACTTTTTAATTGATTATTTAAAGATTTATTTTCTATGATTTTTATAGGATAGATATCTTTTTGAAGATGGTATTGGCCAGCTCGGTCTGACCATTCATGTAATGCTGCTTGGAAGCGTTTATCTTTATTATAACTACTCTTCCAGTCTTTTATATTCCAGTTAAGAGTAGAGTCTAGGTCCTTCCATTTAGTCTGAAAATTTGAAGCTTTGATTCCCTGAATTGAAAACGGAAGGTTATTCATCCGTGCAAAGACAGCTCTTGCAAAAAACACAATATCAGCACAATCGGCTTTTATACCTAAGTCAATTAAAAATGAATCGTTAAGTTGTGTTTCTACCCATTGAGAATAGAGATACTCATAATCTTGAGTCCATCTTCGATTACCAATTCTCCAAACTTGACCATTATCAGCTAAATCATATGGACTAATATTTGCGTTTTTGATTTTTTGATTAGAAGAGCAATATTTTTGATCATATTCTGTGACAATTTCATAGTCGCTCATTGCAAATAACGTTGTATTGAAAACTAGAACCATTAGAAGTAAATATTTATTCATTTCTTAAGTATAGAGGGATTAGAAGTGCTTACTTTATACTTATGTAATGAATACATAGACTGATAAATATATAGTCATCAAGAAAGAGGGGTTCCCAGCTAGCTTAAAAATCAAGCCAAAACCAATAGTTAGGTCTTATTTTCGTTTAGCTTTCTTTTTTTTCTTCTTTTTAGCAAAGGTTTTTGCTCTTGAAGTTTCTTTATCTGACATGATTTTTGTTAATTTTTCACTAACATCATTTAACTCTTCAATAAGTTTCTTTTTAACTTTTGCAGGGCTTTTAACGATTGCTTCGTAATCTTTTAACTTCTTTTTATCTTCTTTAACATATAGCTCTCTCTTACCAACTTCTTCCTTGGTCATTCTATAGATGGCCATGTCGGCAAGGTATTCAGCATACTTAAATTTCTTTTTTGAAAGATACTCAATATAAGCAGCTCTGTTTGCTTTCTTTTCAGCTTGAGCATATTGCTTTTCTTTAATGAATCTAATAATTTCATTATTTTTTATGATATTAGTCTTGCAATCAATAATTAATAACTCATATCTTCTTTTTACAACTTTTAATCTCTGAGCAGTAAATAATTGAATGATCTCTTCTGCTTTTTTAAAGATCCTAACTCCACGCTCACTAATTAAAGTGTAATTAGGAGTAACAGAACCTTTGGCCCCTAGTTTAACTTGAGCATCCTCTAAAGATAGAGATTTACCTCTTTTAAACAAAAGCTCTATCTCAATATTATTATCAACCGTTGAGTCGATATAATCCTTGATTAGATCTTTATCAATCATTTTATTTAAGTGACGATAAATTCTTTTTGCATCCCATCCTTTTGGAAGTTCTGTGATAAAAAGAGATCCACCACGCTCTTCTATACCGAGATGAAAAATAATTTTTCCAGTCTTTTCAACTTCAACAGGAAGGGTATAATTTCTAACCCATGGTTTTAGCTTTGATGGTTTGCCCTTTTCAATACAAGAGATCATAGATTTAACGATGTCTTTATGATTAAAGCTTGGAATAACTGAAGAGAACCCTGTTCCAATACCTTCAGCTCCATTAAGTAACATAATTGGAAGCTTTGGTAATAACCCAAGAGGTTCAAGCTCTCTTTCATCATAATTGGGAACCATGTCAACTTGGTTCATATCATCAAATAATAAAAGCTCAGCAGTTTTACCCATTCGACATTCAATATATCTTCCGGCTGCAGCTTGAGTCTCCATTCTCTCACCGAAATAACCTTTCTTATCAATCAAAGGATAGTTATTTGAAAAGGTATAGTCTTGGGCCATATTTACAATTGAAGTTTCAATTGATGCAGGACCGTGTGGATGAAGTGTTAAGACTAACCCTGTAAGACCAGTAACCTTTACTAATCCTTTGTTTTTGTTTTTAAAAAGCGTGTATAAAATTCTTCTTTGAGATGGCTTTAGACCATCTTGGAGGTAGGGGATTGCCCGATCCATGAGGGTATATATTTGATAAGTTCTGTATTCACTCTTGACTACTTTTTCAAGAGAGATAGTTTTTAGTTCGTTTAAATTTATTTCATCCATAATCTATTTTTCCGTTTTATTAATCGTCTAGTAAGAGATCTTTTCTCAGTTGAGTGTCTTTTCCAAAACAAACATGGAGAATATTTTTACATTTCTTAGCATCTTTTGCCGTAATAATTGTAAAATCATCTTTTTGTAAAACATGCTTGAAGGCCCTTTGACTCATTTCCCCGAGACCCTTATTTCTTTGAATTTCTTTTATCTTAATACCTTTTTTCTTTTTTATCTTCTCTAGTGCCTCTGGTGATTCTATATATTCCGTGCCTTTATCAGTTACGACTTCAAAAAGAGGAGCTTTAGTAATTTGAATCATTTTCATCTCAAACATTTCTGGCCAAAATGAATAGAAAAAGTTTGTTAAAAGTGTGTTGATATGTCCTCCATCAACATCGGAATCGGATAGGAAAACAATTTTTGAAAACCTTAAGATACTTGGATCAGCTGGAACTCCTATCGTAAGTCCAATAGATGCCATAATATTTGAAAATTCATCATTTGCTAGAACATCCTTAAGAGTTGCTTGAGAAACATTCATAGGCTTACCTCTAAGAGCAATACCACCTTGGTTTAGTTTATCTCTAGCTGATCTTAAACCACCAATTGCTGAATCTCCCTCACAGATAAATAAAGTACATTCTGATCTGTCTTTTCTCGCATTAGCATCTAATAGTTTTTCAATTCTTTGCTTTTTAGCTTTTTTTCCTTGTTTTGAGGCATCTTTTAGATCTTGAAAATGAGTTCTTGTTTTTGCTCTTTGTATAATAAGTTCTAAATATTCAGGATGCTTTTTATAAAATTTCTTAATATTCTTTGTTACAAACGCATCAATTGCTTTTTCAAGTTGATTATCTCTAACTAGTTTTCTTTTTGTTTGAGACTCAAACCTTGGATTAGGCATGACAATCCCAATAATAAAAGTAAGTCCTTGCAAAATATCATTGTCATTAACGGTGACTTTCTCTTTTTTAGCTGCTCGAGCAAGCTTTTCTTTTATATGATTAATAAAATGTCTTTTAATTCTATCGTTGTGAAATCCACCATCAAAGGTTGGAGTAGAATTTACAAATGAAATAAACTTTTCTCTATCGTCTGATTTTTTATCTACAACTAAAGCAACGGTCATATCAATTAGACCTTTTACTTTTTTCTTTTTTGCATTAAGAGTTTCATATTTATGAGCAACCACCCCAAATTCATAAGAAGACTTAGCATTAATTCGATGTGCTAACTCTAGAAGACCTTTTTTATAAAAATGAACTTCCTTATTAAAGATAAACTTTAAACCTGGATTATTATAAGCTAGATCGATAATTCTTTTTCTTAATAGTTCCTTATCAATCTTAGGGTTCTTATAAACTTCTTTTGCAAGCTTTACTTTTATTTTTACACCAGAAGCTCCACGAAAAGCTTTAGTTTTTGTTTTTTTAGTTTTAAGTGCACCATCAGTAAAAGTATAAGTTTGCTCTTTTTTAGAGTTGTGATGTTTTACAGTTGCTTCAAATAAATCAGAAGTTAGACAAGTTGCAGCTGCACCTAATCCATTTTGACCAAGAGTTCTAAAAAGAAAGCCTTTAGAGTCGGTCTCTTCATCTTTAAATTTTGAACCTGTTCTAAACTCCGTATAAACTTGGGAAACTTTAGTTAATGGAAAACCGATTCCATTATCTGATATAGTTACAGTTTGGCAGTCATCAGATAAATCTACTTTTATTTCAGTAACATGATTTCTATAAAATTCATCAATACAATTATCCAAGATTTCTTCGATTGCCTTAGATTTTGCTTGGTGAAATTGAACCGTTTGAAACTTTACACCTTTGCTGGTGTAGAGATAGGTTTCAAGTTCTTCTATATCATTACTACCAAATACAAGTGTAACCCTGTTTCGACAATGCCAGCGTTGATCTTTGCTTTCAATCTCGGCTTCTTTTATTTTTTTGCTTCTTTTAGTTGTTGCCATAATCTCTTCCTAAGACTTGTTCACGATTTAAATTTTAATTTCTTATAGTTAAATTAAAACGTATAGAAAATTAAAAGTCCACTTGCGTTAGTTTAATAAGCTTAGGATAATTAAGTGTGAAGTATTTAATTTTATCAATTTTATTGATTTTGCCCTTAGTTGATCTTTTTGCTCTGGATATTGACACTTTTTTGACCAAAGAGTTAGAAATTGCCAAAGTTTTTTCTAAAACTAATCTTAAGTATTTAAAAGATGGAAAAAATATAATTAAAACAGATGTAAATACGCCAAAAAAATCTTTTCAAAAAATTTCAGAGAGAATTCTATTACTTCATAAAAAGCAGTGCTCATCGGTGATTTCGACGATTGGTCAATATGAAAACTATACTAACTTCTTTGATTTTGTTAACAAGAGTGAATATCAGAATAATCATATTTATTTAAAGATTAAGTTCTTTCTTATACCGCGAGAGTTCCCAATTAATGTCAAAATTGATCGATTAACTAGTGCCAAAGAATATCCGTTTATTTTTAACACTGGATTTCTTGATGGTTTGCAAGGTACTCTTAATATAAAAGAATTTAATAATAGATGTTTAATTCATTTTTCAATGGACTGGGAAGGGAGATATACGGGGATGTCTAATTTTATTTTAGAAAATTTCCTTTATACAATCGCTAAGTACGGTATGAGAAAGATGTTATTAATCACTGGACATGGACGGACATATTAAATGCAAGAGTTATTAGGTTATTTACTTTCTTTTGAAGGTTATGAAGAAAAGTTTAAGTTATCAGACGTAGCTTCCATCGGTCGAATGGATCAAAATATTAATCTTGATGTAGATGGGATTGATTTTCGTCATTGTACATTTTATTTTCAAGATAATGTTTTATCTGTCAAAGATCACGATAGTTCAACTGGGACATTTGTGAATGATACAAAAATCTCTAGTGAGGAGATGGTCATTCTTTTTGAACATGATGTTTTACGAGTAGGGAATTTAAAAGTTGAGTTTGAACCAATTGAAAGGCCAGTTTCTGTAGGACTTCCTTCTGTTCCTCTAATGGAAGAAATACCTGAAATTCATCCCAAGCAAGAAACAATTTCGGATTTAAATAACTCAACTATGCCTCAGATTTTAGGTGCTCAAGATATACAAGAAGACAGTTTTATCAAAAATCCTGAACTAGATGAAGCTTTTAAATCCTTTCCTGAGCCCGATATTGAAGCCAATCAAAGTATTACTAACCCTTCAGTTACAATTCCTCCAAATCTTCCAGCAGCAGATAAGATTGAACCAGATATAGCTCCGTTAACGCCTCCAAATCTTATACCTTTAAATGAGGTTGATGAATTAAGAGCTAATCCGAGTGTTGATAAAATTCCCGAAGATTTGCCTCCAATGCCGGCTAATAAAGTGATGGGTACAAGCACAAGTGTAGATGTCACAGACTTAAGTAACACTGAGATTCGAGATGGGTTTGAGTTTTCTGAATTAAATACCACAGAATTTGAGAATACATCTGCAAATAAATCATTTGTTACAAATACTGTTCAATTTACAACTGGTAAGGCTAAAGAGAAGTTATCAGGATTAAAGAGTTTCTTTGGAAAATTTAAGAAAAATAAAGAACCAGTTCTAGAACCAGAGCCAACTCAAGTAAGTGTTTCTGTTGATTTAGATAGTACAGGTTTAATAGATAATTCTAAGTTTAGAAAAATTAATCGTGAGAGGTTTAAGGAAGAAGTCTTAAAGGGAGGGATTATTTTCCCTGTAAGATTACTTGCATTTATAATTGATATTAATTTAAGTATTATTCTTGGTTATATTTTAATTGAATCTGATGTGGGACTTGATTTTATTACTTCTCCAATAAAGGGAATTTTTAGTTTCTTATTTGGTGAGAAATTTGCAGGCTTTGGGTATTATGTTGGAATTTTTTGTTTGCTTAAAATCGTATCAAACATAATCTTTAGAAGATCTTTAGGGCAGCTTGTCTCTTTGATATTTGTAGAAAAAAATAAAAAAGGTCATTTGAGAGCGCTAGGCAGAAGTTTTTTAGGATTTATTCTTGGCCCATTAATGATATTTGATTTACCAGGTTTTTTATCTAAATCAACAGCTAAAGAAGTCCTGTTATTATCGAGGTTTTATAGTACCTCTCATATCTTTTCATTTCTAAGTGCTTTGGCTTTTTCTCTGATCACTGGTTTTTTTGCTTATTATTTGCCAGTAATGAATGGAAATGAATCAAAGCTAACTAATTTTCAATTCAAAACTGTAAACTTTACGGAATCTTCAGACCTCGAAGATATAAGTGTGTCGAACTATTTTAATATGATTCAACCAAATCATAGGAAAACTTTTTTGAAATATCCTTATTTCAAAACTAAGAAAACTAAAAATGTAAGAAAGTATTATCCATTGTTAAGAATCTACTATCCTAAAAAGAAACTTTATATCGATTTTGAAAAAGTGGAATCATTTAACTTTAATAAACTTCTAGCTCCTACAAGGTTAACTAATCCTTTATTTGCATCTCAATATCCAACAATTAACTTACAATTAGATAAGAAAGATTATGAAAAAGTAAAATTTATCGAAGAATTAAAGAAGCTATTAAAAGCATCTTTGGAGTTAGATAGCTCAAAGACTTTAAATCATATTTTAACTTACGGGCCCTTTGTTAAAGGTTATGTTGGACTTCGTGAGGGTTTATCTAAAACTCTTGGTAGAGATATTGAAGAAATTAGTTTCTTTAATATTGGTGGTAAAGATTTTTTAAGAGTAAAAGCTGAAAATGGAAAGTTTGCAGCTGATAAAACTCGAGAAGAATTTTTAATGAATATAAGTGAAGAAAAAGGACTTATTTATAGATTCTTTTTTGAAAACCTTGGTTCAAGAGCTGGGGGAGATATAAATAATTTCTACCATGCATTCCTTGATAATTTAATTTGGCAGGAAGGAACCTTTAGTGAGCTGAAAGATAAAGCTGAAGCTTTTGATGTTATTGATTATTTTTTAAAACCATCTGATAGAAATCATACAGAGGAAGATCATAATAAGATTTTCAACTATTATTTTAAAATGGCTAAAAGGTTAGTCAGAGCTAAGAACGAAAAATTGAAAAAAGATTTTATTACTAAACATGAGAGTTTTCTAAAGATGATTACTGGTTTAAATAATATGGAAAAGAAAGACTCTGATACCCTTGAAGGGAAGTTTAAACCACTACTATCAAAAAACCTTGAACTACTAGATGCTTTCAAAAATAAAAAATTAGATTTTTTTCAAATCCCAGTAAAGCAAACACAAGAGTAACTAGAAATTGAGTTTGTTGGAAATCATTATTTATTCCTTGGTGCAAGCTGTCTGTGAATTTTTGCCGATTAGTAGTTCTGCTCACTTAGCAATAATTCCAAAAGTACTTGAGATTAAAGACCCCGGCATTGTATTTGATCTTTTTTTACACTTTGGTTCTGTGTTGGCAGTCATTATATATTTTAGAAAGAAAATTTTAAAAATGTTTTATGATTTTAAGATTCTAAAAGATAAAACAAGCTTCAAAAGCTTGTTTCAACTGGATCTAATAAAAGTCTTAATTGTTTCAATTGTTTCTATCTTTTTTATTCTTATCTTTAAAGGTTATGTGGAGAAGCTGAGAGGACAGTTAATACCAATAGCATCGAGTTTAATTTTATTTGCTATTATTCTTTCGCTTTGTGATATTATCGGTCAGCGAAGACGAAACTATTTCAATGGGCTAAAATTAAAAAATTTTATATTTATTGGATTTGCTCAAGCCTTAGCAGTCTTTCCTGGTGTTAGTCGATCGGGAATTACGATTTCAGTTTTTAGAGCATTGGGCATTTCCAGGGAACAAGCAGGAGAATTCTCTTTTCTTATCTCGATTCCTATTATTTTAGCTGGAACAGCTTATAAACTATTGAAAATTGCTCAAGGAGAGGTTGTGTCCTTTGAATGGCCTGCAATGTTGATGGGGATAGGGTTTACATTCATCTTTAGTTATTTTGTGATTCATTTTTTCTTGAAAGTTTTGAAAAACTTTAGTTTACATCCATTTAGTGTATATAGAATTATCTTAGGTGTAATTTTATTAATTTTGGCTTAATTTTTTATACATCTATTGGCTTTCAACATTTTCGTTAGAATTTTATTCAAAGAATTAGCAAACTTCTCTTTATCTTTAGGACCTAAAGGAGCTGGGCCACCAGTGTCTATTCCACTATCTCTTAGTTCCTGCATGAAATTTCTCATAGATAATCTTTCACGAATATTTTCTTCCGTATAAACTTCTCCACGGGGATTTATAGCAATTGCACCTTTTTCAACTATTAGTGCCGCTAGAGGGATATCAGCTGTTATGATGAGGTCATCCTTTTCACAATGCTCTACTATATAAAAGTCAGCAACATCGGCTCCTTGCTCTACTTGAATAAAGCTAATATTAGGGGCCTGGGGAATAGAGATATAGCTATTAGCGACCAAGCAAACAGGTATTTTAGGTTTTAGTGATGCTTTAAAAATATGTTCTTTTACCATCTTGGGACAGGCATCTGCATCTATCCAGATTTTCATTAATAATTAGATGCCCAACACTTCATAGTAAAAGCTAAGTCAGTAGGTCCAGAATATTGCTCAATTGAAATTTTACTTTTTTCTTTATTTATTTTTAGATTAGTTTCAAAATTAGTCCAGCCATTATCATCTTTTCTGATCATAACGTTTAGAGGGATTTTTCTCCTGATTTTTTGTTCTATAGTATAAAAATATATATCAAACCCTCTGTAAGAAACCTTACTAGATAAAGATCCAGTATCAGGCAGAAGTTCTATTTTCGATGGGAGCAATTGATCTTCTCTTAAGTTACCTAAATGAGCTGCCGGGTCGTGGTTTTCACAGTTTAGAAATATTTTACTAGAGGAAGCAATCTCTCTATTGGAAATGTTTTCAACCGAAGAACAAGATATTACTAAAAAAATAAATAACAATACAGACTTCATATTTTCTCCATAAATTTAAAGATAAATGTAATATCTAATATTAAAGGAAATTGGATAACTTTTCTTGTTAAGGTAGTTGTGAAGCTTTTAAAAGAGATCTTTTGAGACAGGTATTGAGCTTTTTATGAAGGAGAGTTTTCTAAAGATCAAATAGCCCTTTAATTCCTCTAGATATATGCTCGACTGAAATAGCCATAAGGATTAAACCTATAATTCTAGTTAGGACGTTTAAAGATACTCTTCCTACCAAGTCTCTGATTTTTCGACTAAAAGTAAAGATAACCTTAATCATAATGGATAAAATAATTAAGCATATAAGAGCACTAATCCAATCTTTTGAAGTTTTAAAATTATAAGAATGAATAATGGCAGTTGTGATGGCCCCAGGGCCAGCCAACATAGGAATGGCCAAAGGAACAATTCCAATTTCTCTGATCTTTGATTGTCTATCAATCTCATCTTGAGTAATTTTTGTAGGTGCATTTTCAGCTCTTATCATACTAAAAGCAGTTAAAGCTATAATTATTCCTCCAGCAACTTGAAAGGATGGAAGTTGAATACCAAAAAAGCTTAGAATATTATCACCTAAAATACTTGCTACCAATAAAGTAATAAGAACTGAAAAGGCACAATTATTGGCAATCTTAGAGAGTTCTTTTGATGAATAGGGCATAGTGAAGCTGATAAATACAGGTAGAGCTGCGATAGGATTTAGTATCGATAGCATGGAGATAAAATATTTAAAAACCTCAGTAGGTGTTTCCAAGTTCCTTTCCCTTTTGTTTGAAAAGAACATTTCTTAACAGATGAAGGCTTGCTTTAGCAAACAATTTTTTTACAGTAATTCTATCTTTGTAAAAATGAAATGGTTTGGAAATAACACCATTTTTTGAAGCAATACTTATCCAAACATGAGGTGCATTTTCTTCTATATATTCTAGGTGACCAGTTGTAGCTATAGAATAATCAGTGTGGAATTTTTCTCTGCATTTTATTGCCATTTGTTCCGAAACCTCTCGGCTAACGACTCCATGCTTTTCTATAAGATCTGAGGATATATTAAGCTCACTTGTTTTTATGTGATTTTGATAGGTTACAGCAGTACCCATGAAGTATTGTGAACTCCCGGCTTGATTAGTAAGTAAATTAGCAATTAGACCACCAGTGCAAGATTCAGCAGTAGATACAGTCTGATTAAGACTTACCAGGTATTCATGGATTTTTTGCTCTATTGTCTCTCCGGTACTCCAAACATATTCAGAAAGCTTTGAGGCTTCAATGGTTTTCTGGGCTTCAGAGATTAATATTTCTAATTCTTCTATATTATTAGCCGAAATTCTCACCCCAATATCGACTCCATAGTTTTGAGGTAAAGAAGAAACTTCTCCAAATGTAGAGAGATTATTCCATAGATCTGGATCCAGAGTGTTAAAGATATTAACTTCGATTATTCCTCTTGTTCTAAATACTATTTTTTTGGAAAACTGCTCTGATGATAAAATCTTTGGAAAGTGAGTTGTAATCATTTTTTGAAACTCTCGGGGAACTCCGGGTAGAGCTAAGATACTATATTTTGAAGATTTAAGCCCAGGTGCATAACCAACCTCATTATAGAGAGCATCAAAGTTATGAGGGATATGATGATAGTCATACTTATTTGGGTCATAAGTCTTATTTTTTTCACTAAATTGTTTACTGGCAATTTCTAAAGCTTGCTCACTAATCTCTAGTGATTGATTAAAGTGAGAACTTAGTACGTTCTTTGTAATATCATCTTGAGTAGGTCCTAAACCACCTGATATGATTAATAAACCATCAAAATCTAAGTGAGGGGAAATTTCATCTAATGAATCTGAACAAAAGATAGCTTTTTTTAGCTTGAGGTTATTCTCGTCTAGATACTTGCCTAGAAATTTCAAGTTTAGATCTCGAGTTGATCCGTCTAATAATTCTGTACCTATACATAGGAGGGCGACATCATTCATGAGATCAAGTATATTAAGAATCAATGGAAAAACAAATCGAAGTTTCGCTAAATTTTGATCAGGATATTGTTGAGCATATGGCAAAGAATTATCCTAAGAGGCAATTTCAATTGCTAGCTAAGAGCTTAGATGCAAGGAAAGCTCCACTTGGTCGCAAGCCTCGTTATTTGTATAAAATCTTACTTGATTCTACTCTTAAGCTAGACTTCTCTGTGAAACCTCAGTCTTTAGACTCAAATCCTATTATTATTGGTTTTGGACCAGCAGGAATGTTTGCTGCTCTTAGGTTTATGGACTACGGCGTGAAGGCCAGAGTTTTTGAGCGTGGAGAGGATGTTCAAAATCGCATGAAGAGTATTGCCAAATATTGGCGATATGGAGAGCTCGATAGTGAGAGTAATGTGTGTTACGGAGAAGGCGGAGCTGGTTTATTTAGTGATGGTAAAATTTATACTCGAATAAAGTCTGATTTTATTCATTATGTTTTAGAGAGATTTGTTGAAGCTGGAGCTGATAAAAAAATCTTATATGAATCAAACCCTCACCTTGGATCTCATAAGATTAGAAAAATTATAAAAAAATTAACTGGTAAGCTACAGGATTTTGGCACAGAGATTAAGTTTAATACTTCAGTAAAATCTTTATTGATTGAAAATAATAATGTTATTGGAGTTAAGTTAGAAAACGGTGAGGAAGTACTTAGTGATCATATTATTCTGGCAGCTGGGCATAGTGCAAAGAATTTATATAAAACCTTACATACTCAGGGTGTTCAGATGAGTAAAAAAGATTTTGCTCTCGGTGTGCGAATAGAGCACCCCAGGAAGTATATGGATAAAATCCAATTTGGTGAATTTGCGGGGAAACTAGGAGCTGCTACTTATCGAGTAACTCATCATGATCACTCAATAGATGTTGGAACTTATAGTTTCTGTATGTGCCCTGGTGGTTATGTTTTATCTAGTACTACTGATCAAAATACTTTAGTGACTAATGGCATGAGTAATGACTCTCATAATTCTCCTTGGTCAAACGCTGCGGTCGTCGTTGCTGTTAAGTCGAAACAACTTCCTGAAGAGGTTTTTTCAGGTTTTGATTATATTGAGGATATTGAAGTGAAGGCCTATAAGGCATCGAAGCAATATGCTAGTGGACGAGAAATGCCAGCAATTACTCTTAAAGAGTTCTTGGATGATAAGATGAATGATAAGAGTTTACCTAAGTCATCTGTACCGTCAAAGCTTGTTAAAGTAGATTTTAATAAGATTTTTCCTGAAAATATCATCAAGCAATTAAAGATCGCTTTTTTAGAATTTGATAAAAAGATTAAAGGTTTTAACCTCGATGAAGCTATCTTAATTGCTCCAGAGACTAGGACTTCTTCTCCTATCAAGATCGATAGAGACAAATTCAAGCTCTCTAGTCTTTCTATTTCTGGTTTATACCCATGTGGTGAAGGTGCAGGATATGCTGGAGGTATTACTTCCGCTGCTGTTGATGGTATTAAAGTAGTGGATTCGATTTTATCTTAGATTATGAATTTTATCTTTTTTGATATTTAACATTATTCTTTTTTCAATTTTATGCTTCTTATTAATGATGATTGCTTGGTGAGAACCAGCAGGCATTATATAAT
Organism: uncultured Bacteriovoracaceae bacterium; assembly: GCA_938017795.1. Lineage (GTDB taxonomy): Bacteria > Bdellovibrionota > Bacteriovoracia > Bacteriovoracales > Bacteriovoracaceae > JAHDHG01. Next base: position 40,196 of record CALIJZ010000021.1, read on the forward strand.
TACTAAAAGGCATCTTCTTATTAAATGTTTCGTTTTGGTATCTATATTTAAGAATTGTTCCAGGAGGGAAGACTTTCCCTGAGTTTAGTATTCCTTCTTCGCGATATTTCAAATCCTTAATAGTTATTTTTTCAGTCTTGTTTGCTGATGTTAATAATACACTATAATAAAATGGAGAGTGATTCTTTTTAGAAACCTTAATTCTATGCTTTTCATTAAGGTTTAATTTAATACCTAGGTTTGAAAAAGGAACTTGCTCACCGTTGATTACAATATTTGATGAAGGATCATAGTTTTCAAAAAAGATAATTCCTTTTGTATCATTTGCCTTAATGATATCAACAATATTATTATCATTATTTGATTTTTTCGTTGCGATTTTTCTATCTTGCTTAGTAGGACTAGTTTTACTCTTAATATAAGGAAGTGATAAATACCCCCCGCCAGCAAGCATTGTTAACATCATAGCAACTCTTATCACGCCAGTGGATTTCTTTTCAGGTCTTTTATAACTTGGGTGAGAGATAGCAATAGGTTCTGCTCTGCGAACTCTGGTTCTAGTTCGAGTTTTTGCCCTTTGCAGTGCCGGAACATCACTTAAAGCAGATTGTATTCTTTCGTTTTCTTTTGAGATGATTTCGTTGAAATTATTTCTCTTTGTTGTTCTAGTTAGATCGACACTTAAGGTCCCTGTCTGTTGATCATTTAGATCAAGGTCAATTTCTCTGTTTTCTTTTTTTGTAACAATTAATGCTTCAACAGTTGATGCATCGATTCCTTCATATAAATTCTTTTGAGCATGAGAACTATCAAAGTCGCTAAGATAGGGCTTAATATCAATTTTCCCATATTCTTTTAATCTCTCTCTATCTTTAAAGATATCTTCTTTAAATAACTCTTTAGCAAAATATGCGAGATCTGTTGCATTAAATTCAGGATATGTAGAATATAAAAATCTAACTAAAGCTCTGTTGAGAGCGTCCATATTTTTAAATCTATTTGATCTTTCTTTACTCAGAGCTTTTAAGACAATCTTATCAAGTTCAGGAGGAACATTGGGATTTATCGAAGAAGGCACAGGAATATCACAAGCTTGAATTTTTTTTAAGACTGCAAGATCGTTAGCGGCACTGAATAGTTTTTTACTACAAAGCATTTCCCATAAAGTTATCCCTACAGCAAATTGATCGTATCGATGATCAAGCTCGAGACCGTCGAGGTATTCTGGAGCAAGATAAGATAATTTACCTTTAATCGTTCCAGCTTGAGTTGCTTCAGAGTTTGTTTCAGCTTTGGCGATACCAAAGTCAATAACTTTTACCGCTCCATCATAAGTCATCATGATATTGTGAGGGGAGACGTCTCTGTGAACAATATTAAAAGTTTTTCCAGTTAACTTATCTGTAAAGGTATGAGCATAATGAAGTGCTTGGCTAACTTGAGAGATAATATATGTAGAAATTTCAACAGGGAAGACAAACTTTCTTTTCTTTAATCTATCTAAATATTGTTTTAAGTTTTTACCATCAACATATTCCATGGCGGTGTATAGAACATTTTCAACTTCACCATAGTCATAAGTTTGAGCAATATTGGGATGAATTAAACCAAAAGTAACTTTTAGTTCATCTTTGAACATTTGAACAAAGGCAGGATCGTTTGAGTATTGTTGCTGGATCATTTTTATAGCAACGATTTTATTTGCTTGTTCACCTAAGAATCTGGCACGACAAATTTTCGCCATACCACCATCTACAAGATGATCTAAGATCAAATAACGACCGAATCTTTTAAGTTTTAAGTCTTGCGACATTTTTTTACCTCTAACTATCATTTCGGACTAGTAGAAGAAAACTTGAAACATATTTGAGCTAATAGGTAAAATTTGTATGATTTTAGTTTTTTTAGTTATCGGGAATAAAACTGATTATGAAAACCGACTATCCTGCTTGGTCTTTGTGAGTTTTCTCTGATTTAGGACATTACTCATTTCTATAACTATATGATCAAGAGACTTCTCGGTTACGTTAAATACTGGCCATAGTGGATTACTTTTAAATAACTTATCCGATGCATCTAATTGAGATTGAACAAAGCTTAGATCTGAATAATTCTGGGAATAGACTTCTTTAGCTTTCATTCTATTTTTTCTAATCTCCGCCAATTTCGGGGCATCAATTGTAAGACATAAGATTTTTTTCTGATCAATTCCGCCAAAGAGTTCCTTTAAGTCTAAATTATCGTTAATAGTAATATTGATAACTTTATAGCCTTCAGTTGATAAGAATAAGGATAATGGAGTTTTAGAAGTACCAGAAATACCTAATAAGATTATATCAGCTTCACCAAAGTCTTGTGCTGAAATATTCTCATCATTTCTTAGAGTGAACTCGATAGCCTCTATTTTTTTAAAGTAAGCATCATCAAGTCGATTATTCAATAAACCAGGAATATAATTAGGTTCTTGTTTTAAAACAGTAGAAAATTGTTGAATCAATGGTCCTAAAAGATCGACAACATTAAGAGATTGAGAGTTATCTACAACATGTTTTCTTAGTTTTAAATCTACAAAAGTAAAAGGAATAATATCGTGATGAATAGAAGCTTCAAGTAAAATTCGATCTAGCTCTTCTATGGTTCTAATATTATTTCTAACTTCAAGTTCATAATCTAGGTCTTGATATTGAGGAATAATAGAGTGGAGTAAGTTCTTGCCAGTCTTACCTGTTCCATCAGATAGTAGGAGGATTTTAATTTTTTTATTCATAAATAAACTCTTTAATTGTTGAGAGAATTTTGTCTTTGTCTGTTAATGGATTAAATTCTAGTTTGTCTTTTTTATTAAACCAAGTCCTTTGTGATTTTGCTAATTGTCTTGTGCTAATTTTAATTCTCTCGATACAATCTTCAATAGTGTATTCTTTGTTTAAATAAGCAATTACCTCTTTGTAACCTATGGATTTTAAAGGTTTTGGTAGAGTCGGATATTTCTCAATCAGAGACTGGACTTCTTGGATGAGTCCACCATTTATCATTTGCTCGGTTCGCTGTGAAATAATTTCTAAATGTTCAGACTTGGGAGGATTTAGATAGATATTTAAGACATCCCAATTATGAATGACTGAATTCCATTTATCTTGTAAATCGTTTTGTTTATCTTTATTGATTCTTTCAGCACTTAACTTTTTTCCAGTTAACCAAAAATATTCTAAGGCCCGGCGAATACGATAATGATCATTTTGATGATAACGATCCAGACTTTCTGGGTCATGTATTTCTAATTGAGATCTGAAGGCTTCAATTCCATTTTCTTCATAAAGCTTATCTGATCGTTTTCGTATATGGGGATTATTAGGTTCTGATTGATACATCCCTTGGATAAGAGCTTGAATATAGAATCCACTTCCGCCAACTATGAAAACTGTTTTATTTCTAGATAAAATATCATTCACTTTTAAAACTGCTTCAGACATATACTCATGAGCATTTAATGGACTATCAACTTCATTTGTTGAAATAAAGTGATGAGGAATATTATCCATTTCTATTAAGGTCGGTTTAGCCGTCCCTATATTCATGTCTTTATAAAAAAGTAGAGAGTCACAATTTACAACTTCTCCATTGAAGTTTTTAGCAGCTTCTATTGAGATTGATGTCTTTCCACTCGCTGTAGGTCCAGAAATGATAATAACAGGTCTCATTAGCAAAAATGATTTTGAAGTTGCTCTGATGATATAGGGTGTAGAGTTAAGTGTGAAATATCAGTTTGATTTAAGAAATATTGTAATTCGTTTTGAGTGATCAAAGTATTTAAGAAAGCTTCTTTGAAGCTGTTTTTTTCAAGTTCAGATAAGATAGATTGAAAATTAAAATAACTCAATACATCTGGTAAAGACTTTATAATAGTTTCCTCATTGATGTTTTGAACTTCAAAACCCCATGTTTTCCCAAGCTCTTCATTAATCTTTCCTTCTACTGGTTCACTGACTAATAAAGGAATAATCTGATAAGAATTCTTTTCTAATTTACTTTGAATGAACTTCTGAAGAGAGTCTTTGGTTATAAGATAAACTTCATTTTCTCTTGCTACTAGAAAAAGCTTGTTATCGCCGAAAGCGAATATAACTTTATAGTACTCTTGTTTATCAAAAACTTCTAAATGCGATTTAGATGTTTGATTTTCCTCATTGAATTGGAAGTTGTTATGACTATTTTGAATCCCTGGATCACTAATTTGAGTTGAAGATTGAAGTGAATTCATAGCAGGTTGCTTGTATTGAGTTTTTTCAAGGATTTGTTTCAATGTATTAGATACAAGTGATGTGATAACAGATTGTTGGAAAAACAAAACACTAGTTTTTTTAGGATGGACATTGACATCAATTTTATGACTAGGGACATTCAAAAATACTAGCCAATCAACATTTTTATCATATCCACTATTTAAAAGAGTATAGATCATCGTGTTTTTAATTTTATCATCTAAAACTAAACGACCATTAACGAATATAAACTGCTTAGGTCTAGATTTTGCAAGCCTGGAAATAAAAATTTCAGTTGTTACGTCTTCATATTGAGATGATTTGGTTTTTAAATCATCACTACTTAGTTTTAAAACTTTTTCAATACGATTTTGTAAAGTCGTAGATTTATAACTGCTCTTATCTTTGTCATCAAATTTAATATGAAAAGTGATTTCAGGGTAAGTTAATAAAAAACCATTGAAAATCTTCAGCAGATCATTTTTTTGTTTGGATTTTGAATGTAAGAACTTATGCCTTACAGGTGTATTAAAAAATAGATCTTTAATTATAAGTTGAGTTCCAGATTTTTTTGGTACCTTTTCAGATTTTTCATGGATGAGAACAGACTCTGCTTTAATTTGAAATTGCGTAGCTTCTGAGTTTGTACTTGTCATACATTTCACATCTGCAACACTTGATAAACTAGCCAGGGCCTCTCCACGAAATCCCAAAGTTCTTAGATGATAGAGATCTTTAAAGGTCTCTAATTTGCTCGTAGCATGTCTTGAAAAAGCTAAAGGGAGATCAGCAAAGTGGATGCCAGTTCCATTATCCTTGATATTGATTTGATCAATACCATTATTGATAAGTTCAAGAGTAATTTCACTTGCTCCAGCATCAATCGAGTTTTCAATTAATTCTTTTACAATTCCAGCAGGTGAGTCAATGACTTCTCCGGCCTTAATTTGATTAATGACTGATTCTTCTAATAATTGAATGTTTCTTTGCACAGGCAGATTATAGCGAATTTGATTCTATTTAAGAAGGATCTTTATAGAAACTTACCTGATTTCGACCATTTTTCTTAGAGATATAGACTGCACTGTCAGCTCGTTTAAAGAGGTCTGTTCCATCTTCAACGCCTTGTCTATAATCAGCTACACCTATAGAAGCAAATACTGGAAGTTTTTTATTATCATATCTAAATTCGTGGTTTTCTATCATTTTTCTTATTCTCTCAGCAATTTCAAAACCTTGCTTTAAGTTTGTCTTAGGTAGTAAAATTACGAATTCTTCACCGCCATATCTAGCAAAAGTATCAATATCCCTAATCCCATGAAGCCTAATGACTTGAGCAACTTCTCGTAAGACATAGTCACCAGCGTCATGACCAAAGTTATCATTAAGAGATTTAAAGTGATCAAGGTCAAAAACTAATAATGTTAAAGGATCACCAGTCACTTTAGATTTTTTAACTTCAAGTCCACAGACATTGTTAAAATACATTTTATTAAAACATTTTGTAAGACCATCTGTGTTGGCTTCACGGTGAAGTTTATCATAGGCCAATCTTTCTGAATCACCTTTAGCGATAAACTTAAAGGCCATTGTCCCAACTTTTACCATATCACCTTTTTTCAAGATTCTAGGGTCAATGACTTGTTCGTTATTTACAAATGTTCCATTACTAGATCCAAGGTCTTGAATAGTACAATTGGCTTGAAGTTTATTAATATCTTTTGTTGTAATTTGAAAATGTTTTCTAGAGATACCTTGGAAGTCTAAAGTGACTCCATTTCCTGGACTTCTTCCAAAAGTTAATCCACCTGAATTTAAATCAAAGATAGTTCCGTTTAGATCTCCACCTACAACTACGAGACAAGCAACGCTTTTTTTAGCTTCATTATCAGTTGTGCTAAGAGCTTCGTGAATATCCGTAATCAAGACGGTTGAATTTTTATCTTCAGACATAGAACTATTTTATAAAGCTATTGAATCTTTAACAAGACGGCAGACAATGTTTAACGATGAATTTTTTTTAATTCCTCAAGACAAAGTCGTTTACTCAGCTCGACACCTGGTTGATTAAACGGGTCAAGCTCAGCTAGAGGGCCCATCATGACAGTGAGAGTCTCCATAAAAAGCATTAGATAAGCCAGAGAAAACTCATCGAGCACGGGGATTTTCAGTGTTAAATGAGGGAGGTTTTGCTCGTCTAGTGCTGACTTAACTCCTTGGAGGTGAGCGTTCATAATTTTTTGAAACTCGAGCTTAGTTGAGTGCTTTAGTTTTTCACTGTTTAAGTCATTTTCGATTTGTAGTGAATGTTTTGAATTTTCTATTTCAATGAAAAGATAAAACTTGTTTTTTGGGCCTTCGATAAATAATTGGAGTTGAGAGTGCTGGCCAGTTGTTCCATATGACAGTACTGGAGTAAATCCAAACGACTTGTCTTGTGATCTCTTTCCTAAGCTCTCTGCCCAGAGTTGAACAAACCAATCTCCAAAAGATCTAAGTTTACTTGAATAAGGCATAAGAACAGTTTCATGACATCCATTTTTATAATATTCAAATAGTATTAAACTAATTTTCGAAATTTGATCCCCAAGCTCATATTGCAGATCAGACTTAAAGTTTTTCTGAGCTTGTATAAAAGAATCTATTGAAATATTTGTAAAGCTAGCTGGAAAATATCCTACATTACTTAATACGCAATACCTTCCACCAAGCGTTTCTGGAAATTCTAAAACAGGTAGATCCCATTTTTTTGAAAGATCCCAGAGGAAACTATTTTCTTGAGTGCAAGTTGCTATAAAGTTTTTCTTATTATAATCCTCGCTAACTTTCTCTTTAAGAAATTGATCAATGAGTGAAAGAAGTAACATCGTTTCATGAGTTCCACCAGATTTAGAAACTACATAAAAAAGTGTTTGCTTTGGATTAATTTTTTTTAAAGCAGTACTTAATTCATCAGGGTCAATATTATTAAAGTAAATAAACTCAACGCCATGAAAATCATGAAGAGCATTTAGTATTGCTTCAGTTCCAAGTGAACTTCCACCTAATCCAATATGAACAAAATGTTTAATATGGTTAAATTTATCTTTAAGAAGATTTGTAACTTTTTGATTATGTGTAAGGTTTAAAAAATCAGACTTTGAATTATTATTTAAAAATTCTTGCAATCCCTGTTTTTGCTTAGAGATATCTCGTGGATCTGGTGAAAATAGATTGTTTGAGAGTTCGATAGTAATCATGAGTATTGCTTTTTTATTTCTCTACCAATTATAACTTTTTGAATTTGGTTAGTGCCCTCAACGATTTGGAGAACTTTAGCATCTCTCATGAATCTCTCAGTAGGGTATTCGCTTGTATAACCTACGCCACCAAGGATTTGGACTGCATCGGTTGTTACCTTCATTGCAGTATCGGTAGCTTTAAGTTTTGCCATTGCTGCTAATTTTCGATCAATTTTTCCAGCATCAAAATTAATGGCAGCTTGATTAACAAGATATCGACTGGCTTCAATTTCTGTAGCACAATCAGCAATCATAAATTGAAGACCTTGAAAATCATAAATTGGTTGTTCAAATTGCTTTCTATCAAGAGCGTATTTCACCGCAACTTCTAAAGCTCTATCGCTAAGACCTAAGGCTACGGCTCCTATTGTTACTCTTCCTCTATTGAGGGCATCAAGAGCAATTTTAAATCCTTTTCCTTCCTCAGCTAAAATATTCTCTTTAGGGATAAGACAATTTTCAAATATTAACTCACGAGTAGGGCTAACTTTCCAACCCATTTTCTTTTCTTTTTTTCCATAACTAAAACCAGGCGTACCATCTTGGACAATAAATGCTGAGATACCTTTGGCACCATCTTCACCTGTTCTGGCCATGACAATATATGTTTTTGCAACTCCACCAGAGGTGATCCACATTTTTGATCCGTTTAAAATATAACCTTTATCTGTCTTCTTCGCAGTTGTTTTTAAAGCTGCTGCATCTGAACCAGAGTGAGATTCTGATAGAGCAAAAGCAGCGATTTCTTTTCCACTAGTTAGTTCTGGGAGATATGTCTTTTTTTGTTCGTCATTTCCAAATGATTCAATAATTGATTGTGCCATAACAGAGACACTTAGAGTGACGGCGTATGAGACGGAATATTGGGCGATAGTTGCTAGAACTGGGCAAAAGCTTTGGTAGTCTAGGTTTGCTCCTCCATAAGCTTCATCGATAGTTAAACCGGCTAATCCAAGTTCACCAAGACCCTGGTAAATCTCTTTTTTGAAGATGGATTGTTCATCGTCTGTTTCGATGTGGGGCTCTATGGTGTTTTGACAGTATTTTTTTATTTGGGTGGTGATTTCTTGGTGGAAGTTGTTCATTAATAAACCGATCCTTATGAGCATATTTTTCAATAAAGTAACATTTTTTGTAAGATACGTCGAAAGTCTAAAAGGTGAGAATCCTTAAAATTTCAATAGATTAGGGATAAATTATTATGTAAAACTTCGTGCCTTAGACCATGAAAGCTTTAAGTTTGAATGTGATCAATTTAAGGTTTTATTTTAATATCCGACTAGATTAAGTGAGTTTTTTTTACAATTTATATATTTATCTTCTTCCAGAAGCTTTGCTAGAGAGCACAAAATGGCTACAAGAGTGGAAAACAAAGGTTAGAAATGATTTTAGTTCAACAGTATCTATTTTCTATTTCCTAGCTGGATTGGCATATATATTTCATTATTTTTTTGTTGATTTACCCCAGGGCCTACAACCTCATAAGACTTGGCTGATATATCGTATGAGTATGGCTTCTTTATGTTTCTTATGTTTTCTGGGCTACAAGACTGAATTTTTTATGAAGTTAAAGTTTTACAGACTTCCGTTTTTTATTTCCTGTATGATTATGTGTTACTTACAAACAAAAACAATTCACTGGTTTAGTGAAGTTCCATATCTATACTCTTTTGTTCTGATTTTTGTTGTAGCTGGGGTTTCAAAATTAAATATACTATATAGCATTATCTTAACTACTAGTCTTTTTGTTCTTCAAATTAACCTGTTTTTAGCATTGTCGGTAAATTTCTTAATGATAATTTCAGCATTCTCGGTAACTTTAATTTGCACAATATTCAATAAATATCAATTTAATCTAGATTTGAAATTATTTTTAAAAAACAAAGAGTTCTTAGAATCTGAACGTGAGAATGTTGAAGTTATACTCTCTTATTCTGATGAAATCAAAAAGTTTTTACCGAAAGAGATTTGTAAGCGAATTGAATATAATATGAATCATAATTCAATGAGTATCCTAAATGCTACCGAGGATGTTCTGAAACCAATAGAGAAGGAAATAGTATGTTTGCATACTGATATTAGAGGGTTTACTGAAGCTTCAAAAGATACATTAGGATATTTAATGAATGGAGCCATTCCTGAAATTCAAGGATGTGTTCAAAGTATTGAGAATCATTCTGGGATTCCTAGGATCATAGGTGATTTAGTTCTTGCGTATTTTGATCATAATAGCCAGAAAGAAAATATTTTAAGAGCAATGAAATCTAGCTTTGAAATTATAAGCCATAATAAAAACTTAAATACTGACAATGCATTTAAAGTAAAAAGATATTTAATTTTATCGATCGGACAAGCAATTGTTGGAAATATCGGAGGACAAACATCACGAGAGATAACTTCATTAGGAACTCCAGTAAACCTTGTGAGTAGAATTGATGAGGTAACTAAAATGCCTAGTTTTCAAGAAAAGGTTAATGCCGACTCATTGATATTGAGTAATGATTTTAAATTTTTTCTCAGAGATCAAGGGTTTGAATTTACAGAATTCAGTTTGAAAAAAATAAATTTAGAAATTAGGAATTTTCCTCATGAAAGCAATATTTTAGTCCTTGATAAAACTAAACAGAACCAAAAGATTTTAGAAGATAATATTAAATCATTAAACTTTGACGGAGATTTAGCAGCATGAAACCACTTCAAAAAGATAAGATATATTCATTAAAAGAATATAAAAAACAGAACTTAATTAAACCCCAAGAAGTTAGAGATGGTGAACACATTTCATCTCAAATTAAGTTTGAGAATTCATTTCTTGAATTTCGCGTTTGGCGAATTAGTCCCTTAGGTGTCGATGTTTTAGTTGATAAACAACTAGTCAAAAAAATTCAGAAACTAAATGTTTATGAAATGAAAATTTCTCTAGGACTTGAAAACGCTTCACTTAAAGGTTTAGTTACTTCGATGGAGCCTAGGAATAATAATCAATATTTAGTTTGTTTAAGATACTTGCAATCTAAGGTCGATGAGTTAGATAAAGAAGAAAAAAGAAAGGATAAAAGAATTCGTTTTCTAGATCAATTTCAACCAAGTGCCATTTTTTCAAACCCTTGCAGATTTAATGATTTTATTTATATGAAAGCAATTGATGTGAGTGCAAATGGGATGCAGTTTAGAACTAGTCTTAGAAATAAATATATTGTCCCTGGCATAAAATTCTCAGTGACTGTAAATTTTCCATCTACAGGAGAGATAAATGTAAGTTGTAAAGTTATAAGTACAAGAGTAGAGAAAACGTTAAATGGTCAATACTATCTATTCATTGGAACAAAGTTTGAACGAATAGATAATCAAAGTCGATCAATTATTGGACAATATTTAATACAATTTGGAGAGAATGTTGATTTGAAACTACTAATCCAAGAGGGTTTTAAAGTTGAAGAGGTCTCAAAAAGTATAACATATACTTATGCTAAGTCTGAAGATGATATGTATGATGTATTGAAGTTAAGAAAAAAGTGTTATGTCAGTGCAGGTAAAGCCTCTGAAGACAAAGAGTTAGAAAAATTTTCGGATAAATTTGATTCAAGGTCGAGAATCTTTTTAGTTAAACATCATGCAAAAGCTATTGGAACTGTAAGATTAATATTTAATAGTAATGAAACGGACTCCGAACAAGAGAAACACTTGGGAGAATGGCCAGCAGACTTTCCTAACAAAAATGATGTTGTTGAAATAACAAGGGCCTGTACTGATCCGAATTATAGGGGTAATGACCTTTTGTTGGACTTGTTTAAACAAATTGCTTTGGTAGTAACTCAATCGAAAAGAGAATGGGCAGTTATATGTGCAACTCCTAAAATGGCATCTTTATATAGAAAAATGGGTTTTAAGGATACTGGCTATAAGTATTTACATCCTGAACTTAACAATACTGAACATTTAGTATTAATGGGAAATGTTCCTAGGGCCATGGCAGGAGTTAATATCTCTCCATTTTACTGGAATGTTGTGTGGAAGGATGTTTCCCAACATATGAATAATTATAATTCTCTAAATATCTCCACGCAAGATAGAATTAGAATGAATCTATATAGAAAGTTTAGTCCCATTTCCAATATTGCTAGAAAATTATATTTAAGGAAAAAGAAATGAAAATAATTACTATCTTTAGCTGCATCTTAAATTTCATTTTGTTTGGGATGTCTATTTTTTATGTATTTAGAAAGTTTAACGATGACGGTTTTGATATAAAATTTTACCTTATAAAATTCATATCACCTGCTTTTTGGTTATATGGGAGCTATGTACTTGTTAGCGGTAGTTATAGTTTTTACAAATTATTATTTCTTCTCTTGACGAATTTGTTAGCATCTATAATCTTTTATTTGGCATCGCAAGCAACAAAGAAAAATAAATTTGATATAATATTTAGTAAGTCGGCACCTGATAAACTAAATATGGAAGGGCCGTACCATTGGGTAAGACATCCTTTTTATACTAGTTACATTTTGAGTTATTTTAGCCTTTGTATTGTCACCTTGAATATTTTTCTTACTTTTATGGGGGTTGTTTTAATTAGTACTTATTTTATTGCAGCAAAAGAAGAAGAAAGTAAATTCTTAAATAGTGAATTTCAAGATAAATATTTTAAATACAAAAAAGGCACGGGGATGTTTTTTCCATTACTTTTTTAATATTTCTTTAAGCGGCTTTTTTAGTAGTATTCTTATTGTCATTTTCGGTAATTTCTTTATTCATTTTTTTCATCTTCTGAATTAATTTACTAATTACAAATTTTGCATTTGGAGTAAATTTTTCAAAAAGCTCTTCATCTAACACTTTTAAAGTGACACTTTCTAAAGCCATAACAGAAGCAGTTCTTTCAAGATCATCAAAAAAGGCAAACTCACCAACAAAATTACCCGCTTCTATAGTCGTAACAGGTACACTATGGTCTGAATCATCCTTGCAAAGAATAGCAACTTTACCTTTCTCAATATAATAGAGTTCAGTACTTATGTGTCCTTCACGAAATAAGAAATCACCAGTTTTTAGTTTTTTAATCTTCATGCTTATATAATCGACATTCTCAGATAAAACTTTAATTTTTTTTCTCACATTGGAGATAATCTAAAGAAGTTAGTGACCACGTCGGTGCCGACGTTTTTTAATTAACATATTTAAAGATGAGTTTACTTTAATTGCGGAGTCTCCAGAGACTTTATTCATTGAAAGTGATTTCTTTTGAGCCTTAAATTTTCCATTTGTTGTGGACATCTGTGAGAGAGCTTGAATCTTTGTTATCTTCGGAGCTGTTAAGTACTTGCTAGGTAAACACTTATTAGTAGTCACAAAACCTTTAAGCTTAGATTTCCCACAATCAACCTTAAAAAACTCAATCTCACTGATTCTTTTTGCCCGATTCACTGAAATAGCTTGATACTTACAACCTTTTTTCTTAAAAGATTCAATCTTATTTTCACACGCTAAAAATGCCTGTAAATGATTCAAGTCTTTTGAAAAAACATTAATACTAGCAAGTATTAGAAATATCATGGTCCCATACATTGCGTGACTCCTAGGAAAAATTCAAGATCATCTTTACGTAATAATAAATCTTCTTTGATAAATGGAGATAAAGATCCATCTCCTCCAACATGTACAAATTCAATTGATTCAGTAATTGTATGAAAGTCTAATGGTCCAAAGCCAAGGTTTGGTCCAGTCTCAGCCAGAGTAGGGAAGTATCCTCCATCGCTTGGATTTTGATGAGAATTAAATGCTCCTGAATGACATGAATTACATGTATTAAGTGATGTTCTATACATAGCATAACTTGCTTCATGTGGATCTAATACAACACCACTAAATGGTGGATTATTCTCTTCTTTTTTAGTGAAGAAATTTTTCCCCCAATTGGTTCCATTCTCAGTAGGGAGGCCACTAATAACTTGATACTCAAGATGCCAAGCAAGATGTTTTTGTTCAAATTCATAATCTTTATCTGGATCCCTGAGCGTTAAGAAGTTTGTTGTGAAGAAATTCATGATATCAAGTGATCCGTTAGCTGATGGTTGTGAAACATCTGAATTAATAATCAATGCTTCAGCAACATCTGCGTAATTATCTTTAGGGGTTTTAGGCATTCTATGTCTGTGTAGCCTTCCATCACTAGGGTCTAGGCGATATTCAAAAATTCCCCAAGCAACATCATTTGCATTTGTATTTTGATCTGATCGCAGTTGTAAGAAATCAGCTATTCTCAATTGACCAAGCGCACTTCCATTTACCCATTTATTTGTTGGGTAATCTGCATAAGCAACTCTTTTAGCTAGATTAGAAAGATGAGTATTATATTCTTCACCTGATAGGCAGTTTAATTTCCCGAACTCAATGGCCCAGTCTTCTCTTGTGAATGAACCTTTATTTGCTCCGCTTATAGAAGCAGCTTCTAATGGTAGTTTAAATTCAAAAATAACATGATTTTCAAGTTCTATAGGAAAACCTTGATGCATTTGAGTACCAGCAATTTCGTCACGAATTTTGTATAGAAACCTAAATTCACCAGCATTAATTTCATTTCCATCGCTATCGACTTCAAAAAGATCTGGTCTATAAACAATTGCTTTTAATGTATAAGGACTTGAGCTTGGTAATAATACTTTATTGGCATCAGGACCTAATGGTGGCCAATTATCTCGAATTGTATTTGCACTAATCTCTCTTGATCTTATATCATTTAATTCACCTGGTAATAGTTTTCCAGCTTCAATTTGTGTGGCACGATAGCCATCAATATAATCTCTTAAAAAAAGATTATAAGATCTAGCTCCTCGTAATGTATCGATAAGCTTATGAAAACCAAATGGAGTATTAAATTCAGCAAGTAGAGCGGGGTCTTTAAAAATTAATGCTTTATTTATATCAATAGGCTTAATTTCTGAATTTGAATCACATAAACATGCCTTAATATCCATAGTACTTGATGTCGTAGAAGATGAACTTGTAGATGATGATGAACTAGAAGTCGAAGACGATGACGAACTTGAACTAGAAGACGAACTTGAACTAGAAGATGAACTTGAAGACGATGAACTCGACGATGATGAAGACGAACTTGAACTGGAAGTTGTAGTAGTAGATGAAGAATCTAAAGAGCTCTCCATTGTAGGCTTACAGCTTAAAAAACTAATCAATAAAACAAATAACGACTTATTCAATATACGTGCCTCCGTAAGTCTATTCGTTAATTATAAGTGAAATCTTGAAATCCTAAGAGTTAGGCGGCAAATTTTGTTTTATTGGATATAAGTGGGTTAAAAAGTGGTCGTTTATTTAACGAGACAATCTTTTAAGAGATTTTTAGCAATAATCATGATCATGACTTCGTTGGTACCTGCTCCAATTTCCATCAGTTTATTATCTCTAAGATATCTCTCAACAGGAAACTCTCTAGAGTATCCATAACCACCGTGAAGTTGAATGGCATCAAGTGCAATCTTGGTAACCATTCTAGGAATTACAAGTTTAACTTGAGCAGCTAGTGCATTTCCACCTTGACCTTCGTCATATTCTTTACAAGCACTATAGAGAAATCTTCTCATCATCTCAGTCTCTGCACTCATATCAGCGATCATTTTTTGTATTAATTGAAAATTACCAATTGGTTTACCAAATTGAGAGCGCTCTTTTGCATATTGAATACATTGATCAACACAGGCCTGAGCGATACCTAAAGAAATTCCAGAAATAGTAATACGCTCTAGATCTAAGTTTTTCATCATATGATAAACCGAGTCACCTTCTTTACCAACACGATTACTTAATGGAACTTTAACGTTTTCTAAAGTAAGTTCACCAGTTGGAGAAGCTCGCATTCCCATTTTATGAATCTCTTTACTTACACTAAAGCCGGGAGAGTCATTTTCAATTATGAAAGTTGAAATATTTTTTTTATCTTTACCAGTTCTTGCATAGATATATGAAATATCTGCAAATTGAGCATTAGTGATCCACATCTTATTACCAGTAATAGAATATTCATCACCACTTAATGTTGCTTTAGTTTGAAGACCAACAGCATCTGATCCATATCCAGGTTCACTCATTCCCATACAACCAATATGTTCACCACTTATAAGCTTTGGAAGATATTTTTGCTTTTGTTCTTTGCTAGCGTTTTTATCCATATTGTTCACACACAACATAGAATGAGCTAAATAACTAAGAGTAGAAGAAGCACATACCTTACCAAATTCCTCCATTACGATAGTAGCTTCAAGTGAACCAAGACCAGCTCCACCAAATTCTGTCCCAGCAGTAATACCTAAAACACCAAGTTCACCCATTTTCTTAAAAGCATCAATATTGAAGGTTTCATGATTATCATGATGCTCAGCTTTAGGCTTCAGCTCTTTATGGGCAAAGTCTCTACAAACTTCTTTTAGTTGATTTTGTTCTTCAGTGAAAAACCACATAGTTTAAATCCTCAGGTATAGTAATTGACCGGTAAACTCACCTTATCTCATGAATAAACAATTGTAAAAATCGATAGCTTGTCATGAGGCCCCCAATTAGGAATAATTTAATTATAACGTATAATTCTTCAAGGATTGAGGTATATGCAAACTCCGAATTCACTTAATCAAAAAATATTTAAATCAAAAGAATATTTTAAAAACATTTCTCAAGACCTAGAAAACATAAAATGGTTTAGATATTGGGAAATCCCTTCTAAAAATTGGCCAGACTTCTTCGAAGAAACTGAAAAAAAACAATTTATTTTTGTTCCAATTCATTGGGGATATCACTTTAGGCAAGAGCATAATATTTATGACTTTGATTCTAATCAAGATTTTAATCTAGGCTATATTGAAAGATTAGCAACAGAATATGAAAGAGAAATTCTATTTTTTGTTCCAATAGGCCCATACCCATTTGATTCTAGAGGAGGTGTACCTCAACATCTTTTCAACCAATCTGTAGATTTAAATTCTATCCCAAGAATTGTAACAAACTCCAAAGGTGATCTTTGTAGAATTCCTTCTTTTTATAACCCACAAATGTATAAAGAGTATGCAAGGTTTTTAGTAGCTCTGCATGAGAGTTGTAAAAATCGAAAATCAAAAGTTCGAATTAAAGGTTTGAGTGCAGGATACTTCGAAGATAAAAACTTTCAAACTTTTTTTAATGATTCTTCAAAAACTTTCCTCGAAAGTTTTGAGCGCTATATCAGTGCCAATGATATTGATGAAGTAAGCTTGAATGACGTTTATGATTTCAGAGAAATGGTTTCAAATTTATTTTTAGAAACGAGTGAGAAATATTTAGGTGCTTATTGGGATGGCGATTTAAAGATGGTATTCCATGGAGCTAAGTCTGATGATATTTTATTCTCTACTATATTTGATAGCATCGATGAGCATTATTTTTACGATCTTCAGTTAGCTGTTAAAGATGGATATCTAACATCTACTGAAATGATTAATGGGTCAGAACAAGCAGAGGTTTTTACAAGGGCCTATTCAGAAATGATGAATTATTCTTATGTTGAATCAAAGGTGTTTGATGATTTTCATCTTCAAAAGAATCTTAGATTTTCCCCATTAATATTTGCGAAAATCTTTTCTCGCGATAAGTTTGATCTTATTTCAACGGGGATATTAGATTATTTTGAGAAAAATTGCTCTCATCATTACCAAATTATTGATGGAGTCTATAGTGAAGACCTAGAGGAAGAAGATGAATCAATTTCAATTTGTTTTTCTCGATATTTAGGTAATAATGAGTTTAAAAATATTTTAAATAATTTTGCTCAAGGTTCTAATATTATCTTAGATCTATCTTGCATGACATTAGATCATAGAAAACAACTTGAGCTTTTCTTATCTAGTCATGAAACTGACTCTCAACATATTAATTTAATTGGACCAGTTTCTTATTATCAATTAGGAAATGGAAACCTAGTGACTTTTGAGAGTGAACACTTTCAAGGATCAAACACAACTAAAAGAAATCACTTTTGGGCAAGATTATTAAGTGTTTTTTCATTAAGAACATTAAAGATAGATCTTCCTTTTGGAGTTAGTTGTTTTGTTTTAAAACGAGAAGTAACTCCTTATGAGTTAAACTATAAAGAAGTGAGAAGAATATTTTTATATAATATGACTAATTCTCAAAAGTCTGTATTTATACACTCTTCAAAAGAATCAGCTTTCTTGAAATATAAAAACCAACTTCAAACTGAAGTAATCTCTAAGCCCCAAGGAGTTGAAATAGATTTAGGGAAAAACGGAAGTGTTATATTAGACTTTGGAATCATTAAGGATAATCATGAAAAAAGAACTCATCGTACTATATAGAAAATTAAGTTCGAATTCTAAGAATCGATCTTTTCAACTCTTATCATTGTTTTCTTATAAAGGACGGATTGATTCTAGTAGGATAGCTACTTTATATAGAGATTTCTTTAAATCAGATAGCCGATTTAGTGAAAAGTTTATTTTCGATTCCACTGATGAATTTAAAAACTTTATCAACCTTGTGGCACATGAATATAGATTAACACATGTTAAGTTTATAGATTTAAAAAGTTATTATAAAATTATTTCTGAGTGTGATAAGCAAGAAGATTTATCAAATGTCATTGAATCCATTGATCTTCATAAAGTTCAAGGAGTTGAAGGGACTAGTTTAATTGATCGAATTTTTTCTTTCTAACCAAAATGGGTCTTTAGGGGTTGCTAGTTCTACTCTGTTATATAGAATTTCATGACTGCGACCAATTTTTCTATATGTAAAATTCTTATCATCTAGTTTTAGATCCTTGATATCTTTAAAAATTTTATCTATGTCCCAAAAAACAATTTTAACATAATTTTCACTCGAGTTGGCCCATGATTGAGCATGGCCTGAAGATATAAACTTAAAGAGAGAAACTTTATTTTTACTATGGGGTGGTCCAATTAATACCATAGGAATTAAAATCTCTTTATCCCATGATGATTGAGACTTATCAATGTCTAAGCCGGCAATCTCACTGACAGCATGTGAAAATGCCATACAACCAGCGCCTTCTAAATATCTTGGATGCTTATCTAGTCCCGAATATATTCGATCTTGTTTTTTTTCTTTATATTCAATTAAGTATTGCTCGAGTCGATCAATAGTTTCTTGAGATAATAAATAACTTACAGTTTGAATTCTTCCTGATTTTTTCTTGGCACTTGATTCTGCTTGCAGACGATGTGGTGTTTCAAGTGCACCTGGATATTCAGCAAGTAAAAGCCCTAAGCCTACTTGGTCCTGGATTAATCGCTTAAAAAGATCTTTGTTTGTATCAGTCATACTTGTGAAGCGATAAAACTTCCCATCGTGACTTTGAACCTCTATGGCAACATGAGAAATAATTCGATTAAAAGGAGATAGGGCATTCTTTAAACTTGAAGTTAATAATGTTTGAGGTGTGGACCAATCAATTCCAAAAGGACTTGAGTAGAAATGAAAGCTTAGATGTCCATGGTTTTGATAAAAAGGATCAATTTCATTATATAAAACTTCCCTTGGTGTATATCGATCAGTTAGTTTGTAAGCTGCTATTATTACAAAAAATACAACTAATAAAGTTAACCATTTAATCATCGATCAAATTTTAATACATTTCTAACTTTATTTAAAGTCTCTCAATGAAATATCATTTAACTCATGCTCAAGCGTATAGGCCTTGCATATAGTATGAGCATCTTGTAATCTTGAAATATTTAATGTCTTAGCATCAAGTTTCAAAAAGTATGGATTTGAACATATTTCAAGAAATTCAGTAAAGCTTGGAGTGAATCTAGCTAAAGTAGACTTATATTCATCTTTTGCCACCTTATTGCTTGAATCAAATAAGATCTCATTTTTTAAATTCTCTAAAATTGGTCTTAAAACTTTTAGTTCAGCTTCTTTCTTAAATAGTTTTATATTTATTTGTTGAACACTATTATCTAAAGTCTTTTTTGAATAATCAGAGTATGCTTGAACTTTACAATATTGTTCATACTTTTTAGAGTCCGCTATTTTCTGATCAAAGCATCTTTTGTTCTTATTCTTTAAGTCAGCACAGCTAGATGAATATTGAGAAAGGTTTTTATTCATGCTGTTTTTATATGTTTGTAGAATGTATAACATGAATGTGATTTTTTTCTTAGGAGCATAATTTTGCTTGTAAGTTTCTACTAAGGTAATGTCATTATTTAAGATTGAAAAATTATTAGATACAGTTACATACCCATGATCAATTCTTGCTCGGCATTGTTCTTTTTCAAGTTGTTCAGGAGTCTTTTTAGGAGGTGTTGGTCTAGGGGTAGGGCCAGGAGTAGGTCCTTGCTTGCCTGGTTCATGCTTTGTAATTACTTTTTTATACTTATTATATGTAGGGAGTAAATTATTTCTAGTTGATTCAATTTGAGAAAAATTACAATTTTTCTTAGAAGCTACAGCATTTGTTTTTAAGTTTGAAGAGTTTTGACATTTATCATAATCAAAAAACTTATAAGAATCTAGCATTGTACAGTTATTTTTAAGACTTGAGTATAAATCTGTATGCTCTTTCCCAGGACTGCTATAGAGGTAGAAATATTTATTTTCAAACTCTTGAGCAAGGGTTTCGATATTTTCGTCCTTGGAGTTATCTAATTCATTTCTAAGTTTAGTTAATCTATCATTAACAGTGTTAACTCTAGTTCTCTGAAGATTTATTCCTTCAACTAACTCAGAGTACTGCTGGCATACTTGTTCTTGTCTTACGATTTTAGCTGGATCAAGTTCGATACTATTTATATCTTCTATGTTTTTAACCTTAAACTTTGATCTAACTTGTTCATTAATATTATTAACAGTTCCTACGAATTGATTGAATACACAATATTGAGCAATACCTAAATTATCTTTAGTATTGGGTGAGCTTTGATAGATCTGTCTTGTCTTGCCGTCATGGAAATATGAACAAACAAGATTATCTTTAAGTCTATCAGTTTTAAAATATGTTTTCTTCTCTTCTAGGATCTGTATTGTCCCTAATAATTGATTACAGTTTTTTTCTAAGTTTTGTAAGGATTGAGTCGTTGCCTTTAGTCTCTCTTTATATTGAGCGATCTCAGTAGTTGAGTTAACAGACTTAGAGCTCTGAGCTTGATCAGAAATATCTTTTTGAAGTATATTGAAGTTCTTTATCAAATCTAGATGTTGAGTCTTTAATCCAGGGGTACAAGTCAAAACTTCAGTTTTGCTTGGCTCATCTTTTGGCCTGTCTTTAAGAGTTGTAGAGTCTCTTCTGATTGGCTTACCACAGGCCACTAAAAGTATTAGCAAAAAAGGTAAAGATTTCAATAGTTTAGCCATTTGGGCACTCCAGTTTTAATATAATCTCTGTTATTTTCTCCTATTTTAGTGCTCAAAAGAGCAAAGACTGTAATGATTTCAGTGATGTTTAAGTTTTCGACACTTTTAGGTTAAGGTGCCTCATGGATTCGATCTTCGATTATAATTTTGAACAGATGCAAGACTATTGCGTCCAAAAGCTTGAATCAAAGCCCTTTCTCGCTACTCAAATTTTTGATTGGGTCTATAAGAAACAAAATTTCAATGTTGAGCAATGGGTAAATGTTTCTAAGATTAATAAAGCTAAAATTCTAGAGAACTTCTCTTTTGAATTACCCAAAATCATTTGGGTAGGTGAGTCTAAAGATGGAACTAGAAAATTCTTAGTTCGCTTACATGATAAACAAACAATTGAATGCGTGGTTATTCCTGCTAAGGATAGAAGAACCCTATGTGTTTCATCACAAGTTGGATGTGCGATTGGGTGTACTTTTTGTCACACTGGAACTCAAGGGTTAACTAGGCACCTTAAAACCTCTGAAATAGTAGGACAATATCTAGAAATTTCTAGATGGTTAAGACAAAAGGGTGCTAATCACATCTCAAATATTGTGTATATGGGGCAAGGTGAGCCTTTGCATAATTATGAAAATGTAAAAAGATCAGCAGAGCTTTTAATTGATCCTAAAGGGCTTGGTCTTGGTCAAAGAAGAATTACTCTTTCTACCTCAGGACTTGTTCCTAAAATTGAACAACTCTTTAATTTTCCATCAGTAAATATCGCAATTTCACTTCATAGTGCTAGAAATGATGTGAGAACTGAACTTATGCCTATTAATAAGGTCTATGATTTAGATAGACTATTTAAAGCAATTAAATCAATTCCACTTAAAGCTAGTCGTAGAATTACTTATGAGTATATTCTTATTAAAGATCTTAACGATTCACCAGAGGATCTTGACGCTCTCGTTGAGCTCCTTGATAGAAAAGAATCAAAAATAAATATTATCCCATTTAATGAGTATCCTGAGTCTAAGTTTAAACGTCCAAGTGATGATAAGATTAAGTGGTTTAATGATACGCTAAATAAAAGAGGCTTTACTTCTACTGTACGAGTTTCAAAAGGCGATGATATCTTGGCTGCTTGTGGACAATTAAAATCTGAATTTGAGAAAAAAAATCTTTGGAGTGCTGGTAAGCAAAAAGAAATGGAAGAAAATAAAAGTCAGCAGATATTTAGATAAAACTTATTTCTATTCTTGCTTTTTATTTTTGTGCATTTCTTCTTCCCTCAACATCAACATATATGAATTCAGCACCTTTAGAATATACTAAATTCATAGCTTTCTTAGCGTCTTTAAGCATTTTTTGACCTTTCTTACCTGGAACAAAGATATAATGCTTCATTTTATTATTATAAAGTTTACCAACCTCATTGATGCATTTTTGAGCTTCAGCTGTACATTGGCCTATAGCTAATAGGTATTTTGACATGTCAGGAGATTGATAGAATTCTTGTATAGCAATATCTGATAAGATATAAACTCTATCAATAGAATCTTTTTTACTATCATTAACTGCGAGTAAAATACTATCATTGCCTGGTGTAATGTTTGACTCGGTTGAGTTCCACTTTCCATCCAGCTTTTTAATTTCTACATTCTTTGACCCAGATATTTTCTTAATCGCTTCAGCACTGGCCTTGATGTTCTTTTTTATAAAGGCTTTGTTTACCGAATTTGAGCCGTCATAATAAATGACAACGGAAGAGTCCGGCTTTTCTTGTATCACTGTCATTGGATTGAACAAAAGTTGTAAACCGCTAATTTTATCTATCCACATTGATCCTTTCTTTACAATATTCTTAGATTTTAAAAAATTTATTTTTTCAGTCTCTTCAACTTCTTCTAAGTCTAAAGAATGACTTTCAATTTTTTCTTTCAGGTCGATTATGAATTCTAATTCAGGTTCTTTTATTGGAGATGGCAGGAAACATATTTTTTTTGTTTCTAATAGTGCAACAGGTTGGATTATTCTCTCTGATTTGAGATGATTTAATATTTCTTCTTCTTTGTCTTTAAGCATATTAGGAATTTTATTACTAAAATATCCATTGCTGTAATAAACTGAGGCACCATCAATAGCATTTTTAGTCTTTAGTTTTTGTGTTTCTAGATCTGTTTTATTTTGAGCTGCTAAATCAGCTAGTAATAATAGATTATATAAAGCTGCTTTTTTATATGGTCTGAAGCCTATTTCTATTTGATCTATTTTTCCTACTGTGGGAGAGGTTCTTAATTGATATATATCTTGAATTGCACTAAAAATGTTTTCTCTTTTCTGTCGAGAGAGCGTAGAGACATATTTTGCTAACTGATCTACATGTATATCAGTTTTTCTAGAGTTGTATTTTTTAAAGAATAAATATAAATCAGAATATCCAGCAATCTTAGAAGTTGAATCTTGAGAAAATGAACTGAGATTTAGAAAAATATTAATTAATATTATAGAAAGTATATTTCTATATCTAGTCAGTTCATGAGCTTCAATCATTCATCCAATATCCAGAATTGAACTTTACCATCAGTTTCTTGATCATCTTGAGCAGCAATAGATCTAATCGGATTATGATTTAGCTCAATCGTGTCAGGTGTAATCTCAACAGTATCTGGGTAAATCTCTTCAGAAGTATAGTCAAAGTCCTGGTATTCACCAGCAAAACAAGCTCCTGCAAAGCTCCAAATTACTGATCCAATAAATAGAAATTTCTTCATAATTACTCCTTACTAAACTACTCGGCTACTTGTCTGGAAAACTTTAATCTTCTTGAACTTGGGCCACTGTCATAATAATTGAGATATTGTCATTACCACCATGGTGGTTTGCTCTATCAATTAATGCTTGTACAAGATTATCTAAGATTTGAGGTGTTGTTTTGCTTGGATCAGGGATGTACTGATTAATCATCTCGATCATCTCTTTGTCATAGACTTTGCTATAGAGACCATCTGAGCATAATAAAAACATATCATTCTTGCTGATTGAATATTCAAATGAATCAATTTGCATATCTTCTTCAAAGCCAATGGTTCTAACCAAAACGTTCTTCATTCTATCTCTACTGGCTTCATCTCTTGAGATTATACCGAGATTAATTTTTTCCTGAACTAAAGAGTGATCCTTAGTTAATTGATATAACTTTCCTTCACTAATTAAATAAGTTCTTGAATCACCAATATTGGCAATATAGGCCTTATTACCCTCGATACACATACTAACAGCTGTTGTTCCCATTCCTTTAAGTAGTGGTTCAGTTTGAGACTTTTCCATTATCTTCGTATTAGCCATTTTGATACATTTTAAGACGTCTTTTATTTTATTTTTGATAGAACCTTGAACAGAGTTAAAATGTTCTCCAAATATCTTGGTAGTCAGTTGAGAAGCAATATCACCACCTCTATGGCCACCCATACCATCAGCAACGATAAAGCATTTATGATTTGGATTAATATAGATAGAATCCTGATTAGATTTTCTAACTTTTCCTATATCAGATTTTCCAGTACAAATTAAAGGCATAAGGCCCTCCTAGATTTTTCTAGATATATTTTAAAACTATTATAAATTCTTCACAGAAATCGGCAACAAAAGCTGGTGTCTTTTACTCAGATACCTGTTTTACTCTACTTTTATCTAACGCTTTTTAGAGCTACAATATAACCAGCAACATCAGGAGGTTACATGTCTATTAATATCCATGACTTTATCGATCAACACTACAATTCTGAAGATTATTCTCACCTAAATTGGGAAGGTACTTTTCAAGAGTATGTGGATTTAGTTTTGAATAATCCAATGATAACTAGGAATTCATTTCAAAGAATCCATGACATGATTATTGCTTCCGGTACTTCTCAATACACTGAATACAAAAAAGAGATTACTCGTTATCACTTTTTTGATGATTTATTAGAAAATGGGAAAGACGCTATTTTTGGAATTGATGTTCATCTAATGAAATTTGTAAATTTCTTTAAAGCAGCAGCTGCTGGATATGGAACTGAAAAAAGAGTTTTACTTCTTCACGGTCCTGTTGGTTCTGCAAAATCTTCAATTGCAAGATTAGTAAAAAAAGGATTGGAGCATTACTCTAAAACTGATGATGGAGCTCTTTATACTTATGAATGGTTTGATAATGAAGGTTCAGAAATTCTAGGTGGTGAAAAACTTTTTGCATGTCCAATGCATGAAGAACCCTTAAAACTTATCCCTCTAGATGCTAGAGCGAAGCTGTTAGAAGAAATTAATAAAAAAAGTGATTTTCATAAAATCAATGTTAAGGGTGAGGTTAATCCGGCCTGTCGATTTATTTTTGATCAGTATATGAAAAAATATGATGGAGATTGGTCCAAAGTTATGGAACATGTAAGAATAAAAAGATTAATTCTTAGTGAAAAAGATAGGATTGGTATTGGAACCTTCCAACCAAAAGATGAGAAAAATCAAGACTCAACAGAATTAACTGGTGATATTAATTATAGAAAAATTGCTAAGTATGGATCTGATTCTGACCCCAGAGCATTTAACTTTGACGGTGAGTTTAATATTGCTAACCGTGGAATCGTTGAGTTTATAGAGATGCTTAAATTAGATGTAGCTTTCTTATATGACCTTTTAGGTGCCTCTCAAGAGCAAAGTATTAAGCCTAAAAAGTTTGCTCAAACTCATATTGATGAAGTTATTCTGGGTCATACTAATGAGCCAGAGTTTAAAAAATTACAAAACAATGAGTTTATGGAAGCTCTTAGAGATAGAACGGTAAAGATTGATGTTCCATATATTACAAGGCTTGATCAAGAAATTAGGATCTATCAAAAAGATTATAATGAAAAAACGTTACCCGTTCACATTGCACCTCACACTTTAGAGATGGCTTCAACTTGGGCGATTCTTACACGTTTAGAAGATCCTAAAAAAGCAGATCTAACGGCCATGCAAAAGCTTAAACTCTATAATGGAAAAACTCTACCAGGTTATACAGAAGATAATGTAAAAGAGCTTAGAAAGGAATCAGTGAGAGAAGGTTTAGAAGGAATCTCTCCAAGATATATTCAAGATAAAATTTCAAATGCTTTGGTTAAAAATA
The DNA here is from genome assembly GCA_938017795.1 of uncultured Bacteriovoracaceae bacterium. GTDB lineage: Bacteria > Bdellovibrionota > Bacteriovoracia > Bacteriovoracales > Bacteriovoracaceae > JAHDHG01. The sequence continues at coordinate 66,247 of CALIJZ010000021.1, forward strand.
CCCATACAGGTTGTTTGAATCCATTTATGGTTTTTAATGAACTTGAGAGTGGACTAAAAAACCACGCTCTCATTAATAGTCCAGACAAAATGGATCAGTATAAAGAGCATCTATCAATTTGTAGATCTGAATATGAAGACATTGTAAAAAATGATGTTATGAAAGCAATTAGTGTTGATGAGGGAGCAATTCAAACCCTTTGCTCAAATTATATTGATAATGTGAAAGCTTATACACAGAAAGAAAAGATCAGAAATAAATATTCTAATAAACTTGAAGATGCTGATGAGAGATTTATGAGGGCCATCGAAGGAAAGATTGATATTCCAGAATCACGTAAAGATGATTTCAGAAGAGAGATCATGAATTATATTGGAGCTCTTGCCATTGAAGGTAAGCAGTTTGATTATAAAACAAATGAGAGACTGCATAGGGCCTTAGAGCTAAAACTTTTTGAAGATCAAAAGGATACAATCAAACTAACGACTCTCATTTCTAATGTTGTCGATAAACAAACCCAAGAGAAAATTGATGTTGTAAAATCTAGACTTGTTAAAAACTTTGGTTATTGTGATATCTGTGCAACAGATGCCCTAAACTATGTAGCAAGTATCTTCGCAAAAGGTGATACTGTAACCAAGAGAGGGTAGTCGATGGATCACCCAATAAAGAGCGATCATAATCGTTTTAGAAAAATTGTTAAAGGAAAGCTGAGAGAAAATCTGAAAGGTTTTGTTTCTCAAGGTAAACAGGTCATTCCAAAAGGAAAAGATCAATTTACAATTCCAATGCCATCTATTGAAATACCACGATTTAAATTTGGTGGTAAGTCTGAAGGTGGAGTCGGTCAAGGTGATGGTCAAGAAGGTCAACCCGTTCAAGGTGATGGTGAAAAAGGTGAAGGCAAACCAGAAAAAGCTGGGCAAGATGAAGGGCAAAAACAATTAGAAGTAAATTTCTCACTAGAAGAGCTTGCTTCAATTTTATCTGAAGAGTTAGAACTTCCTAATATTCAACCAAAGGGATCATCCCAAATCGATGCTACAGTTAATAAATATACTAGTATTGGTACTACTGGACCAGATTCTTTGCGACATTTAAAAAGAACTTATAAGCAATCACTGAAGCGACAAGTTTCGATGGGGCTCTACGATGCTGATAATCCAGTCATATTACCAACTAGGAAAGATTATAGATTTAGAGCGAGCCAATCTAAAATTGAAAAACAAAACAATGCCGTTGTTATTTATATGATGGATGTTTCAGGTTCAATGGGTGATGAGCAAAAAGAAATTGTTCGTACGGAGAGTTTTTGGATTAATCTTTGGCTCAAGCATCAATATAAGGATATTGAAGTTCGTTATATTATTCATGATGCAACAGCAAAAGAAGTTGAAGAGGAAGTTTTTTTTAAAACTAGAGAAAGTGGTGGTACATTAATAAGCTCTGCTTATAAATTATGTAGAGATATTATAAAAGAAGATTATCCAGTTAGTGATTGGAATATTTATCCATTCCATTTTAGTGATGGTGATAATTGGTCTTCAGATGATACAAAAATTTGTTTAGATTTATTAAATACAGAGATTCTACCAGTTTCTAATATGTTTGGTTATGGTCAAGTTGAGAGTCGATATGGGTCAGGACAATTTTATAAAGATCTGTTTGCAGCCTATAATGAAAAAACCGAAAATATTGTTTTAAGTAAAATAAAAAACCGAGATGCAATCCTAGATTCGATCAAAGAATTTTTAGGGAAAGGTAAGTAATGCTTAGAAGTAAACCAATCAATGAGAAATTAAAAAAATTACAAATTGAAATTCAGGGTTATGCTGATGAGTATGGTTTAGATTATTTTCCACAGATTTTTGAAATGTGTGATTATCAAACAATTAATATTCTTGCTGCTCAAGAAGGGTTTCCAACTCGTTACCCACATTGGCGATTTGGAATGCAGTTTGATCAAATGAGTAAAGGGTATCGATTTGGTATTCAAAAAATATATGAAATGGTGATTAATACTAATCCTTGTTATGCCTATTTATTAGAAGTGAATAATTGGGTTGATCAAAAGCTCGTCATGGCCCATGTTTATGGTCATAATGATTTTTTTAAAAATAATGCCTGGTTTGCTAATACTGATAGAAAGATGATGGATACCATGGCTAATCATGGAGCTAAAGTTAGACGTTATATTGAAAAATATGGAATTGATAGAGTCGAAAACTTTATTGATGCTATTTTATCATTAGAGAACCTTATCGATATGAATCATCTTTTTGAAACAGATGAAGTGAGAAATCAAAGAGAAGAAACCAATAAACAATTTGCTTATGAAAACTCTCTTGAGTATGAAGCTTATGATCAAAAATCAGAGGCATTAAAAACATATTTAAGATCAAAAAATAGAACTGCTAAAAAACAAAGTGACTTAGTAGTAGAAGATTTTCCTAATATACCAAAGACTATCCCAGAAAAACCTGTCAAAGATATCCTTCATTTTTTATTAGAGTACGCTCCGATAGAAGAGTGGGAAGCTGATATTATTGGTATCTTAAGAGAGGAAGCCTATTATTATCTTCCTCAAAGAATTACAAAAATTATGAACGAAGGATGGGCAAGTTATTGGCATTCTAAAATAATGACTGAAAGGGCCCTTGATGCTTCCGAAATCATTGATTTTGCAGATAAGCATGCAGGAGTCATGGTGATGAGTAAGGAACGAATTAACCCTTATAAGGTAGGTATAGAGCTTTTTAGAGATATAGAACATAGATGGGATACCGGGAAGTTTGGAAAAGAATATTTAGAATGTACCAATATGGTTGATAAGCATAGTTGGGATCAAAAACTTGCAAAGGGAAAAGAGAAAATCTTTCAAGTTAGAAAAACTCATAATGATATTTCATTCATTGATGAATTCTTAACTCCTGAATTTTGTGATCGTCAGCAAATGTTTACGTATAAATATAATCCAAGGTCACATCGTTTTGAAATTGATAAAAGAGATTTCCAGGCCATTAAGCAAAAACTTTTAATGAGTTTAACGAATTTTGGATCTCCTGTTATTGAGCTTGTTGATGCAAATTTTGATAATAAAGCAGAAGTTTTATTAACTCATAGGCATGATGGAGTAGATCTTGATGCAAAATTTGCTAATGAAACGATGAAGAATATTTTTAGAGTCTGGAAAAGACCAGTCAATCTAGCTACAACTTATGAAGATAAAGAAGTAGTTTTTAGATTTGACGGTAAAGAACTTTCTGTTAAATCATAAAAATTGATTTATTAACTCGGAATCAACATTGCTTTTTAATTCCCAAAACTTAATATTACTTGCTTCAAAAGAATTCATTCCTTTGATAATTTCTTTATCAATCGATGAATCAAAAACTTCTTTGTAAACTTTAGAAACTGATTCAAATGGCAAAGGGTCAGTAACCTTTAAAGAAATTGTTTTTTCTAATAATTTGTCATTGCCTCTAGTGTTAGTATCATTAAATGTTGATGTTTTTAAAAATGCAGTTGAAACTATAAACTTATGATTTTTTAACATTAGTAGATGAGTATTTAGTGTTGCTAGATGTTCTCGCTCCGTAAAGAATCCATATGTTGAAACTTTATCGGTGTTTTTGTATTCACTGAAGATGTCTTCAATATTAAATTGGCATTCACTATATTCTTCTAGAGGTGATATACCTTCTAATGTACACTTCTCCATTGCAAATAACATCTGATTTGGTGGAGTTAGTTCGGGGTCAAAAAGTTTTAAAGAAATGATATTTTTATTCTCTTCATTAAAATCCAATAAGTCATGAAATGTTGAATCAAGTTCAAAATCTAAAGTGTTTCTTAAATTATGTGCAAAGTAATCTGCTGCATGACTTAATTCATGATATAAAACTCGAATTAGGCTGATTTGCATTTGATCAAAGTTTTTAGATTTAGTAGAGAGTTCGTAGTCTTTAGATCTGAAATGATCATAAGACATATAATTCACCATTTTCTTGTCATCTTGTTGGCGAGTATAATTCTTAGTTCTTGGGTTTTTTACTTCGTATAAAAAGTCTGGGGTTTTGTCTGCACCTAAATTAAGTCCTTCGTAATAAAAATATTTAGCCTGTATATAAATCATTCCAGTAACGCTGATAAAAAATGAATTGTGTAGCCTATGACTAATGACGATTCCAGTCGTGTGATTAAAAAGGTGCATCAAATCTTTATTGTCAATGTGTTTTACTAAAAACCTCTTAAAGGTCTCTCCTTGCCACTTTCTCGAAACAATAGTTTTATCCAGAATTGTTTCGACTTTATTTGTAGTAGCACCACTTTCTAGGCCAATAAAAAGAGTCTCCTCAATCTGGCAATTATGATAGCTTTCATATTTGAGAGCACACTTGATAATATTTTTTGCAAAAGGGGAACTAGGATTTACGGGCTTTTCAGATATTTCAGTATCAAAGAAGCTGGGGTTTTGTTCAACTATTTTTTTTGCATCTTCAATAGCGGGGTTTTTACCTCCACAAGAAACGAGAAATATTGAAAGCAAAAAAGAGTAAATATAAAGATTCATAAATTCTTATTAGCACAAATCAGATAAAGTTATGATTAGAATTGAAATTTGTTCAATTTTTAAAACTTAATTGATCAAGAAACCTTCACTTTCAAGTTTGAATGAGTAGTATTTTGTCCAAATTGCATTCTCTTCACCTCTGTAAGTGGTAAATTTTACACTAGTTAGACTCGCAGCGTTGCATTCTTAGACTGGTTGCGTTATGTTTTCTTCACATCAGGAGCATCATGACAAAACTATTCATCT
>CALIJZ010000022.1 GCA_938017795.1 uncultured Bacteriovoracaceae bacterium
GGTCTGAAATCAGCTGTTTCTGGTGTTAATGAGGAATTGGCTCAAAAGTCAGAAGAACTTATCATAGCCAAACAAGAGAATGATGGGTTAGTGTCAACTATTTCTTGTCTTAAAGATGAGTTGTCCATTAGAGCAGAAAAAGAAGCCACATTTGCACAAGAAAAGGAGCATCTTGTTTCAGCTGTTACACGTTTAGAGGAAGAACTGGCCACATTGACACAAGATAAATGTGATATGGAATCTCTAGTTTCTGGTCTTAAAGAAAACATTGAAACAGTTACACATGAGAGAGATGACCTTATGTCAACTGTGTCTAGTTTAGAGGAAGAATTGTCTAATAAATCAATTGACCTAACAAATGCAGTGACTAAAAATGAGGAGCTTTTGTTGACTCTGAAATTACAGTTAGCTGATGAGAAGCAGGTAATAGAAAAAGAAATGGAAAAGGTTTTATCATCTGTTAAGATATTGTCAAGTGAATTAGACATAGCAGTGCAAAATGTTGCTGCAAAAGAAGACACTTCTGTAAAACTGAAATCTGAGCTGATGAGACACAAAGTAAAACTTACTGAAACTCAAAATGAGAATGAGCACCTGCTCATTCAAATATCAAGTCTTCAAGATGATATATTTAGTAAAGCAGACAACATAAAGAGCATAATGAAAGAAAATGATGGGTTATTATCTGATCTCTCCAATGTCAAAGAGGAATTGTCAACTGGAAATATAACTATAGCTGACTTAACACATGATACTGAAAATTTGAAGGCCACAATTGTTGAAATCAAAGATGAATTACAAATTAAAACCACAGATGTAGATATCATCAACAAACAAAAAGAAACTTTGATGAAAAATTTAGAATTGAAAAATACAGAACTAAATAATTTATTGGAAGAAAAAGAACAACTATTGTTAACAGTCTCAAAGTTTAAGGAGGGTAATGAAACTATTAAAACTGACTTTGATTCTTTGCAAAAAGAAAAAGATGGACTGATGTTGACTGTAGCTGCTTTGACTGAAGAAAAATATCAGTTGATATCTTCTGAGACCAGTTTAAAATGTGAGATAGAAAAAAATGCAGAAAAAATGTCATTGCTGATGCAACAGACAGATGGTTTGCAAACAAATGTGTCAGAACTCAAAATTGAATTAGCAAACAAAGTGGAACAAATTGGTTCAATTTCAGCTGAAAAAGATTGTCTGTTATCAAATTTGGACTCCCTTAAAGAAGAAGTTCATTTACAAACAGAATTGAAATTAAAACTGGAAAATGATCTTGAACAAATGTCAACAACCTTTTCTGTTTTATCTAATGATCATGAATTAGCTAAACAAAGTCTATCTTCAAAAGAAGATTTGATATCCAAACAGAAATATGAAAATAAGGAGAACATTTGCAAATTGACCGATGACATAGAAAGATTAGAAGGAACACTAGCTGAAAAGTATGAAGAAATTTCATTCTTGAAAAAAGAAAATGAGAAGTCATTATCTGATATTTCCACACTTAGAAAAGACTTGGCATTTATGTCACAGGATAAAAACAATTTGTTGTCTTCCATTGCAAATCTTGAGAAAGACAAGGAAGACAACTCTCAGAATTTGATTTTTGTTAATAAAGAAAAAGATGAACTAGCATCCACAATTACTAGTCTAAAAGAATCTATTACTAGTTTGAAAGAAGAAAATAGCCTTTTAATGACAAGATCAACTGGTTTAGAAGAGGAATTAAATAGGAAGTGTGAAGATCTAGCAGCACTTGTTGATGAAAAAGAAGGATTTGTGTCAGAAAAAGTGGTTGAAGTTGAAACATTAAGGAAGGAAGGAAATAGCCTTGTAACTACAGTATCATCTCTGAAGTCTGAAATGGCAATGAAAGTTGAGGAAATTTCTTTTCTTGTTGAAGAGAAAGAAGATTTAGAGGCAAAACTAGTCAGTGTGATGGACAATGATTCAAAGAAAAATGAGACTCTTGTTTCTATCACACAAGAACGGGATAATCTCATTTTGGATATTTCATCATTGAAGGGGAAACTAACAACAAGATCAAATCAACTGGATGCATCACTAGGGGAAGTGAAATCTCTGACGGGCAAGATAAGTGCTTTAAACGAACAGATAAGTATGTTGAATGAAAGAACTTCAGAACTTGTGAAAGAAAAGGATGATTTAAATCTATCCCTGTCAGTTGCAAAGGAAGAACTATCAGATATCACAAAAAAATATTCTGATATACAGCATGAAAAAGGTGAAATGACCGCAGTCTTGTCTACTTTGAAAGAAGAATTAATGAAGACAACAACAGAGATATCTTCACTTTCAAAAGAGAAAGATGAGTTGCAAATAGAACTGGAAACTGAGTCTGCATGTAAATTGAAACTGTTAAAGGAGAAGGAAGAGATGATCTCACAACTTGAAGCTGAGGCATTGTCAAAGTCTAAATTATCAGAGGAGATTAATGAGCTTATCTCAAAACTTGAGTCAGAATCGTCATCAAATGTAAACCTCTCACAGGAGAAACTTAATTTAGAACAGAATGTTAAAGAACTGGAAACAGCGGTACATGTTTTATCCAGTGAATTGGAAACAAAAGCTGACATTGTGACAAGCACATTTGATCAGGTTGGAAAACTTAAATTTAACATGAAAATAATGAAAGATGAAAATAACAAAATGTTGAAAGAGAAAGATATTGTGCTGGTCAGTTTAAAAGCAGAAAATGCTAGAAAGTCAGAGGAGATACAAAACCAACTTCAGGAAAAAGCAACTATTGAAAGTACATTTGATAGCCTTGAAGAGAAAGTTAAGCAATATGACACTACACTAAATGATTTAGCAAAGGAAAAAGAGACCC
>CALIJZ010000023.1 GCA_938017795.1 uncultured Bacteriovoracaceae bacterium
TTTTTTTATAAATTTCATAATTATTTTATAAATGATGTCGATTAATGGAGGTTGTAACCAGATATGATTTAGTGAAAAGAAATACTGAACTTTTTAATATTTTTGGCTTTGGCCTAAATGACAGAGAGAAACTAAGTATAATTTCTGCAGGGTATTCTCTCTTTTCCGGAGACTAGGAGTACTTGTGATTTACCTTCAACATAGCTTTAAAAAATTAAATAATCATATATCGGTATTTAATATCAACTTTACTGGTGCAGAAGAAAAGCAGGTTCTTAAATTACTTCAGCCAGTTAGCGATATTTTAGATTCTGTTCCAAAAAACTCAGTTTATATATATAAGAGTGGAGGATTTTTTCACTCAGAAGCCTTGCTTCAAATTGGGGAGAAATATGTAAATCCTAAATCAGTAGGTTGTAGTTTAGAAGATACTATTTCGAAACTAGTTCCTAGAATCATTGAATTAACAAGTTCTAATAAACTATTACCACGAAACAAACAGATAACTATGGGGGGGGATGAAGTTATTGAAAAATAAATTTATACTCGTAGTTTGTTCTTTCTTATTGGGAGGAGCTAGTACTTACTTTATTAGTAATTACTTTCGTATGAAAAATGAGTTGAGTGCAAAGAAGGTTGCCAGAGGAAGAAACATATCTTCTGAAACTGGATTACTCAAATCTAAGATCGATGCTGATAGGAATAATTATTTTCCTCAGATGGACGATGTTTTTGGTGGGAGCATGTTGGGAGAAAGCCTATTTGAAAATAGTTTGCTTAACATGGATAGTTTTGGAGGTTTAAGCTCTGGCGGTCTAAAAATTGAAGAACGTGAAGATGATAATTTTAAGTATGTTGAGGTCATTGCAGATGAGATAGATAAAGATTCTATAGATATAGGTATCAATGATGGAATGATTTCAATCTCTGGGGAGATTATGAGAAGAGATGAGAATCAAGATCAAAGTAGCCGTTCAATGTCTAGTTACATCTCAAAATTTAGTAGAATCCTTAAGGTTCCTTATGGAGTGAGTGAGGAGAATATGAAAATTGATACAGAAGATAATAAAATCGTCATTAAATTTCCTAAGAACAGGATATAAGGAGGTAATTGTGCTTGAGGTAAACTCGATCTCTAAGAAATTTGGTGATTTTCAGGCAGTTAATAATGTTAGCTTTAAGGTAGACCAAGGCGAGGTCCTTGGATTCCTTGGACCTAATGGTGCAGGAAAATCAACAACAATGAAAATGATAACTGGTTTTTTAGACGTTACGGAAGGTGATGCTACAATATGTGGTAAATCTATTTTGAATGAAACACTAGAAGCCCAAAGAAATCTTGGTTATGTTCCCGAGAATGCTCCATTGTATGAAGATATGTTTGTTCTAGAATTTTTAGAATTTGTTGGGAAGATGAGAAGTCTTGACAAAGAAGCGAATAAAATAAGAGTCATTGAAGTAATAAATATGTGTGCTCTTAAAGATGTGGAATTTCAAAAAATAGAAACACTATCTAAGGGATATAAGCGAAGAGTCTCTCTTGCTCAGGCATTAATTCATGACCCCAAGGTTTTAATTCTTGATGAACCAACAGATGGACTTGACCCAAATCAAAAACATGATGTTCGAGTTTTAATTAGAGAGTTGGCTAAAGAAAAATGTATATTAATTTCAACCCATATCCTAGAAGAAGTCGAAGAAGTTTGTGATAGATGCATTATCATCGGTGAAGGTGAGAAACTTTTTGAAGGGACTCCCAATGAGCTTAAATCTAAATCTAGTAAAGGAAGAATTCAAGATGTATTTAGAGCAATAACAACAGATCAAAAACTGCAGGGGGTGAACTTATGAAAGATAAAACAATAAGAAATCTCTTTTGCAAAGAGTTTACAAATTATTTAAAAACTCCTCTTGGCTATGTGTTTTTAGTAATATTTTTATTCGGGATAGGTTATTTGACCTTTGAACCAGGGAGAGGAAGTTTTTTCTATATGCGAGAAGCCTCATTAGTTTCATTCTTTCGATACATGCCTTGGATGTTTCTCTTTTTAATTCCTGCAGTAAGTATGAGACTTTGGTCAGATGAAAGAAAATCTGGAACAATTGAGCTTCTTTTAACAATGCCTGTAACTATCAGACAAGCTGTGATTGCTAAGTTTTTAGCATCATGGGTATTTATAGGTGTTGCTTTATCAGGAACTTTTCCAATGGTACTCACCGTTGTTTATTTAGGAAATCCCGATCTTGGAGTTGTCTTTTTAGGTTATCTAGCTTCTTTTTTTATGGCAGGAGCACTTCTTGCAGTAGGGGGATTTTTCTCGGCCTTAACAAAGAATCAAGTGATAAGTTTTATACTGACGGTTTGTGTGAGTTTTTTACTTATTATGGCAGGGTCACCTCCTGTTTTAGATTTTATTTCTACATTTTCTCCAAAGTACTTGGTAGCTATTTTTGAATCGTTAAGTGTTTTAAACCATTTCGATTCAATGGAGAGAGGTGTTTTTAGTCTAAGTAATTTATGGTTCTTTACTATAATGATTATTTGTTGGTTATACGGGAGTATTATTCTTTTAAATGGGAATAAAGCTAGTTAAAGGGGGGATGATGGATAAGCATAAAGAAAATTATATTAAAGTAATACTAGGTTTATTTTCAATGACCTTGATGATTTATATTGGCTCAACAGTTTTAAAGAAGGCAAGAGTCGACTTTACTGAAGAAAGTCTTTACACCTTATCACAAGGTACGAAGTCGATTTTATCGAAACTTGATTCTCCAATAAAGCTGAAGCTTTATTATTCAAAAACAGCAGCAAACAAAGGAACTGAAGGTTTAAGAGCATTTAATAATCACTATCTATATGTACAAGAGTTATTAAGACAATATGTAGAAAACTCGAGAAACAACTTGTCATTAGATATCATTGATCCAAGACCAGACACACCAGAAGAAGAGGATGCAACAGCTTTTGGATTAAGAAAGTTTAACCTAACAGAGACTGAAAGGTATTTCTTTGGACTAGTTGCTGAAAATGAATCCGGTACTGAAAAAATTATTGAGTTTTTTGATCCAAATCAAAAAGATAAACTTGAATATGAATTAACAAAGTTAGTCTATACAGTATTAAATCCTCAAAAGAAAAATATTGGGGTGATTTCTTCATTGGAAGTGATGACTGAAAATTTAAATCCATACATGACACAGATTATGAGAATGCAAGGTAAGAGCGTTAATGAATCATGGATGGTAACAAAAATGCTTGGTGAGTTTTACAATGTAAAGAAAATTGAAAAAGATACTAAAGTAATTTCTGGGGTAGACTCCCTCGTTATTATTCATCCGAAGGACTTTTCTGAGGAAACACTTTTTGCGATAGATCAGTATTTATTAAAAGGTGGAAAACTTCTTGTTTTTACAGACCCCTTAGCTGTTAGTGATAGAAGTACTGGTATGCATGGAAGAATTTCGACCTCTCCGGATTCAGGATTTAAAAAGCTAATGGATAAATGGGGAATTATTTCTAAGCCTAATACTTTTGCAGGAGACAAATATTTAAGTGGTGTAGGACAATTTAATCCTAATATGCCTGCTGGGCGTTTACTTGCACTACTTAACTGTAATGAAAATTGTACTAATGAGTATAAGGACAATATTACATCAGGAATTAATAACTCGACCTTCGTTTACCCCGGAGTCTTGAAAACCAAGTCTGTAGAGTCAGTTAAACATACACCCATAATGTCAACAACTAGAAAAGGAAATAGTTATACGGCTCAAGGTTATGAATTAAATAATCCTCAAGCTTTGTGGAATAAGTTTTCGGAAGGATCTGAACCAGTCGTAATTGCCTATAGAGCTGTTGGGAAATATAAGACAGCCTTCCCTGACGGTATAAAAGAGACTGAGGATTTAAAGAAGGAAAAGAAGAAAGAAAATAAGAATGAAAAAATTGAAATTATTAAAGAATCTATTAAAGAATCTATTAAAGAAAGTGCTGTAATCGTTTTTTCTGATGTCGATTTTATAAATGATCAATTTGCTTTTAAAAAGTCATTCTTAGGAGCAGCAGTAGCTAATGATAACAGCACTCTCTTTTTAAACAGCGTTGAGGCTTTAACAGGTGACGTTGACCTTATGAGCGTTAGATCAAAAGGTAGGATCAATAGATCATTTGATGTTATTAATAATATTGAATTTGAGGCAGAAAAAAGAACTGCTGATAAAGTCAAAGAAATTAATTCTAGCATCGCTAGGTTTCAAGGGGAGCTTAATCAGCTTGGACGAAAGGCAAATGAAGGAAATATTGGCCTTATTCAAAATGAAGGAATCCGTAAAAAGAAAGAACTTGCTAAGAAAATTGCGATTTTGAAAAAGGATTTACGTTCTGTTAAAAGAGAAGGTCGTGAGAGGATAGAAGGAATCGGTAAATTTTTTCAATATTTAAATACACTCTTGGTTCCAATTTTAGTGATTGGATTTGGGGTTTATTACAATCGAAAAAGAAATCATTTAATGCAAGGTCGTAGGATTGCAAAGAAGCATGACAAGAATATTAAGAGTCAATCTAATCAAATTAAGGAGATGAATATATGAAGTTAAAGACACTCTCTCTTTTTACGGGAATTCTTTTTGTTACATCTGTTTTTGTTTACATTAATGAGAATCGACGTGGAACTGACCTTTTAACTGGAAGTGATTATGTTAAAGGTCTTGATATTAATAAAATTCAAAAAATTTCATTAACTTTTGAGAAAGGAAAAGAAATCACTCTTTTAAGAGATTCCAATAGGTTTGTTCTTGAAAATCATAAGTCCTATCCTGCTGAAACGGAAAAAGTAAATGACCTAATCTATAAAGTTGCGAGTATTCAAGTAAAGGAAAAAGTTACATCAAATCCCCGCGAAGATGATCTAAAAAAATATGAGCTGGATAAGGATAAAAGGAAGTATCTTGTTGAGTTATTTGATAACGATGGGAAAAAAACAGTTTCATTTAGAGTCGGTAAATCTTATAAAGGAAAAGGGAATTATTTATTTAAAGAAAATATGAATGAAATTTATCTTTCACAAGATAATCTTTGGTTAAACTCTTCTTATAAGGATTTTATAGATACAGTCCTTCTTGAAATTAAAGAAGAAGACATTGAGAAAATATCAATTTTTACGGATAAAACTCTCGAATTCGTAAAAAAGGATAAGGAGTTTATAGTAGAAGCTCCTATAGATCAGAATTATAAAAAAGAAAAAGCTACGGAGTTTGCTAAAAGCTTTTCTTTAATCAGGTTTGATGAGTTTTATTCTCTAACAGAACCAAAGGTTCAGGGACTTGAGTTCAACAAAGATATTAAGCTTAAGTTAAAAAATAAGTTAATTTATAAGCTAAGTCTTGCTAAAGAAAATAGTGATCACTTCATCAAGTTGACTGCCGTTCTTGAAGAAGCACCTAAGCAATTTGTTGTAAAAAAAGATGATGGGAAAGAAGAGCTTCAAAAAATAGAGGATATTATAAGAGCTAAAGGAGATGCTCAAAAAATCAATATGGAAAAAGGAGCCTGGGTCTATAAGGTAAATGAGTCTATTTATGAAAAAATTGCTAAAGATTCTAAGTTTTTTCTGTAATTGATGCTAAGGAGGGATTTCTCCCTCCTTAGCATCAAAAGCGACGAAACGAGTAGAGATTTTTGATAATAAGAATTTTAAAATAACTTTGTAGCTTGAAATCCTTAAGTTTATTCTTTTTTTCAAAATTGTATACTAGTAGCTGTTATAAACTTACGGTCTTCTCGGTTAATGGTTATGGAGATGTAGTTTTATTCACTTTTTATGAAAAGAGAAAATAAATAAATTGCTTGAATTTAGTAAGTACTATTCTTTTTAGATAAAAGGATTATTGTAATATTTTAAATTCAAAAAAATATCTCGTAGGACATGTGAAGGATTAACAGCTACTAGTATACAATTTTGCAAAAAAGAAAAAAGCTCGCTCCTTCACTACTTCAGCCCTACACATGTGGACTTTAAAATGCCACTCAGGTCTTATTACTTTTGTGAAGTTCTATAGTATCAGTCCCAAACGTAAAATTAACTCATAATCAATACTACAAAATCTGATGTACGGTCAAAGAATTGAAATGCAAAAACTCCTGAAGAGATTTCAGTTAATAAGCTTCTTACTAAATGTTCTTTTTCGGGGCTTTTCCAAGCAGACTGAATTACACTATATAGTTTATCATTAATAAGGCTCTTTCCTGAGAAATCAGTAGTTAACGGTCTTCTCGGTTAATAGTGGAAACTTCTCAATAAATCTCTATAACACATCTCGTAATTCATAGATAAATTCATAAAAAAACAGACATAGTCTTCAACTTATTCAAAATTAAATTGCTGTAAAAAATCAA
>CALIJZ010000024.1 GCA_938017795.1 uncultured Bacteriovoracaceae bacterium
GGACTTTACTGTCCATAGGTAGGTTTCTGAATCCTCTTTAGATGTTTTAAGTCTTTGTTTTAAATACTCCTGAGTTTCGTTATATAAAAGTGATTCAATTTGTCCCTGAGATGAGTAATAGTAGTAGTTCCTTAATGCCCAAATTCCATTGTTGATTATATATTGTTCATTTGTTTCATCAGGAGTTTTAGAAGCAAAGTAATTCAAATGTGATAAATAATCCTTTGAAACAAATTTTAAATTGTTTTGATTTGAAAAGAGTCTTTGTGAAAGCATTATTGCACTTAAGAGCAATGCTTTGTCCTTTTTTGTTAATTCAGTTTGATTTTTATAATATATTAAAACTTTCTCTAGATTTTCAAATGCATGAGCACTAGGAGTTTTGTATCCATCTATAAACTTAATCCATGCATGAAATAATGATTTTGATTTTTCAACATCCATGAATTTTTTTTGATTGTTAAGTTCTTTTTCTTTTCTTAAAGCTAAAGTAGATAATTCTTGATACTCATCAAGAGAATAATTGTCCACAGTGTGATGGTAGAAAGCGACTCCAATAAAGTATAGCTTTTCTTTGATTTTAGTTTGGCTACTTAAAGACTCAATAGTTTTTTTGATTTTAGTTTCTGAAAAAATTTTATTATTAGCATATTTGTATGAATAGAGTTTTTCTTTGCAGTCATAAAGGAAATCATTTTTATTCTTTAATCTTTGAATTACTCGTTCAATTTTACATTCGGGCTCTTTTGGATCTGAAGATATTTTACGAGTGGATTTATCCATTGAAGAACATGAAATTATGAGACTCAGAGTAATAGATTGGATTAAAATATTTTTTTTCATTACTGAAGATATTTTAACAGATAAATCAAACTCACGTATGAGATCAACAAGCAAAACACTCAGTCTCTTCAGAGGATTGAATTCCATTAAGCCTTTATTCTGGATTGATAAAACCTTAATGGAATCAATTTAGAACTTCAAATCAATCGATTTTAACCAATTATTAAAATTACTTATATCAGCTGGTACAATGACTTCAACATTACTATCAGCTAAGTGACTCATTTGATCTAAATATTTTTCACCAAGCTTTAAATTATACGCTTTTTCTCCGCCTTTTTCAGAAAGTGCCGATGAGATTTTCTTGATCGACTCAGCAGTGGCTTTAGCTATTGTTAGAATTTCTTCAGCTTTCCCTTCGGCTTGATTAATTCTTCTTTGCATTTCCCCTTCGGAAATATTGATCATTTCTCGCTTACTACCTTCACTCATATTGATTCGGCTTTGTTTATCACCTTCTGACTTAGCAAGGATGGCCCTTTTCTCTCTCTCAGCATTTACCTGTTTCTCCATTGCATTTTGAACTGAGTGAGGAGGCATAATATTTTTAATCTCATATCTATGAACTCTAAGTCCCCAAGTTTGACCTGCTTGATTGAGCACTTCTACAACTTTAGCACTAATTAATTCACGCTCTTCAAAAGTTCTATCTAAATCTAATGTTCCAATAATTGACCTAGTGGATGTTTGAGCTAGTTCAATAGCTGCATAGACAAAATTAGTAACTCCATAGCTTGCTTTAGCTGGATCCATGACTGAGAGGTAGATAACAGCATCTACAACAACATTAACCTCATCTCTTGAAAAACAATCTTGAGGAGGAACATCTATTGTTCTCTCTTTTAAATCTTGAATAAATGCAACCTTATCAATAAAAGGGATCAGTGCATGAAAACCTGGACCTAGAGTTTTATGATACTTTCCTAATCTCTCAACAATATAAGCTTTCTTAGTAGGGACTAATCTAATTGACTGAAAAAATTTAATAATAACAATTAAAAATGTTCCACCGATTATAAATAAATTAAAAATATCAAATACTGAAATATTTTCTAAATTCATCGAATACCTCCTGGTATTGAAGAGCTAATTGTTGAAGAAACCTTAGAGGCTCCTTCAAAGAAACCTTTTATATTGGCCATTTCAGCTGGAACGACAGAGATTTTAGATTTATCCATAATCTTTCCAACTTCATTTATAAATTGTTCCACCAACTGTAGCTTTACTGCCATATCACCACCAGGAAGGTTGATCGCTTCAGCTACAAGGCGAACTCCATCAGCACTTGCCGTTGAAACTAATTCAATCTCTTTAGCTCTTCCAAGTGCATCATTAATTCTTTTTTGTTTTTCCCCTTCGGAGATATTAATAGATTCAGTTCTTTCACCTTCCGATAGAATGATTCGGTTTTCTTTATCGGCTTCGGCCAAAGTAATTTCGGCCCTTTTCTCTCTCTCTGCTTCCATTTGCTTTTCTAGAGTTGAAATAACATTAGAGCTAGGTCTAATATTTTTTATCTCATAACGTAAAACTTTAATCCCCCATGAGTCACTTGCAATATCAACTTCTCTTACAATTTTTTCATTAAGAAGATCTCTTTCAGAAAAGGCCTTTGATAAAGTTAGCTTTCCAACTTCAGAGCGCATTGTAGTTTGAGCTAGGTTTATCGATGCATTTTTATAATCCCCAATTCCATAGCTGGCGAGCTTGGGATCTGTAACTTTTAGATAAACTAGGCCATCGATTAAAACCTGCATATTATCTTGAGTAATACAAGTTTGCGGTGGTATATCAAATACTTGTTCTCTAGCTTCATGGGTATAGGCAACTCTATCAAAAAATGGAACGAGAAAATGAATTCCCGAACAAAGTACGGTCCTGAATTTTCCTAATCTTTCTACAACACATTGCTCTCTTTCTGGGACAATAATGATTGTATTCCATAGTACAAATGCGATGATTAGAAAGAATATGAGTAGGTAAGTTAACGCCATATTATTTTCTCCTTATTTAATTGGATCTACGATCCATATATTTCCAAGTCTTTTAGTTATAATAGCTTTTTGACCAATTTGAATTTCATGTTCACTTTGAGCTTCCCAAGTCGAGTCTCTAAACTTTACTCTTCCAGCTTTATATGGAGTAATGAGCTCGATTACTTCAACAACACTATTGATATTATCTAAATCTTCATCGGTATTATGAACTTGCGAATCACCTTCAAAATATTTCATAAATAGTGATCTTAGTATTAATAAATATATTAAACTTGTAATAAAAAAAGTTAAAAATGCAGTTACAATATTTGTTATTAAACCAAAATAAATTCCTGCAGCAACTGTTAAACAACCCATTCCAAGAAAAATGATAATTCCCCCTGGTAATATCATCTCTGCTAAGACCATGATTATACCTGTAATGGCCCATATATATAAACTAAGCATTTAAATACTCCTCGCTATAAAAAAACTGTGAAATATAATCAAAATTGGATTTTGTAACTTTTATAAGCTCTGCTAATCTTTCAATATATTCTAACTCTCTATAATCTACATCCTTATCAAAATGAGCTAAGAAAAATAATAACCAAATGATAAAGTGTTTACCAGGCAATGGGTATAAAGATTTTACTAACTCTTTTGGGTAATAGGGGGAATCGATATATTGAGTTGTTTTTTTTAGTTTATTCATACAATCAAAGTGTTCTAATAAGCTATTTCTTAGACTAATCTCACTAGGTAGTACTTTTCCATCTATTCCAATTAAGGAATTCATAAACTTTGTAATTTCAAGTATATATTCTTTTTTTGCACTCAAAGATAATTCAATTAAAACAATATCTAGAATAGAATGATT
The DNA here is from genome assembly GCA_938017795.1 of uncultured Bacteriovoracaceae bacterium. Taxonomy (GTDB): domain Bacteria; phylum Bdellovibrionota; class Bacteriovoracia; order Bacteriovoracales; family Bacteriovoracaceae; genus JAHDHG01. The sequence continues at coordinate 3,700 of CALIJZ010000024.1, forward strand.
TATATACTGATCTTTATAGTTTTCTACATGGGCCTTAATTATTGGATCTAGTAAAACTACATTAGAAAATTTCTTGTCCCATAAGCCGTGAATAGAACCTAAATCTATTGCATGCTTAATAGAACTATACTTCCCAAATAAAGTATTGAGATCTGTATTATAGATATCACAAAGCTTCAGTGCAGTTTCAACTGGTATTTTTAAACGTCCAGTTTCATAATCCTTTAGTGTTAATGATCTTAATTTTAATTTTTCTTCTACTTGTTTTTGAGTTAAGCCAGAGTTTTTTCTAGCTAATTTTAAATTTTGGAGAAAATACAACATGTGTACATATTTGTACTTTTTTCTTGCCTTGTCAATAAATTTTAAGTACACTTATTTAAGGAGTTTATCATGAATCCATGGGTTATTATAAAGCAATACGGAAGTCGAGAAGAAGCTCACATGGATAGAGCTATTCTTGAAAGTTGTGATATTTTAGCAAGAGTAAATGGAGATGATAAAGGTGGCTTAGATCCATTAATGAATTATATGGGAGCTGGCATAAGGTTAGAAGTCGCGAGTTCAAGGGTCAAGGAAGCTATCAAAATACTTAATGATGCCATTATCGTAAAGAATGAATAATTTCTTCTTTCTCTAGCTTTTAATTTTAATAAACTACAATAAAGTATATTAGCTCTTAAGCTATTAATCATCTATTTTTCTTGCTACACTCATTTTTAATTAGAGGAGATAAGATGGGTGATTTAAAAGATAGAGTGAGTAAAGAGATTATTGCAGCCATGAAAGCAAAAGATAAAAAACGCTTAGATGTTTTAAGATATTTAAAAAAATTATATATAGAAAATGATACTGCAAAAAAACAAGTTCCTGAACTTGATATCACCATTGCTCATGCAAAGAAAATCAAAGATTCTATTTCTATGTTTCCAGAAGGATCCAGTCAAATCGAAGGCATTAAAGAAGAAATAGCAATTCTTAGCGAATATCTTCCTGCTCAGATTGATGAAGCGACTGTAATCAAAATGATTAAGGAAATAATATCCTCTCATGAAAAGGCCAATATGGGGCTGGTTATGAAAGAGCTTAGTCCTAAAATTAAGGGAGTATTTGAGGGTAGAAAAGCAACTGAATTAGTTAAATCACTTCTTAGTTAATTTTTATTGTCATAATTTCCTCTACAAAAATATAGCCTCTTTAAATGGGCTATAAAATTCTATATTTAGAGTAGAAGGCAACTTTTGTAACTATTTAGAATATAATCCATAAATACGTTATAATTATAGTATGAAGAGGAGACATTTCTCTATTCCTCTATGCTTAATATTGGTTACGATCATAACGCCTTCCCTAGGGCAAAAATTACAAGTTAAAGCTTCATCCAGATCAATTGCTTCGACACATTTAGGTCTTGAAAATGACAAACCTATTGCTCCTAAAAGTGCTCATTTAACAATGGCTTGTGATGAAGTGAAGTGTCCTGAGTATATAGCTCATATAAGAATTAATGAAAAAAGAGTATGTACAGGTTTTTTGATTGGAAATAATAAAATTATGACTAATCATCATTGTATTTTTGATGTAGCCAATGATTGTGATGGTGTGAAGATCTACTTAAATAATCCTTATAGTAGTGAAACTTTAGAATATACATGTGATAAAATTATCCATACTGGTTCTTACAAAGAAGATTTAAACGATAAAGACTATGCAATCTTAAGCTTATCAGAAGAAGTCATTAATCAAGCAGTTGATTTTTCCGGAGATGATTTAGTATCAAAGGATAGTTATGAAGTTTATGTAACAGATTGGAATAAAAGTAATGATTCCTTAATGATCAAAAAATATGATTGTGATCCAGTTATTGATCGCCATATTTATAATAATGCTAAATACCTTGATCATTCAATTTTAGCTTTTAAGAATTGTCCCATAGTTGAAGGAAATTCTGGAGCTCCAATTATTAATAAAAGAACAAAGAAGCTAGCTGCCATTTTAGCTCGTAATTACACTATTGATAGATCGAAGTTAAAAAGTGATTATGCGCAAGTAAACTTTGATCTAGTAGAGAATTTAGGAATTGGTATTAATGCTCGATGCTTTGATTCCAAGAGCTCGCAAATATTTTCCAAAAATGAATCTAACAAATGTGTAAAGTTAGATTTAAGTGAAACTCATAAAAACAAAATTCTTCATAGTTTAAGTATGAAGGCCATTCACCAGGTTAATGACTATATAGATGATATTCATATTACTTGGCTTAAAACTCGAAGCCATGGGGTGTTTCCTTATTGTTTAAAAGATTATACCAAAACACGCAAGGCCCTCGAAGGCAGATCCAAATTAGGATATCAATTGAGAGTTCCTAAGTTTAAAACTGTTATGACTATATCTCCTTTTTTCGTTCAAAACATAGAAGCAGTTCCAATTAAGAAGGATAATATTTATGAGGTAGAATTAAGGGTCCCAAAGAGTAAAGCTGAATCACTAGTTTTGAATATTCAAAATATAAATAGTTCAACACAAGAAGATACTTGGATTTTAAAAGATTGTGGCTCGGATTTAGATGAATTTCTTGTTTCTTCAGATCTTTAACGCTTCGAGTTGTCTAGTGTTTTATCTCGATTTTGCCATTTTAAGTTTATGTTAAGAGTACTTAAGATCTCTTACATGTGTGCTTAGCTTTCTGACTTTGCTTCTTTTCTCTTGTCATGGACTTTTGTATAAGTATCATCAAGATCAACTAATCAAATTCATCGGGGTTATATGAAAATAATTTTTATGTCATTAATGTTTCTAGGATTGAACGTAGAGTCTAAAACTTTTTCAATTATGAGCTATAACCTGGAGAACTTTTTTGATACTACGCATGATGAAAACAAAGAAGATTATACTTATTTGCCTCTGAAGGTGAAAAAAAGATCTAGGATTGTAAGAGAGTATTGTGAAGGATTATCAAATAGTTTCTATAGAAAGAATTGTTTAACATTTGATTGGAATAATTCTGTTTATCATTCCAAGATCAAAAATATCGCTAAGGTCATTTTATCTTATAACAAAGGTAGAGGCCCAGACATTGTAGTACTTCAAGAGATTGAAAATAAAAACTCTCTAAAAGATTTGATCACCAAAGGTTTAAATAAAAAAAGTGGTTACCGTTATATTTCTCTCATTGAAGGACCTGATAGACGAGGAATCGATGTTGCTATTTTCTCTAGATATAAAATTGTTTCTAATGTCTACCATAAAGTAGATATCTCTCAATACTCTCGTAGACCTACTAGAGGTATTTTAGAAACTAATCTAAATATTGGTGGAAAACTTGTTACAGTTTTTGCAAACCATTGGCCTAGTCAGAATAATGATGACCTGACTAGATTAAAAGCAGCTAAGACTCTTTTGAAAGCTGTTGAGTCAAAATCAAAATCTGCCGTTATTATCGCTGCTGGGGACTTTAATACAGTCAAAGACGATGAGATTAATGGCCTAACAGAGCATATCATCCCAAATTTTTATGATGTAGAAGTTAAAGGTCGAAAATTATCAAGATATAAAGAAACTCTAAAAGGTGGGACGCATTTTTATAAAGGTAATTGGGGTTCTTTAGATAAAATCTTTGTCTATAAAAAAAGCGGACGATTTAAAGTTCATTATAGAGATTTTAATATCTTATCTCATGCCTTTATGCTGACTGATGTTGAGTGGGAAGATAGATCAACAGGTAAAGTGACTGTTTACAAGGATGTCCCATATAGATTTGATCCGAAAACCAGAAAAGGCTTTTCTGATCATTTACCACTTGTTATAAAAATCCAGATATGAATTATATAACATTTTTAGCCTTAGTAGTTTCTAGTTTAAGCTTTTCTTATCCTAATCATTGGTGGAAAAAAATCGATGATCCTAGTGCTCCAAGCTGGGAAATTTTACCTCATGAAGCCGATAGATCAAAAAATGAAGTTATTCTTTCAAAAAGAAATGAGCTTGGTATTTTTAGTAATTTTGGAGAAACTCCATTTATTTTACATAATGTGAAATTCGCTAGTGTTGAAGGTTTTTGGCAAATGATGAAATACCCAGAAAGTGGTAAAAGAATGGATCCTCGTTTAAAATTTGATTATCCATTTGAGCGAAATGATGTTGCTCTTATGCATGGCTTTGAAGCCAAAGAAGCTGGCGATCTTGCAAACGTCATTAATAAAAAACATGGTTTTAAGTGGGTTAGTTATAAGGGAGTGCGCTTTAATTACAAAGATCACTCATCAGGATCAAAGTTTCATTATAAAATTATCTACAAAGCAATTAAAGCTAAGGTTATGCAGAATAAAAAAGTAAGAGTCCTTTTATTAAAAACAAAAGGTCTAAGATTATTACCAGATCATAAACAGAGAGCAGATGTTCCTGAATCATATAAGTATTTTGAAATCTTAATGGATATAAGAAAAAATCTTTTAAAGAAAAAATCTAAAAATTAATCTAATATAATTGTTCCGGTGATTGGAAAGTGATCTGAGAGATCTCTATCTGCTCTTTTTTTACCAAACTTGTACCTATAAGTTCCTAGAGGGCGTAATATATGAAGGTTTTCAACATCGACATGAGCAGAATTATCATAGCTTATAAAATGATCTAGATGTTCTTGAACATTTGGAGTGGGGCACTTAGTTAAAGTGTTTAAGCAATGATCTATAGTAAATAGATTTGATCCTTGGACCTCATAGTACTGAGCATTGAAATAATCAATCATATCAAAAAATTCTTCATTATAACGATCAATGTTTAAGTCACCCGCAATTATAATAGGAAGTGTTTGTTCTCTTGTAGATAAAAGAGAATCAATCCTTTCTAATTGTGCTCTTCTAATCCATGCTCTATCAGCACCGCCAGCTTGCATATGACTAACGACAAATTCAAATTCTTTTCCACTAGCATTAATTCTAGTTATCAATGCCCCTTTTGAAGAAAGTCGATCAGATCCTCTTGAAGTTTGAAAATATGCAATCTCTTGATGAGTAATTGGATATTTACTAAAGACCATTAATCCACTGTTAGTTATAACTGGTAAGGTCTTTGATTTTAAAGGCTTTCCAGATGTATAAGGATATTTTTCAGATAAATGTTTCAGGAAATGTTTATATACTCTTTTTTTAAAAGCTTCTTGAATAGCAACAACATCATAATCATTTTCTAAAAGATGTTTCGTAATTAATTTTGCTCGCTCTACTTTGTTAGTTCGCCAATTAATCGGCCAAGGAAGAGCAAATACATTCCACGATATAACTTTAATCTGTTTTGCGTCCATAATCGTATCCGCTAAAAGAACTTTGGTATTAAAAAGAAATAAAACAATTATAAAAAATTTTGATAAATTCACTAATAATATTGTATTGAAAATTTTTTCTAGATGCTAGCTGAAGCATTTATTTCCAAGGATATTAACAATATCTTAATTATCTGTAACATAGCTTTTTACTCAGGTAGGAGTTATATCACTATTAACTAGATTTTTGATTTTTGACGCACTTCATACTATACATAAGCTCTAACATTAGGAGCTATAATAATGAGTGCACCAAGTTTAAATAAGACAATAAATTTCCCAGAAAATATGAGGTCAGCTCATGAGCTTATCCTTATGGCAAAAAATGGTAAGAAAGGAAATCATGCAGGGCAGAGCTATGCTCTTCCAGCATTTAATGTAACTACTTATGATGGAGTACAAGCAGCTTGTGAGGCCTTTGAAACTCTAGGTTCTTCTGGCGTTTTAGCATTTTCCAATTCTGCACTTAAGCACTTCGGTCATGGTGATGCTATTTTAGGACTTGAAACAATTCATGAAATCGTAAAGTTTAGAGCAAAAAAATCTAGCGTACAAATTGCGACCCATTTAGATCATGGTGATAATATTGGAGAGCATGGAAGAAAAGTGATCCGAGGTGCCATTGAAATGTTCACTTCTGTAATGGCTGATAATTCAACTGATCATGCTAATAAATGTGCGACTAGTTTAAAAGTTAATATGGATGCAACTAGAGAGGTTGTGGAACTTGCTCATCCTAAGGGAGTAAGTGTTGAAGGTGAGTTGGGAGTTCTGGCCGGCGTAGAGGATGAAGATACCCACAGTGAGATTAGTACATATACAGATCCTATCGAACTAAAAGATTTCCTAACAAATACTGGAGTTTTATTATTAGCTCCAACAATTGGAACAATGCATGGACCCAATAAAGGTAAGCCTGGAGATAAAGTTAAACTAAATATTGAGTTGGCTCATGAGTGTTTGAAAATTGCTAATGAGATAAATAATGAAATAATTTTCGTAGCCCATGGTGCTTCCACTCTTTATCCACAAGTTGTTGAGTATGCAATAAAAAATCTTAATACACTTGGATTAAATAATGATCTTGAAACATGGAAGAATTTTGTTGGAACAGATTGGGATCAAATTAAAGGCTTGATTGGTGCAGGTTTTTGTAAAATAAATACAGATACAGAAAATAGACAAACTTATTTATCAGCTCTTATAGGAGCAATTGCTCAAACTAGCTCTAAAGTGGATATTCGCTATTATGAAAAGACCACTTATAAAGCACTTGTTGATAGTTATATACAGAAGTTAATCATGGCCGGAAATTATGGAGTATGGCATGAACCAAAGATTAACGTCAGTGAATTTAAGTTTAATTTAAACGTATAGATGAACTTAGATTTATCTCAATTCAATATTCCTAAAATTTTAAATAAGCCATCTAAAATTATGGTTGGGATGAGTGGTGGAGTGGATTCAGCAGTGGCCGCCTTAATTCTCAAGGCTCAAGGTCATGAAGTAATTGCTGGATTTATGAAAAATTGGAATGAGGTTGATGTAAATGGTCATTGTAATGCAGAAGCCGATTATGAAGATGTTATTAAAGTATGTGAGGCTTTAGATATTAGCTATTATGCTTTTGATTTTTCAAAGCAATATTTTGATTCAGTTTTTATGAACTTTATAAAAGATTATAAAAATGGTGACACTCCTAATCCTGATGTTTTTTGTAATATTGAAATAAAGTTTAATCATTTCTTTAAGACTGCACTTCGTCTTGGTGTCGATTATGTAGCGACCGGACATTATTGTAGTAAGTCATATAATGGCGATAAATGGTTTTTAAAGAAGGGAAAAGATTCTAAAAAGGATCAATCTTATTTTTTGTCAGGAATTAATGGAGATGTACTAGAGAAGGTTCTTTTCCCTCTTGGAGACCTAGAGAAAATGACTGTGCGAGATATTGCTCAAAAGTTTAATTTATCTAATGCTAAGAAAAAAGATTCAACTGGAGTCTGTTTTATAGGTGAGAGGAATTTTAGAAAGTTTCTAAATGAGTATATAGACTCCACAAAAGGTGAGTTTCAAAGTTTATCAGGTGAAGTAGTTGGTACTCATGAAGGTGCTTGCTTTTATACATTGGGTCAGCGAAAAGGTTTAGGTCTTGGTGGACCTGGTAATCCTTGGTACGTGGTGAAGAAAAACCACCTCAAGAACATTGTGTATGTTGAAAGACAAAAAGATCATCCAGAGTTATTTAAAACAAAAGTTATAGCTAAAGAACTTAATTGGATTAATTTTCAACCCGGAAAATCATTTAAGTGTAAAGCTAAAATCCGATACAGGCAAAGTGACCAAGAATGCTCAGTTGACTATAAAGATGGAAATCTTGAAGTTACTTTTAAACAACCACAAAGAGCAGTTTGTAAAAAGCAAGTTATTGCTTTTTATGAAGATGATATTTGTCTAGGGAGTGCATTGATTGAGTAAATTAAGTTTTAGATTAAAAAAAATAAAAAATTTAATATCTTCTGAGAGCAATATTGTTTGGGATCTTTGTTGTGATCATGGACAATTAGGAAAGTCATTATTACAAAACAAGCAAAAAGTATATTTTGTCGATATTGTGCCTCATATAATAGATGAGTTAAAACAAAGTATAGTGAGTTCAAATTGTGAGTTTCAAGCAAAAGATGCAACTAAAATTATAATAGAAAATAGAATTGATGAGTCGATTATAATGGCCGGAGTAGGTGGATGGACATGTATTAAGATTTTAGATTCATTAATAAATAACTATACTCAACTCAAAAGTGAGTTCATTCTTGCACCTCAAAAAAATTTACAGACAGTTAAAGACTATCTTCTAAAAAATGATTTTACTTTGATTTCTGAAGATATTATTCAAGATAAGAAAAATTACTATAATATTCTTAAAGTAAGGAGAAAAGCTTATGCCTACAATATTAGTGTACCTTATTGGTCTGTTTATGCTCTATAGAATTATAAAGAATCTGTCATTTTTGTTTAAAAATATGTCATCTCCAGTTGATAAAAAAAGAAATATGGAAGAGGATATTATAGAGGCAGATTTTAAACATATCGATTAATAAAGGATTTTTATGAAATTTTTTCAAATGTTACTATTGTTAGGACTAACATTTTCTTGTGCTAGCTATAAAACAAGCCAAGGGACTGTTCACGGTGAATCTGCTCATGCTGCAGAAAAATCATGTTGTTCAAAAAAGAAAAAATCATGTTGCTCTAAAGCAAAAGCTGAAGGAAAAAAATGTGAATCAGGTGCTTGTGCTGTTAAAAAATCAGGTGATCATGCTAAGAAAAAATGTGCTTCAGGATCTTGTAAAGTTAAGAAGTCATGTTGTGCAAAGGCTAAAGCAGAAGGTAGAAAATGTACTACTGGAGCTTGTGCTGTAAAAAAAGGACATGGGCATCATCATAAAGGAATGAAACCATGCTGTGCCAGTGCCGCTAAGGATGGAAAGAAATGTGTTGCAGGATCTTGTGCTGTAAAAAATCCATATTCATGTTGTGCTAAAGCTACTTCCCAAGGGAAAGAATGCTTACAATGTAGTTAGGCTAAAAGTTAATGCCTAAAGGTAAATTAACCTTAATTCCTACTCCTTTAAATAATTCATCGCTCCTTCATCCAGAAAATTTAAAAATTCTAGAAGGAGCATGTTCTAAACCAGATCAAAGTATTTTTTTGTTAGAGGAGCCAAAGTCTTCTCGTCGACGATGGATTTCATGGGGACTAGATAGATCATTTATTGATAGCTTTAGATATTTCAATGAACACAACCAACGAGAAGATCAACCAGAATTGATATCACAGATGAGAGATGGAAAAAATATCTACCTCATTAGTGATGAAGGTATTCCAGTTTTTTGTGACCCAGGTGCACGATTAGTAAATGCTTGTTATGAATCTAATTTAGAAGTTGATTGCGGAGTATTTTGTAATTCATTAATGCTTGCCTTGGCCCTAAGTGGCTTTGATGTAGATAGCTTTCATTTTATGGGTTTTCCTCCACTTAAGGATCCAGAAAGAAAAAAGTGGTTTAATAATTTCTGTCTATCAAAAAACTGCACTGCGTTAATGGACACTGCTTATAGGTTAGGGCGAGTCTTAACTGATATAGAGGCAACAAGCTCGAGTGACCTATATTTTCTAGCTTGTGATTTAAATAGAGACTCTCAGCTTCTTTTAAGAGGGAATATTAGCTCTATTATTAAAAATTTCGATGGTGGAAAAAGAGATTTTGTTTTGATAAAACAAAAGCATGTCAGAAATAACTTCAAGAAAAGATGATCATATAGATCTAGCCATTGCTTCTCAACATAACTTTAGAGATGACAGGTTTGAATATGAACCTATGTATGGTGTTCATCCGGATTTTAAGCCAGATCCTTTTATATTCCTTGGCAAGAAAATGAATTATCCCTTCTGGATCTCTAGTATGACTGGAGGAGGAAGTGATTCAAAAAAATATAACGAAATCTTTGCAAGTGTATGCGGTGATCTCGGTTTAGGAATGGGGCTTGGTTCTTGTAGGGCCCTGATGGAAGATCAATCCTTAATTAAAGATTTTGATTTAAGAAGTTTATTAGGCCCTGAAGCACCATTTTTTATGAATTTAGGGATTGCTCAAATTGCTGAACTGATTAGCAATGGTGAACTTAATAAACTTAATGATGTACTTGGAGCATTGCAAGCTGATGGTCTTATAGTTCATATCAATCCTCTTCAAGAGTTTTTTCAACCTGAAGGTGACCTTATAGTTGAGAGACCTATTGATATTGTTGAAAAATTAAAAATGAAATTTTTAGGAACAATTGTTGTTAAAGAAATTGGCCAGGGAATGGGAAGTCGATCTTTGAAGGCACTAAGTGATTTAGAAATAGATGGATTAGAGTTAGCTGGTTTTGGTGGAACTAATTTTACGAAGTTGGAACAAATTAGAACTAAATCTCCTGAAAATGAATTTGAATTTCAATCAGTAGGGGAGCCAGCTATTGAAATGATTAGATGTTTAAATGAATTAAAGTCTTCGATGGATATTATTATCTCTGGAGGAATGAATGATCCTTTAGAGGCTTATTACCATCAATCACTTTGTAATAATAACTCTGTCATTGGACAGGCTCATAAAGTTTTAGAAATGGCTCAATTAGGTAGAGAGAACTTAAAAACATATATTACTAGATTTGTTTTAAAGATGAGATTGGCCCAAAATTATTTAACGATAAAACATTGATGAATATTGGATTTTCAAAATTAACTAAGCAAGAAAAAATAGATGTCATTCTAGCTGAACTGAATTGTTCAGAAAAAGTTGGACTTGTAGATACAGAGTATAAAGAAGAAGCTCTACAAAAAAGATTTGAGAATTTTAGTGAAAATACTATCGCAAATTTTCATCTTCCCTATGGAGTCGCTCCCAATTTCCTTATTGATAAAAAAGAATATATTTTACCAATGGTTACGGAAGAGAGTTCAGTTGTTGCTGCCGCAGCTAAAGCTGCAAAGTTTTGGTCACAACACGGTGGGTTTCAAACTAAAATTGAATCTATGATTAAAATCGGACATATTTATTGTACATTTGATTTGGATAAAAAAATCCTTTTCAAAATTTTTGAAAACTCCAAAGAGATTTTACTTAATAAAACGATTGAGATTACTAAGAGAATGGATGAGAGAGGAGGAGGGATAGAGTCTCTTCAATTAAAAACTCTTCCAGGTTTGAAAAATACATATAAAATAATTTTAAAAGTTAAAACTTGCGATGCCATGGGCGCAAACTTTATAAATTCCACTTTGGAAAACATTGCTGAGAATTTCAATGAAATTATGTGTGATCAGTATTTTGAAAATCATTTTGAAATCATATTTTCAATTTTATCTAATTATACGCCCGAATGTGTAGTTAGCTCTAAAGTTTCTTTGAAAATGGATGACTTTCAAATAGATGGAATGAACTCAGTAGATTTCTTTAAAAAATTTAAGAAGGCAATTGATATTGCAAAGTTTGATACTGATAGGGCCGTCACTCATAATAAAGGTATTATGAATGGAATCGATTCTTTAGTTTTAGCTACTGGCAATGATTTTAGAGCAATTGAAGCTTGTGCTCATGCTTATGCTGCTAGAAGTGGTAGATACACAAGCTTAACAAATGCTGAGATTGAAAACGATATTTTTAGTTTTTCAATTGAATTACCGATTTCAATTGGAACTATCGGTGGGCTGACTAAACTTCACCCTCTAGCAACTTTATCCTTAGATTTGCTAGATAATCCTTCAGCACGAGTTTTAATGGGTATTATCGCTTCTCTAGGCCTTGCTCAGAATTTCTCCGCTGTGAGATCATTAATTACAACCGGTATTCAAAAAGGGCATATGAGGATGCATTTATTAAATATTTTGGGTCAATTCGATGCCTCTGAAGAGCAGGTTAAAGTTGCTAAGGATTTCTTTTCCGACAAAGTTGTAAGTTATTCATCTGTTAGATCTTTTCTCATAGAGCATTCTCAGAGTATCTAAACAATACTTAGTTATTATCAAAGCTTATAAAAGCAGTTATCTTGAAAAAATAAATATGAATATACTAAATCCGATTATCTCTACTCTAAAGAGTATTAGAGGTAATTCAAATACAATTGATAGTAGAACTCTTGGGCTTCACAATTTTTATTCTCCAGGAAAATTAATGCTTACTGGTGAATATGTTGTTTTAGATGGTGCAAGTTCTTTAGCTTTACCGACAATGTTAGGACAGTCTTTAAAAGTTCAATCAAGGAAAACATTTTCGACTCCTTGCTTAAATTGGGAAGGATTAGATTATCAAGGAAAGAAATGGGTAAGTGTAAAATTTAACTTAACTGATTTTAGTATCATAGAAAGTAGTGATCAAAAACTTAGCTTAAAACTTCAAAATATTTTTAGAGAAGTAAGAGATTTAAATATTCATTTTTTAAGAGAAGACAAAGAATACTTTGTAACTTCTAATGTTGAATTTCCTCTGAATTGGGGATTAGGCTCAAGCTCAACTTTATTATTTAATATTTCTCAATGGGCCTATGTAAGTCCCTTTGCATTGTCTCGTAGAACTTTTGGTGGTTCGGGATGTGATATTGCAGTTGCTGAAGCGAAAGGACCAGTGATATTTAATAAAGAAGATGATCATCAAGAATGGAAACTGATTAATTTAGATTTTCCCTTTAAAGAATCTTTATATTTTGTTCACCTAGATCAAAAGCAAAATACTCAATCTGAAATTAAGTACTATAAATCTTTAACCAGAGATGATGATTTTGATAAAAAAGTACAGCGAATATCTGATATTTCAAAATTAATTATTAAATGTTCTAGTATTATCCAATTTCAAAATTATTTATCTGAACACGAAGATATAGTTTCAAGCATTTTAAAAAGAAAGAAAGTTAAAGATCTCCTTTTTAATGATTTTGAAGGGCAAGTAAAGTCTCTGGGAGCCTGGGGCGGGGATTTTGTTCTTGCTGTTAGTAATAATGGTCCTGAGTATATTCAAACTTATTTTAAAAACTTAGGGTTTAACACAGTAATTTCTTATAATGATCTTATTACTGATTCTAGTATATTTATAAAATGAATAAGAGCGAGCATACTAGTCACTCAAATATAGCTATTGTTAAATATTGGGGTAAATTTCAAAATCAACTTCCATGCAATCCATCTATAAGTTTTACTTTAAAAAATTGTAAAACATTTATGAGTGCAAGTTCTATCGTTTCAGATAAGTTTAAACTTAAATATTTATTTGAAGGTCAAGAAAATGAGAGCTTCAGAGACAATATTTTAAAACGAATTAAGCGTCTACCGATGAGCTTTAATAAATCATCTATAACTATAGAGAGTCGAAATACTTTTCCTCATTCTAGTGGAGTCGCTTCCTCTGCTTCATCAATGTCTTGTTTAGTTAAAATTCTAAATGATCTCTATGAATTGAAATTAGATTCATCTGAACTTTCGAATTATTCTAGATTATTATCTGGCAGTGCTTGCAGATCATTGAAGCCAGGATTTCAAAGTTGGGGGCACGTCGATTATTTACTTGATTCAAGTGATGAATATAGTACAAGTGTTGAAGTAGATCCTCTTTTCCATGATTTGAAAGATACAGTTATTATAGTTGATTCAGGAATGAAAAAAATTAGCTCCACTCAAGGTCATCAATCTATGGATGATCATCCATATAAGCTAGCCAGGTATGAGCAAGCTAGAAAGAATCATGAAATTGTTATTCAAGCTCTTAAAGCTGGAGATTGGCCAACTTTTAGTAAAGTAACAAAAATAGAAGCATTGAGTCTGCACGCTCTTATGATGAGCTCAACAACGCCATATTTTCTGATGCGGCCTAAGTCTTTAGAAATTATAAATTTAATTGAAAGTAAACTAGATAAGAATAATTTTACCTTTACGATGGATGCTGGAGCCAATATCCATCTTTTATATAGGGCCCATTTCCATGATCAAGCATTAAGATTTCTAGATCTGTATTCTGAAAAATTTGAAAGTTATATAGAGGATGAGATTTTGGTTTGAGAAATTATCCCTCAAAATTATTCCTATTTGGAGAGTATAGTGTATTACGTGGTTCACATGCTTTAGCAGTTGCTTATAATCAATTTAATGGTCGTGCAATATTTTTGAAAAAAAAACTAAGTAATGATTATGATTTATATGGGCTTATTCATTACTTAGAAGCTATCAAAGAAAAAAATATTTTTTTTGATTTAGAAAAGTTTAAATTATTAGTCGATCAAGGGTGGTATTTTGATTCAAATATACCAGTAGGTATGGGGCTTGGTAGTTCTGGAGCATTATGTGCGGCAATTTATGATCACTGTAAAACGGGTGAGGCCAATGAAGAAGATGTTCTGAATTGTCTTTCCATGATAGAAGGATATTTTCACGGTAAAAGCTCAGGTGTTGATCCTCTAATAAGTTATCTTAATGAATCAATGCTTTTTGAAGGTTTCGAAAAACATTTTAGAATAAATCAAAAAATTTCTATTGATGGATTGAATCTATTTTTAATTAATACTGGTGTCTCTCGACAGGCCAATGCGTTTATTCAAATATTTCAAAGAAAGTGTGAGGATATAAAATTTACTAGAATTTTAAATAATGAATATATTCCACTGAATAATAAAATTATTAAATATATTATTGAAGACAAGAAAATTGATGATTTGCTAGAGAATCTATCTTTAATGCAATTAAAGATCTTCTCGCAAATGTATACAGACAAGATGAGGCAGCTTGGTAATAGATTATTAAATGATAAATTGGGATTTCTAAAATTATGTGGAGCTGGAGGGGGAGGCTATTATTTAGCATTTATTCCCAAAGAATTAGATTCTGATCAAATACTCTCAGGATACGACAAGATTAAGGTTAATCTTTAAGAAGTCTTTCCACCGTCAATAATAGTCATATTTATCTTTCGCTTTACACTATGAATATCTGAATTAATATTTTCTTTCCAATCTTTTGAAATATTTAAGGATTGAATATAGTCAAGCTCAAGGACATTATGCTTTTCAGCAATCCTTATTAGATCTTCATTTAAAATCATTTTAGTTTGAATACGAGTAAAGCTTGATTGGGTGCTCATATAGCTCAAAAGGCTTTGAGTATAGATTAATTTATCTTCATAACTTCCTGTTAAAAATCCATTTGTAACAAGATCGCTAGCTGAAATAATTTTCTTATAAATAAGGTTGTTCAAGTTACCATTGAAACTGTTTTTCAAGATCGATCTAGGCGAAAATAATGGGTATCCATTTTCTAAGTGGTCAAACTGAAACTTTGCATTGTCTGATGCTATAAATTGATCGGCACCTAGGAATGCTTCAATTGCGATATTTGAAGCTCCCATATTAAAATCACATACTACAGCTTGTGGCATAGTTAGCATTAATTTTTGAATTGCCCAAATCCTTCTTTTAAGACTAATTAAGTATTCGAAATCTTTATCTTGTACTGTTTCTTTGCTTAGTCCTGAGCTGAAATAGTCAGTACAACTATCAATCAGAATTGAATTAATTTCTATTCTAGAAAATGACCAATTAAGAATTGATTCAATCTCAAATAAGAGTTCAAGACTGATTGTATTGTTTAAATCCTTACGATTAAGAGTGATTTTTAATGTTTTTGATTCACTAATTAAAGTGGTGTGTATCAAATTATATTTAAATAATGGGTTCAAAAAACCTTCCTTGGTTCTTAAGTTCTAGATAAATTATAGGAGTTAAATTTTCGAATTAAAACTAGAGGAAATTAATGCGTCTATTATTTACTGGCTAGCTAATCTACTTTGATTTACGTATGGGATGGACTTTAACTGAATTTGGCCCTTGAAGCTAAAGTGAGAATTATCCTTAAATTTTCTTAAATTTATAATTGAGTAAAAAGATTTAGTGGATGTTTTTTTAAGCTTAATGTGTAAATGTTTGTCTTTATCTACTGCATAAATTTCTTTAGAGTAATCATATTCTTTCAAGAATATATCTTTAGTCTTGAATGTATATTTTACTTTATTAAAATTAAACTCAGTATACTCATGAGTTGGATCAAGGATTCTTGAACTGTTTATCTTTCTAAGTTGTAGGCTTAATGAAACTACTCCATTTTTATCTTTAATAGTGAAGCTATAAGATCCTAAAGATATTAAAAACAATACTAAGTATTTCATGATTTTTCTCCTGGTGAATACATATTTGCAAAAGTGGTGCCAGCTTGTACTTGAAGCTAGGCTAGATGGATAAATCTGAGTGTATAGAAATTAGACATTTAAAGTTTGTTTGAACACTAAATACTAAAGAGTTTCAAGATATTGTACCACTTCGGGGTGATTAACTTTGCAGTTATCTATAAGGAGGTCTCTATATTTAATGAGCTCTTTGTTTTTAAAGAGCTTTAATGCATCAATATTTCCATTTCCTGCAAGAACTAATAATGGGTTCTCTTTATTGTCATTCTTATTATTAATTTCAGCTCCTAGTGATAATAAAAGTTCTATGTTTTCTATAATTTGACTAGAACTAGCTACATACAAAGGAGTCATATTATCTGAATCAATAAAGTTTATTATTTCATTAAAGTCTTCTCTGACTTGTAGGTTCTCAAGTTTATCTTTTAAGATATTGTGAGATTCAGATCCTTGATCAACTAATAGCGAAATTAGTGCTTCTCCCCAGAATTGACTAGAATGTAGAGGATATTGTTTTTTCATGCCTTGATTTACAATAATTTTATCGTTTGATTGAATAAGAACTCGCAAGTCTGTCTCTTGTATTGAAGTTATACTTGCTTCAAAGTTTTCTTTGTTAACTATTTCTGGAACTCTCTCTGGGGCACAAGAAAATAGAATAAGAAGGATAAATAATCTCATTAAAAGTTCTCCACATGAAATGAATCAAAAGAATTAAACTTAGATTTACTAGAATTAGAAATTAAATTTGGATCTACTTCAATCTTAACAGCTCCTCCCCATAAGTTAATAAGATCCTGAATAAACTCATTTTGAATATTTCTAGCATCTGTTACTGAAGGTGCATTTGCTAGAGATGGATCATAGTTCATAACTATGCTAAAATGGCGTTTTCCTGAATTTGTATTCATGGTACCAACTATAGAAGATGTATTATTAAGTGTGCCAGTTTTTACTAAGAAAGTTCCTTTGAATTTATTATTTCCTCGACTAGCAAATGTGCCTTCCATTCCAGCTAATAGCATATTAAATGATTGAATACTTAAATTAAAAGTATCAGAAGGAATAATGTAATTAGCTTGGAAAGGTTGCCATTGTAATTGATTATGTAGAGCTGCTGAATACCTTAAATATGAATCTAGTAAAGCAAGAACTGCTTTTGCACTACTTTTATTATTTTCTAAGCTTTCAAAAACTATATGATTATTCTGTACACTCTCATGATTCTTGGTAGATCTTATGACTTTCTTTCTTAAACCTGATCCTGAGATGATGCTAAAGTCTTCTGTCTTTTCAACATTTAAAAGTGTCATCGCACTTTGAAGTTCCTTTGTTACAAACTCTTGACCTCCGATAGCATTAAATAGTAGGTCAATAATTAAATTTGCTGAGTGAACATTAGCAAAACGGATAATGTTTCTTAATTCTGTACTAGAGTGAGTTATTAGCTTTCTTGTATTAACAAAATCTTCATTTGCTACTAAAGGATTAAAATTTGTCTCTTCAATAATTTGTATTTTCATTTGAGGAAGACTCATTCTTGGATTTTTACTCTTGAAATCTTCTAAAATGGGTTGAATCTCAACTTTAGAGCAAGCACTTCCGTAATTTTCTTGAAGTTTAGCCTTACCAATACTTTGCTGACTAGGCACATAAGAAAAAGATTTTAAAATATTTGTGTTACTCCATTTAGAAGTATTTAAATATCTTTGTAATAAAATCTTTTGAAATCCTCTAGCAAATTTATTATGCTCATAAGGTGTACAATAGATTTTATCAGTATTTGTATCATTATAAACAAATGTATATCTGAAGTTATCTAGTACTTCTGGTGCAAAATAAAAATTTTCATCATATGTCAGAGAAGAAATTTCTTTAATACCTAATTCGTTAAGCTTTTTCATAACTCTATAAATTGCTTTTCTACCAAAGGTTGGATCTTTAGAGCCTTCAATATGAACTTTCGTTCCTTGAATAAAAATCTTTGTTTCAAACTTGTGGTCAGCACCAAAATAATTTAAGGCCAAGAGACTTGTAAATAGTTTTGATTCAGAAGCATTATTAACCATTAAGTTTGTATTAAGTCCTGCTACTAAGCCTTGATTATTAATATAAGCAAAAGATTGTTTTTCAGTGATATTTTTAAAACTTTTTGAATTTTTTAGATGCTCAATAAAGCATTGCTCAGGAGTTTTATCTCGTGAACTATTCAAGCATGAAAAAGAGAAGGCCTGAACTGAGATGAATAGTATTATTAAAAATTTCATAATTATAAATGACTCAATACCCATTTAGAAAATGAATTATCTTTATCAAGAACTTTCATATATCTATTTACAGCTTTGATTTTTTTCGGGTCAGCATTTGGATGTAATTGTTGGCCCTCAGAGTAATTTCCATATTTATCAATACTATAAGTACATGCTTCTGGATGGCATGGAACTCCATCAATTCCAACTCTATATGAATAGTTAATATGGCTTTCTATTGATTTTCTTAATTCAATTGCTTTTACTGGATTCTGAGAGATAAGAGCAACTTCTGTATTATAATATTCTGATAATTGATCAAGATTATAACTTCCTATTATAGAATACTGATCGTCAATAGTTGCAGACTTTGCATGAATTGCAGCTCCATAATTAGAATCCATGTTTTCGCCTTGATATTCATATAATTTTATCTTATTTTCTATTGGCCCTAATTTCATTAATATAGGTCTGAATTTAAAGTAGCCAGAGTAAGCTTCGTTATTATCTGTTGAACTTAAAGAGTTAGTGAGGATTATAACTTCTACGCCCTCATGTAATTTCTTTTCAAGAATTATTAAAAGCTCGGGAGTTGGAACAAAATATGCATTTTCGATAATGATTTTCTTTGTAGCATTATTGGCGATTTCAACAAGCCTTTTGCTCATCTGTGATATATATACTCCATTCTCATCTAATTTATCACCGATGAATTCAACTGTAGGATCATCAATTTCTTGTTCTAATATTTTTTCATGAAAATTTTCATCAATTTTTAATTTTTTAAATTCAGACTTTATTTTTTTAGCATAACTATCCAATATCTCTTTACCTGCAATTCTCATTGCTTCAAGACAAGCTTCAAGATCTCCACTGAAGCGGCTAGATTTAAAATAAACTTCCTTATAGTTTTTTCTACAATTTTTTCTGGTAAGAGTTCCAAAGTGTACAGAAGTAGAAGCTGGATTATTCCAGAACTTTAAAAAATGTTCCTCTGAAGCTTTTGCAGCATCACCATTAGTGAAAACATCTCTATCTACGTAATTTCTAGCACCTTTTTCAAAGTAAGGATCTTGTATATTTCTCCCACCAGTTACCATGTATTCACCATCAACTATAAATAATTTATCATGTAACCTATGCTCCAATGTTTTAATCAAAGGAGTTGGATTAGGAAATAATGGTAAAGGGATCGGAAGTATTCTGGGACGTAATATGTCTTTTAATAGACTCGAAGGCTTAAATCTTAGTTTATATCCTTCAACTATCTTCTTTGAAACCACCTTGTCATTAAGTACATCATTATAATATTTAAATTCTATTCCATGATCTCTTTTAAGGTGAATAATTACTTCTTCAGGAGTGGCCTTAAAAAATTTTCCAAATCTATCAATCAGAAGTCTGATATCAGGCTCAAGACCATTTGCTCTAATTTCTTTTGATTTTTCTCTAAGTAAAGATAAAGAAGTATAAGCAGCCAAATCTTTATGGAAAATATATTTGGAACTATATATCTTTCTTTTTGCTCCTTTTAATAATGAATACCTTATGGCTATTGCGTCTTTTGGATCATCTATAATCTTATAGATGCTCGAAAATGAACTGATTGAAATGGCTAATAATAATAAATACTTCATAGAAACTCCTAATTAACCTAAATTTTAACTAAAATAGACATTGGATGTAGGGTTACCCTTAATATTTACAATCTGAGCTTAAAAACTGTCTAAAATAATGACGCTTGAGAGATGAATACTGTTGAGTTATCCTTTTAATATTAAGGAGTTATCATGTTAGAGAAATTATCAGGATCATTAGGTTTAGATCAGCAGACTATTTTTATTTGGCTAGGACTTGGATTAGTTGCAGGTATCATCGCAAAGTTTATTCTTCCAGGAAAAGATAAAGGTGGGCTTATTAGCACTATGATTATTGGTATTGCAGGATCTTTTGTTGGTGGAATGATAGGGAAATATTTTAATATTGGAACCGAGGTTGGCGGAATTAGCATTATGAGCTTATTGACAGCGGTAGTGGGTGCTCTTGCTTTATTAATTATTCTACGCGTTTTAAGGCTTCTTATTTAAATGATCGTTATTATTGGAGCAGGAATTTCAGGGCTTACATGTGGGGCCTATCTTAAAAAACGTGGAATTCCATTTACTATATATGAAAAAAGTTCTCATCCAGGTGGTAGAGTTCACACACTTGCGCAAGACGGCTATTTATATGATTTAGGATTTCAAGTTTTTAATCCAATGTATCCTGAAGTAAAAAAACTTATGAATACATGGAAATTGGGATTAAAAAAATTCAAGTCCGGTGCAAAGGTGTTTCATGGTAAGTCTTTTGTGACGATTGATGATCCAAGAAAATCTCCTAGTACCATTATGAAGACTCTGTTGCCAGAAGTTGGGACTTTTAAAGATAGGTTAAAACTCTATAAACTATCCAGAGAATGTAATAAGTTAGATATTGAGAATTTGATTAGTGCTAACCAAAGCACTCATGATTTCTTACATGGATATGGCTTTAGTGACCAAATTTTAGAGTTATTTTTATTTCCATTTGTACGAGGGATTTTTCTAGAGAAAAAACTCAATACAGATGCAAACTTTTTTAAATTTGTTTACCGAATGTTTAATGATGGTTATGCAACTTTACCAAAAGGTGGAATGAAAACAGTGGCTGAACATCTTGAGAGCATTGTTGGAAAAAAAAACATCCAATACAATTATGAAGTCTCAAAGTTAAAAAAAGATAAGATTGTTTTTTCAAACGGAGCTCAAGTTCCCGCCGACAAAATAGTTCTTGCCTGTGACCCTGAATCAACCTCAGGGCTTTTAGGACAAGTTAATAAAATTGGTAAGAAATCTACTAATACCTACTATTTTCAAACATCTAGAAAATTTGATAAATACCTCTACTTAATACCTAATAATGAAAAGATTAATCATGTTGCTTTTTTATCAGATGTACAAAAAAAGTATTCTAAATCAGGTACTTTGGTCTCGGTCAGCTCGATTGGAGCAAGCTCTTATAAAGATTCGACAATTTTAAACGAATGTAAGAAATATTTTGGCGATGATTGCCAAGATTGGAGATTTTTGAAATCTATGAAGATCTCTTATGCTCTACCTGGTAAGTTTCATTATGGGCAAGAAG
Source organism: uncultured Bacteriovoracaceae bacterium (assembly GCA_938017795.1). GTDB lineage: Bacteria > Bdellovibrionota > Bacteriovoracia > Bacteriovoracales > Bacteriovoracaceae > JAHDHG01. The sequence goes on from CALIJZ010000024.1 coordinate 25,197, forward strand.
CAAACACATTTAATAATATCTATTTTATTGGAGATTATACTCAAGATCCATCGATTAACGGAGCAATGAAGGCCGGTCGAGTTTTAGCTCAATCGATTTGATAGGTTTTAAATTTATTCTTGATAGGCAAGTCTAAATTCTTGTACTAGCTCTTTTACAGTTTTTATATTATTTATCAATCCTGATACTTGACCGATTTCAAGTTCACCCTGATCTAGGTCTCCATCGAGCATTCCTCTTTTTGCTCTTTGCTTGCCAAGAAGGGTTTTTAATTCCTCTTTGCTCGCTCCAGCGCTTTCTAGTTCCTGGATATCTTTGGAGAACTTATTTTCTAAGAGTCTTACAGGGATATATTTTTTCATTAAGAGTTTAGTCATTCCTGGTGAAGCATTTATAATTGCATTTTTAAATTCATGATGAGCACTTGATTCTTCAGTAACAACAAATCTACTCCCGATTTGCACTGCGCTAGCACCAAGAGCGTGAGCTGCTCTGATTTGACTAGCTTGCCCAATACCGCCTGCTGCAATAACTGGGATATTAACGTTGTTCACCACTTCAGGAATCAAAACCATTGTGGTCGTTTCATTTCGACCATTATGACCACCAGCTTCAAAGCCTTCAGCCACAACTGCATCTACACCAGCATTTTCGCATTTTTTAGCAAGTCTAGCTGAACTACAAACATGTATAACTAATCTTCCTTCATCTTTTAAGAATTTTGTGTATTTATTAGGACTTCCCGCAGAGGTGATAAAGATTTTAATTCCTCTATCAAGTGCAACTTTTAATTGTGCTTCAATATCATGATAAAGAAGTGGAAAGTTTACAGCTAATAAATGATTATTTTTTGATATAAGATTTTGAGCTTTTAAAATATGCTTATCGAGAAGTTCTTTATTCATTGAACCAGCACCAATTGTTCCAATGATCCCTTCATTTGCACTGGCAGCTGCTAATTTTGCACCTGAGCACCAAACCATTCCTGCTTGAATAATAGGTAGATCTAAATTAAATAATTCTCTGAATTTATTCATGATTTATTGTAGCTCTTGTTGCTGATTTTTTTTTACCAAATCCTTTCAGGTTTTCAATACACCACCCAGCATCTTGGAGATTATTCCTTATAGAGTGGCTAGCACTATAAGTTGTTAGAATCGCATTCTTTGAAGAAATATTTTTCAATAACTTAAACCAATCCGTAGTCCATAGAGAAGGATTTTTTTTGGGACTAAAGGCATCTTGAAATATTTTATCTACTTTTATATTTACTTCTTTAAAGTACTCCAGAGTTGTTACAGTAGCATCTCCTATCAGGATTGTTAGTGAGATATTATCAAATTGATGCTCTATAATCTTTTGAGATTCTTTTTCTATTTTAAAATACTCACTAAAGAACCACAAAACTAAATTTTCATCTATTTCAGTACTAATAAAATGTATTTTAGCACTTGAGTTGGAAAATAAATCTTTTACGGCTAAAAAATTTTTTCCTAAGCCAAAACCAGTCTCAAAAATTATCTGAGATTTTTGATTTTCTTCTTCAAGTTTAGAATCAATAACAAAGTATTTATGTGTTTCTCCATCAGCACCACTTGTGGAGTGACAATTTTCATCATATTTTTTTGAATATAGAGTATAGGATCCATCTTCAGTTAAAACTGGTTCGTAATTAGGCGGAATGTTTATAAAGCCATTGTTCAATTTGTTCCTTTGTCCAATCAGGGGCATCAAAAGCTAACTCGTGACCAGCACTAGGGTGAATTCGTAACTCAGCATTCCACTCCTTGGCGATCGCCTCGGAACATTTGTAGGAACACAATCGATCATTTTCTGAAGCTATAAGCAAAACAGGTACTGCAGGTTTTGCTTTTGATGGAGCAAATTTCTTTGCTGCCCAAATTTGTCGGAATGCATTGGCATAACTAACGGGATTATTAACTTGTAAGTTTTTCCAGTGATCATATAACTCTTTTTTACGTTCTTCCTCTTCATTGGAAATGAGTTCGATAATATTTTTCTCTTTTCTAAATGCTCCCGGTGAAAGAAGGATTTGAACTAGTTTTGCCATTGCTTCAGGTCGAAACCTTTCATAAAACGGGGAAATTCCTTTGAAACTAGTATTTGCAAAAATTGCACTATTAAAATCTTCTGGATACCTTTCTACCCATCGAGATCCAATCATTGCACCAAGAGACATAGCAAAAATATGAACTTCAGTATTGGGGGTAATATCTTTGATCATTTGTGCTCTTAAATCATCTACATATTGATCTATTGTTGTCGGAGATTTTTCTTGATACCGTGTTCCATTTCCTGGAATATCATAAGTCAAAATCTTAACACCCGGAAGGTCAGATTCTATGGCCTCTATATATTGGCCCCAGTGTCTTTTTCCCCGAATTAATCCTCTTAATGCTATCAATACCTTGTCACTCATCACTTTATTTTTTACCCTATATTCAATAATTTATCCAGGAGGCGGCATGATTTTATCTGATAGCGAAATACTCAAATTTGTGGAATCTAAAGATATCGTAGTAGAACCATTTGACCGAAATTGTCTAGGTTGCAATAGTTATGATGTTCATTTAGGTCCCAAGCTCGCTCTTTATAAGAATCGGGTTCTAGATGCTAAGAAACATAATGAAATCGAATTTTTTGATATTCCAGAAGAAGGATATGTTCTTGAGCCTGAGCAGTTCTATTTAGGCTCTACAGCTGAGTACACTGAATCTCATAAACATGTTCCATTTCTAGAAGGGAAGTCTTCAGTTGGTCGATTAGGGATTGATATACATGCTACAGCTGGTAAAGGAGACGTGGGATTTTGTAATTATTGGACGCTTGAGATTTCAGTTAAGCAACCAGTGAGAGTTTATCCGGGAATGCCAATTGGGCAATTGATTTTCTTTAATGTTGATGGTGATATTTTAATTCCTTATGGATCGAAAAAATCTGCAAAGTATAATGCCAAAACTCCAGAACCTATGGAGTCAATGATGTTTAAGAATCAGTTTTAATTACAAAAAATAAAAATAAAAAAGCCCCTAAATTTAGGGGCCTTTTTATTATTTAATTTAAATGTCTTAATTATCTTATTCTTCTACATCTTCCAATATACTCATATCTCTCCTTAGTCTCAGATTGAGATCCTCTAAAGTCTCCATTATTCACGCCACTAGAAGCATATGTTTGTAATAATAATTCTTTAGTAATTGTTTCTATATAGTAATCAACGTCTTGGTAACCTCGAACATTTACATATGTTGGACTACAAACTCGTCTACAAATTCTTCGACCATTTCTTCCTCTGCGGCAAACATTTCTACAAGATCTTCGTGGTAATTGAATCGTAATAGTACAAGATCTAGTTTCTTGTCTTAGATCAGATCTAGAGGTAATGGTATTAAGGCGACCAGCGATATCTAAGTTTTGGTTATTTTCAAATGCTTTATAAGAAAATGGTCCATCTTGACTTGGTATTTTTACTCCATCAATAAATTCAATCGTAAACTTTTCTTCACTATCAGCTCTTTTTAAATTTACTTTAAGTTTATTATCACCTTTAGTTTTTAACTCTGCTTTATAGTTTCCTTTAGCGATAACTTTGCCATCTTCTAAAGTGATAGGGTTAGCTGCATAAAAATTACCTTCAAACTTTTCACACGAGATTAAAAAGCCTAGGCAAAGTATAAGTGGGTAAAACATTAGTTTTTTCATCGTTTCCTCCTGGAAAATGCACACCAGTAAATTCTGACTTACCTTCATTATTACCAATGATTTTTAAGTAAACAAATGTGTAAATCTTTTTTTAAAATTAGAGTCAATCTAAGTAAAAAGAGGTGCACTATGATACCATTAAACTAAAAATGTTTTCATTTTTTAAGATTACTTTTATCTGAGCGCAAGCTATCATAATTGTAATTGAAAATTTTAATCTTACTATCATTCTTATCCAGCAGTATTTATGCAAAATATGGCTCCATTTCATTTCGACATAATGATCCTTTGGGGATTATTGAGAATCAAACAGTAAATTCTTGGTGGATAAATTCTCATTTAGAATATAGCACTGATAAATTTGTTTTTAGTTCTCAATTTCAATTCGAGGAAGGCGGATTGTTCATGTATTCATTGCAAGAATTGTATTACGAAAACTCCTTTAATCATTTTGATCTTAAGGCCGGAATATATAATTTAGATTATTCATATATCGATAAAAAGTGGGGACTGGGAAAAGTTAACAAACGAGTTAACTTTGATTTTTTTAACCCTGATCAAGAGGGACTAGTAGGGATCGGATTAACTTTTTCAAAGTTTAAAAATATTACAATAAATGGTTTTTTTAGTTATCTAAATGTACCTGAACTAAATCCACCACTAAATATTGACAATGATAAGGGTACGATAACCTCAAGGAGTTCCTGGGCAGATGCTCCGGATGCAGTTGCAACTTCTGGTAGTTTAACTTTTCCACTTGAGTATAAGGTCAATAATCCATCAATAGGTGATTTAGTATTTAAACCAAGCGTTGGGCTTAATGTGAAGGTTGATAATTTAATAGCTAAAGATTTATCTTTTAATGTTTTTGCGATCTATAAACCAGAAAACCAAGTTTCTAACGAAGCTAATGTTGAATTAGCAATTACTCCTATTACAAGTGGAAAAGTCACTATTGATCCAAGTCTAGTACATCATTTCGTTTTTGGTGCTAATATTTCAAAAAAAATATGTAATAAATATTTTGCAAATTTAGGGTTTTTATCTAATAAAATTAGTGAAAAAACTAAAATTGATTCTGATATTATCGATGAAAATATTGGTCTTGGTATTGATATAAATAGAGCAGATGAAACTTATATAGAAGCTTCAGGTGGATATAACTTTGATTCCCTTAAGCTTAATTTGGGCTTTTTAAAAAGATTAAGTTCTTTCACAAAAGAAAGTACCTTAGATACAATCCCAAGATGGGATAGCGTTGCTCATTTGAACTTTGAATATGCTCTTTTTATGAAGTTTTTAGTAGGTGGTGATCTAAAATATGATTTCAGTACGAAAGACAGAGTTTACCAGTCAAGTGTGGGCTATAAGTATTCACCTTACTTGAGTGCAAAGCTTGGATTCCAGATAATTGGCTCACCTCAAAATGGTGAAGGATTTTGGGCAAGATATCGAGAAAACGACTCAATTTTTGCCGATGTCAAATTGACCTTCTAATACCTAGATAAAATATAACGAGAAGTATTGTATGAAAAAATTGTTCATACATTTATCGTTATTGGTTTCTTTTATCTCTGGTTGTGGGGATCTCAATGATGGGCAATGGTTTCAGGACGGACCAATTGATCGTAAGTTTGCAAGTGCAGACTGCGATATTAATACTGGTAATTTTGAATACTTTACAGAAAAAATAATAAAGAGTGACATTAATTGTGCCTTTAACCAGATTAATCTTTTACTTGATTTGATAAAGCCAGAAAATCCCAATATTGATGATAAAAACATTTCTAAAAGTTCTTTAAAGAAGTTTTTAATAGAAAATGTAGATGATAGTGAAGATCTAGTTAAGGCCTTAGATCTGTTCTTTCAAATTAATAGCTTTTTATTTGTAAGGCCTGAGAATTACTTAGTAAAGAAAGATCTTATTGTTTTAAAAGAACTTGTTATCTTAAGTAATAAAGAATTAGTGAATATCTCAGAGCTTAATAATTTTGAGAGATTGTCTTTAAAACAATATCAAGAAATTAATGAAGCTGGGACATTAAAAAGTATTAATGCTATAACAAACAAACTTATTACAATCCTTGAAGAATATAGATCTACTCAGAAGTTATCATTGCTTGAAGTAAGTAATCATCTTAAAGTTATTTCAGGTGATGACTTGAAGGACAAGGTCTTGGCGGCGTTGCCTTTCAAAGATCTATTTTTCACAGGTCAAGAAAACTTTATTTTAAAAGACGAGTTGAAAGTATTTCTAACTGGGTCAGATAAGCTCATTACAAGTTTATTATCATTGACTAAGAGAACAAAAATAGACTTTGCTTCTAAATTTGAAGAATATTCTTTTTATAAGAATATATTACTGGATTTTGATAACTCATTATTAATCAATGATAATAAGAAAAAATTTGTATTTGATCATATTCCTCCTTTGTTAGAGGCCTTTAGAACTGAGATATTCGGTGAGAATAATACTTTTAATATTGCTGAATACGAACATGAGGTTAGAAGGGGAAAAGAAGTATTTACTGGATCAAGTAGCGAGGATTTTTATTCTATTGATATAAGAAAAGTCTTAGATGAAGTTTATATACTTTCAGATAGATTTATAGATTTTAGTCATATCTATCTTAAGAATGAAAAATATTTAGATTCATTTAGCTCGAAAATTACAGACTCTAAAGAAATTTCTAATCCTGTCAATAATGAAAACTTTTCAGTATTCATGGACATCATTAAAAAGCAGAGATATTTTCAAGGTGATATTGGAATTGGCTTTTATGGTAACACCTATAGACGAAATCTCGATGGGATTAATCTTTTTGGAGCTTTTTATCATGGTTTGACTAAAGTCATAAATTTTTATGAAAAAAATTATAGCTGTGATCTTAAAAATCATGAGTTGATAAACTATCAAACAAATAAAAGTGAAATCGTTACTTTACCTGATGAGTATGTTTGTAAAGATGGAGAAGATAATAGTTCTACTCTTCACCTTTCTCAATTATACTTAGCGATTTTAGATTTTAAAAAAATCCTATACGAATCAAGAATTATTGATCCATCTAGAGAAGAGCATGCTGCTGAAAATGCAAATAATTTGCCTGATTTATTTTTAGAAACAGCTAATGGCGACGGTTCGTTAGAGATTGCTGAGTTGTCTGAATTTTTTAATAATTTATTTGCTGCTATTCCTATGAAAGATAGTTTGCTTAGTTTTTTCTCTCAAAGGTGTGGAACCTTGAGTAATGATAATAGCAAGAAATTAATTCAATTCCCTACGGCTTGTGTGCGTGAAAATTTATATGACTCGTTAGTTGAAGTAGTTCAGCGAAAAAATAAAAATATTTCGTATATTGAAAATCTTCCTAGATTCAAGAGATATTTTGATGATTTAGGTGCTGGTTCGACTGATCAAGAAAAATATTTCTTATTATTAGAAAAATATTCCCGAGGTTGTGGTCCTTATGTAAATATTCCCACAACAGGAATCGATCTAGTAGGTATCTATACTGGTCTTATTAATATGGAATCAACAATGAGTAAGTTTGATTTAAATGGGAATAATATTATTGACTCTAATGAGGCTGAGTTGACGTATGCTCATTTTGAAAGAGCTCTTAAAACAATCTTGAAGTGGTATGAAAAACTAGCTGGGACTAAGAATATTTTTAAGTTCTTATTGAAATATAAACGTTTGCCAACTGGTAAAGATATAGGTCGTCTCTTAACTATTGGAGATATGCCATCAGCTGATCGAGAAACAATTGTTACTATTCTCATTGCACTTCAGACTGTCAGTGATCAAGAAAGGGAAAAGAGAATGGGAGATCGATATGTTTCCAAAGGTGATTTTTGTAAAATTAAATGGAATATACAAGACTTAAATGACAATAGATATAAATGTTTAGTTGATAAAGATGAGGACTTTTGTAATCAATAATCTTTAATCTTAAATCTTCTTTTACAATACTCAGGTCCATTTCTCAAACAAGCTCTTTTTGTACATCTAAGTGCTTCTTTAGGGTGAGTTCTCATACAATCATTACAACCATCATGCCAAATCAAACATTTCTTTTTAGGGATATCAATTTTATCACAAGACCACTTGCAGGTTTTTTCATTGAATTTTGGAATAGTAGACTCCGCACACCTCAGTGGGTTCGCAGTCATCTCACATGTTTGTTTCACAGGAGCAGAAGAGCCGGCAAAGAGAGAAAGTGAAAATGCTAATAATAAATATTTCATTAAAAAAACAGGTTTGAAACCACTCCTAAAGGTAAAAATAGACCAAGTATGATTGCTGTAGACACTAGGACAAAAGCAATAACTAAATACAGCATACTAAAAATATTATTCATATTCTTATTCTAATCAAAAATATTTAACTTTCATAGTAATCGATCAAGTCGGTCTATTTGAGGGTAAAAGTCTACATACGAAGATAGATTGCCTTTAGGAGTTTAAAATAATGATATGTTGAAAAACTACTTCTACCTAGATAAAAGATCTTTAGCTCTGTCGAGAGTTATGATGGGAGTATTTTTAATTTACGATATTTTACATCGAATTCCATATGCAAAAATTTTTTATTCTGATTCTGGTGTTTTACCACGTGGCCATTTTTTAGAAAATCTAGGGCACGATTGGAGTGCTTCATTATTATTTTTTAATGGAACTGAGTATTTTACCTACTTTTTTTTCTTTGTTTACTTTATTTTAGCAACGTTTTTTTTAGTTGGTTTCAAAACAAGGGTAACTTCTTTTGCTCTTTGGATTTTTACACTTTCTATACATGATAGAAACTGGGACGTTTTAAATGCGGGTGATGATATTATTAGAATGTATTTTTTAATAGCCTGCTTTTTACCTTTTGGTGCAAGATATTCAGTGGATAATGCATTAAGAGTAAAGAACAATTCTAAACAGATTTATAGCTCTATATGGGTCTTTTCCTACTATTTTCAAATTGGACTTATCTATTTCATTACGTTTTTATTTAAAACTGGTAAGCAATGGCGCATTGATTATACAGCAACTGAATATGCCCTAGGTTTAAATAATTTTGCTTCATTTTTTGGTGCCTTCTTAAGAGATTTTCCTGGATTTTTAAAATTACTTACAATGTTTTCAATCTACGGAGAATTAATTTGTCCTATATTATTAATGCTTGGTTTTGTCTTTCTTAAAAAAGGTTATATTTCAAAACTTAGTGCAATATTTTTTGGTATTTCTTTTCATATAGGTTTGATTTTCTTAATGAGTCTTGGAGGATTTCCATTTTTCTGTGTAGCATGTTGGGTAGCATTTATACCTTCTGAAATTTGGATGAGATTAGATTCAAAAAGGAAAAGCTATAATGAAATCACACTTTTTTATGATCAAGACTGTAAATTTTGTTTTAAAATGGTCAGGATTGTAAAAGAGTTTTTCCTCCTTAGGGAAGTTCAAATCGAAAAAGCTCAAAATGATTCGAAAGTAACAAGTATTATGAAATCTGAAAATTCTTGGGTTTTAAGAAAGAATAATAAGCTCTTTACTAAGGAAAATGTTTTTAAACAATTACTGGACAATTCAATATTACCTCCTTGGTTTAATCAAGTATTGTCTTTTCTCTTTAGTACTCCAATCTCTAAGTTCATCTATTGGAAAATTTCTCATAATAGAGGGTATGCCAGTAACGTTTCAAGTTTTTTAACTCCAACTAAAGAATTTAGAAAAGATGGACCGTTTGCAATTACCTTAGGTGCCTTGTTGATTCTAAGCTTGTTTTATTGGAACTTTAAATTTTTCTATCCAAGTGTGAAAAAGAATTTAAATTTCTTCAAACATACTACAAGGATTTTTCACTCTTATCAAAAGTGGTCAATGTTTTCTCCTTTTCCATACTCTCATAATCAATGGTACTCAATGCCTGCGGAGTTTAGTGATGGAACTAAGAAAGAAATTTTTGATTATGGATATATTGGTGGGGAAGAAAAACCAAGTTACAAAGAGTTAGTTTGGATGAATTCGTTAATAAAAAAATACTTATCCAATATAGGCAAAGAAAAGAAAAAGGATAGATTGGAGCAATTTGCAAAGTATAACTGTCGTAAATTTAATGCTCATAAAAGAGAACTCTATTCATTTAAAATCATTAAATATCGCCAAAGAGTCACTCTTGCTTCTGATAAGCCTGCAACTATATCTAAAAAAATTGTCTGGGATCATAAGTGTTATAATAAATAATTTTCCCTGAAAAATTCACCACATTCTTTGTAAATATTACATTTTGATGAAATATATCGCCTTCTAGATAATGACTTGTGGTATCAAAAGCCATTGTTAAACCTAAGGAGTACTAATGAAATTTTTCTTATCTTTGCTAATTGCACTTTCTATTAATAGTTTTTCTCAAGATCAGGGTATTGAAGATGTTGCCAATGCTGATTCAAATATTGAAGTAGCTGCAGAAGTTGTAAGCTTAACAATTGAGCAGGCCGTAATGGGTTGTAAAGATATTATGCAAATTGAGCAAGGTGGAAATGGTCCAGAAGGGATTGTTGCAAGATTTTATAATCAAGACTTTATTCAATGTTTAAGTGAGTTATATATGAAAGTTAACCCTACAGTAGATCAAAACACTGTATCTTCTTTATTACTACAAACTTATATGAGCATTTTTGAAATGCAATCAAATGTATCTGTTATAGCTAGAAAGTATAGTAGAGATGTAGAGTTAAAGGTTGCAACTCAATATAGATTATTATCTGGATCTAAAACAATTATAGTTGAAAATGAAGAAGCATTTTTTGGTCATGGGACTACAGCTTCTGAGCCACTTTCAAATATTGTTGGATTTATCTTAGAACTTTAAGAGTGTAAAAATCTCTCGGCAAGCATGGAAGCTTGGCATCCCGAGCCTGCAGCAGAAATGGCTTGCCTAAAAACTGGATCTTGAACATCACCACAGGCAAAAACTCCAGCAATATTTGTCTCCCCACCATTTTGAGTCTTTATAAAACCATGCTCATCTAGATCTATCTGATTATCAAGAAAAGAAGTATTTGGAACATGCCCAATAGCATAGAAAAGACCATCTGTTTTTCTTTCTGTTTCAGTATTTTCTTTATTATTTAAAACTTTGACGCCAGTTACACCAGACCCATCAAAAAGAATTTCTTTAATTTCAGTATTCCATAGAAATTCAATATTATCAGTATCCATTGCTCTTTTTTGCATAGGTTTACTTGCTCTTAGTTCTTCACGTCTTACACATACAAAAACTTTTGAAGCAAACTTAGCAATGAAAGTAGCATCCTCCATAGCAGTATCTCCACCCCCAACGACATGAACTATTTTATCTCTATAGAAAAAACCATCACATGTTGCACAAGTACTTACACCTTTCCCAGTAAGTTCTTTTTCATTATCTAGGCCTAGAAATTTTGCACTTGCTCCTGTTGATAAAATTAAAGTATCAGATAATACAACTTCCTCATCAATATAAATCTTAAATGGTCTTTGAGATAAATCAACTTTTGTGACATGCTTTTGAATATATTCAGCACCAAATCTTGCAGCTTGTTTCTTAATATTATTAATTAAATCTGGTCCCATAACTCCTTCAGGGAAGCCAGGAAAGTTTTCTACATCAGTTGTAAGAGTTAATTGTCCTCCAGGCTCATGACCTTCAAAAACAATTGGACTAAGATCTGCTCTAGCTGAATAAAGTGCAGCCGTAAGTCCAGCAGGGCCTGTACCAATGATTGTGACCTTGTGAGAGCTCATAAAAATTTCCTTTAATTATTGAATAGGTTCTTTTGAAGTAGCTTCTGTCTCTTCTTCTACGCCAAGTTTTTTCTTGATGGACTTAGGACGATCATCTTTATCAGGATTTAATTGATAAAAAGCATCAACTGAGATGAGTTCATCAACCTTATCTAGTTTTTGAGTTAAGACATAAGTCTCGCCTGTAAGAGTACAGTCGTATTTATATGTTCTTACTTCTTTTCTTCTCTTTGCCATGGTGCGTTATCCTTAATATGATTTGTTTTAATTTATAGCACGCATTAAAATTATATGTATAGGGCAAGTTATCATTAAGATGAATACAAGGATGGATTCAATGCAAAAAGCACTATTTTTTACTCTTATATTTAGCTTAAGTGTTTTTTCTTTGCCGATTGATTCTAAGCTCTCAGTTAGGATTTTAGAGACTACTCAGTCAGGTAAGACCTTATTAATCAATAGGGGAAGTAGCGATAATTTAAATGTTGGCGACCATGCAAAGTTTTATATTACTGAAGCTGTAGTAGCTAGGGCCGTAGTAATAAAGCTGCTTCAAAATACTTCTGTTTGGTCAGTTTATAGAATGGTTAATCCTGATTTAGTAATTAATGATGCTGCCTTAAAGTTAAAAATTACTCCTGCAGTAAAGCTAAGTAATAATCCTTATTCCATGCTGGCTAAAGATTCTATTCAAGGACTCAACTTAGTAAGTGGCTCAGGAGATGATTATAAAGTGTATTCGGATCTTCTAGATGATAGGGATTACTCTGATGCTGATGTTACAGAAATTACGAGTCGAAATGAGGAGATGAATTTTAGAAGTAGTTCTAGCCTAAAAGGGAGACCTTTTGAATTTTGGACTAATCTTGGTTTTCATTTTTATAGTTCTCAGGTTAATGCTGATAGTACTTATGATGGTAGTGAATTAGTTGGAAGATTCGCGCTAGGTCTTGAGTTGTACCTTGGGCGTTGGTTCTCTATTGCTCCTCAAGCAAGTTATATGCAAGATAGTTTATTAAGTTATGATGGAGCCGTTACTGATAGTATCTTATATGAATACGGTGGTGCTTTGAATTTTTATTTATTCACTTCTCCTCATCAGACCTATAAGCTCATACCTTTTATAAGTTTGGGCGCAGCAGTGGGTAATATTGTAGATAGTTTCGCTAGTGGTACTGTAGCTGGATCTAGTGCAAGTGCGAGTACAACCGTTGAAGCTTCTGGAACCACTTTTGCTTATTTTGGTGGTCTTGGACTTAAGTATTATTTTGCTAACAAACTTGGAGTTAGAATGCTGATTGATGCTTATAGAAGACTAGATGTTTTTGATGAACTTCCTAGCACTGCCAATGAGGATGAGTGGGATAGATGGAGATTTGGACCTAGGTTAGCTTTTGGATTTATGTATAGGTTTTAAACTTAAATGTGGATAGTAGATTTCTTGTCTTTTAGAAAAGATTTGAGAAACTACATCAGCGGCCATTTTTCTAAAGGTCGTATATTTCCCGCCTATAAGAATTGAGCAATTATTTCTTGGATGAAAAATAAGATGTTGCCTACTAGCTGCTCCAGGAGCTTGGTTTTCACTAATTCCTTCTTTAATTACTAATGGCCTAACACCAGCTGTTTGATTAATAATAGCATTTTCTATTTCAAGTCTTGGGAAATAATGTTTGAAATTTTTTATGAGATACTTTTTTTCTATTTCAGAAATATCTAAATCAAAAAAATTATCTCCAGGTGAGAGCTTTAATTCTGTAGTTCCTAACAAGACAAAATCATTATGAGGTATTAAGAAAATTATTCGATTCTTTTCTTGAATGACAACCGGGTTCGGACAATCAATTTTATTCTTATCCAAAATAAGATGAGACCCTTTTGATGGTAGAATTTTAGGTTTCCAAGAAAATTCTAGTTTTTTCATCACCTTATCTGTAAACGGACCAGTACAAAAGATGACTTCATCAGCAGTAATAGTAAATTGCTTTTCATTTTTTAAAGTAATAGTAAATGGTGACTCTTCACTTATTTTTATGATTTCTGTACTCTCTAGAGTGTGAGCTTGATGACTTTCAGAAACACTTTCAATAATCGCTTTTCCGAAATTTTTATCATCAATAATGACATCATGATAAGTAATTGCTCCAATGAGGCCTTTTGAGTTCAGATGTGGGAATTTTTTTAGAAGTTGTCCTTTTGTAAGCTTGCCTGATGGCCTATTTCTAAACATTGATAAACTGTCATAAAGTTTTACTCCCGCATAAAGTTTCCAAAAAGAATGGGGAGAGTTTTTATAAATAGGAATGAAAAATTCTAACTCTTCAGTAAAATCTGGTGCTAATTCCTTCCAAGTATTTTTTTCATGTAATGCTTCTTGAACTAGCGAAAATTCTAAATGTTCTAAATATCGAATTCCTCCATGAAGCATCTTTGAACTTTGAGAACTCGTTTGGCTCATGAAATCTTTTTTATCTATTAATAATGTCTTCTTATTATGAAGGACAAGATCTCTATAAACTCCGGCTCCAGTTATCCCACCACCAACTATGAGATATTCATAGTGTTTTACTTTATCCATGCAAGTGTTCCTGAAATGACTACTTTGATCATACCCGTTGATTTAATTTCAAAGTGTTGAAAGTTAAGCCCAATAATAGCATCAGCATCATTTTTAATTGCCTTTAGTTTTAAACTTTCAGTTAAAAATTTATATTCCTCTTCAACTCCATGGTCTGTTTGGGGATTTAGGTGACTCTCTAGATTTACTAACTCACCAATTTCTTGGATCTCATGATTGGGTAGAGTATTTGATTCCGAGGTAAGAATATTTTTTTGAACATTTTTAAAGGTCTTTTCTTGATCAAAACTAGCACCATTATCCATCGGATCAAACTCAGTATTATCCATGCTAGAGCTAAGACATAACTCATATTTTAAATTTAAATTTTTTAATTTATGAATTAAGGCCACACCAACAAATTCACTTACCCTGGGTATTAATAATTCTTTTTTATTAAATGCTCTTTCTAAAATTTGATCAGAAAACAGATCAGCAAGATTAAACGTTTCAAGTATGTCTTTTATATTGTTTTTATGCTCTTTTTCTATGTTTTTCAAAATTAGACTAAAACTTGGACTGGCTTCAATAGGAATGTTTCTATGAATATGAGAGGTTATTGGCTCATGGATATGAGCAATCTTTTTATTTAAGTTTATCTCGCTGTTAATTTCTTTAATTGTTGTTAGTTCTTTTTCAATATTTATATTATCTGCCTCGGAATCATATTGATGGAGCTCAGAAAGTAATGTGATTGATTTATCATTTTTAGTTTCTTCTTCCTGAAACGCTTGGTTCATATCTAAATCAGAGAAAAGATCTTCTTCAATATTTGTTTTATCATCTAGAGATGTTTGATTTTCAAAGGAGTTAAACTCAGTAGATTCAAAGTCTAAATCTTCTTTGATATTCTCAGTTTGTTTGTTTTTGGATACTTCCTCCATATCAAGAACTGTATCGTCTTCATGGTCCCAGCTTGCAAGGTCGCCAATTTTTGTAATGTCTTTTTTATTATCATTCATTCTAATCTCATTATAGCTTATGGATTATTATTAAAAAATATTAAGTTCTAAGTATCTCAAGCATAGTTTAATTATAGAGTATTGTGATCAATGTAAAATGCCTAGAAAAGCTGGCACTTCCTTTTATGAGTATGCCCCTGAAGTCTCCTTAGAACGTATTAGGAAAAAAAAAACAAACCAGAGTAAACTGGTCGTATATATTTACCGATAAAACTATAAATGTACGTTTGTTAGGATGTTTTATGCTATCTAGATTAGTTCTAGCTTTGATTTTGTTTTCTTGTATGTCCAGTAATAACTCAACTAATGTTGTGGTGAGAGGGCATGTTGAATATGAAGGGCCAGTTGTTTTTGATCCTAACGGAACTTTAAATAATGATCCAACAGAGATGCTTTTAGAAGGAAACATCGATCTTGTCGATTGTGTACCTTCAGCAAAAGCAGTAGTTGGAATAACTGGTTTTTGTTCTCCTAATAATACAGAAATAGGAATAAATTCTCCAGATATGAATCCAGCATCAGTAGTTTGTCCATGTTCTAATGGTCAATATATTTGTGGACCAGTTAATTTTGTTGGGAATATGCATAATGGTTTAAATCCTTTAATTAATATTTTAAATACTAGTTTTGAAAATTTATCATTACTTGAAAATCGAGTTATAAATATTTGTGATAATGATCTTAAGACAACTATCAGTGTAAATAATCTTGCACCTGCTGAAGGTGATACAATTATTTATACAATTACCAGTGAGAACTTTGGTCCTGGTAATATGACTAATGTTGAGATTAAGAACTTACTGCCAAGTGAGTTAATTTACCAAAGTGATAATACTATTACTGGTTCATATGATCCTTTAACTGGTATTTGGGAAATTGGTGATATTACTGATGGTTCAATAGTAACACTTGATATAATAGTAAAAGTTGGATCAGGTTTAAATGGAGCAGTAGTTACAAATTCAATAAGTAATCTAAACTTAGAACAAGTTGATGGAAGCGATACTAATGATACTTTAAGTATAGATATTGATGTTAATTCTCCAGTAGTTGCATCAGATATTAATCCAGTTGCATTTGATGAAGATACATCAGAAGTTATTACTTTAAGTTATTCTGATCCTGATGGGGATATTGCAACTGCATGTAATATAGTTAGTACTACTGCAAATGTAAGTGTTGTAGGTTGTAGTTGTGATGGAGCAGGAGTTTGTAGTGCAACAGCTCAAGGAAGTCTTAATATTAATGGTACAAGTGAGAGCTTTACTTATACTGTAACTGCGGATGGATTAACCTCTAATGCTGCAACAGCTAGTCTAACAATCAACCCAGTTAATGATGAACCAGTTATTGATAATGTTGGAAGTCAATCAGGACCTGAAGATATAGCAAAAGAAGTAATTATAAAAATTAGTGATGTAGATTCAACATTAACTTGTAGTAATTTAAGTGGAGTAAGTTCTAATCAAGCGCTTTTACCTAATGCAAGCATTGTAATTAGTGCCAGTGGGTCAGATTGTAAGGCAACACTTACGCCAGCAGATGATCAATTTGGGAGTACAAATATAACTTTGACTCTTGAAGATAATGGGATGCCTCTACCTTCTTTAAGTGATTCAGAAGTTTTTACTTACACAGTTATAAATACAAATGATGCTCCAACAATTGATGATGTTTTAGATCAATCAACTGATGAGGATACAACTAAGAGTGGAATTAGTTTTAATATTGGTGATATCGATGGACCTGTTACTTGTACTGGTTCCATGAGTTTAACTAGTTCGGATAATTCAATCATTGATGCTAGTGGAGCAATCTTTAGTGGATCAGGAACAAGTTGTTTATTAAGTTTAACTCCAAAAGCTGATAAATTTGGTCCTGTTACAATTACTTTAGAAGTTGAAGATAATGGAGGGTTAACTGCA
>CALIJZ010000025.1 GCA_938017795.1 uncultured Bacteriovoracaceae bacterium
ATTGTGACAAGCACATTTGATCAGGTTGGAAAACTTAAATTTAATATGAAAATAATGAAAGATGAAAATAACAAAATGTTGAAAGAGAAAGATATTGTACTGGCCAGTTTAAAAGCAGAAAATGCTAAAAAGTCAGAGGAGATAGAAAACCAACTTCAGGAAAAAGTAACTATTGAAAGTACATTTGATAGCCTTGAAGAGAAAGTTAAGCAATATGAGACTACACTAAATGATTTAGCAAAGGAAAAAGAGACCCTAATTTGCAATCTATCTGAGGCAAGGAATGAACTAAATAAAACAACAGATGAGTTGTACTCACTAAAAGAGATCAAATCTTCCTTGGAATCTGAACAGGAGGAATTGTCTAATGTAGTTCAAATATTGTCTGCAGAGATTGAAAAGGAGAAACAAGATTCTTTATGTAGAAATGATCAGATTGCACAGTTAATGAAATTTACAAAAGATGACAAGAAGAAAATTTCAAATTTACAACAAGAAAATGTGGAACTTTTATCTGCACTTGATATATCAAAGGAAGATGTCTTCAGTAAAGCTACACATATAAACGACCTTGAGGAGAAACTGACACACAAAACAAACATGTTGTCCTCCATTACTCAAAATAATGAAACAGCTACGAAGCAATTGGTTGAAAGAGAAACACAGTTTACAGAATTAATTGATCAGAAAAAACAATTAATTTCTAGCTTGTCTAATTTGAAAGAAGATTTTGAACAGAAGAGTGAACAACTTTACAAGCAACAGAATGAAATTGAAGACTTAATGTCCACAGTATCTGCTTTAAAAGATGATATTGCAAAATTGGATGATGACAAACAAGCAATGGCGGAAGAGTTACATAACACAAAGGTCAAGATTGACATATTATCCACAGAACTAGAGACTGCAAGGGAAAGTGAAACAAGTAAAGGGTACACTGTCATGAAATTGAAACACGAAAATTTGTGTCAGGCAAAAGATTTGTCACGTGTAAAAATTGAAAATGAAGCTATTCAAGTAACAATAGCAGATTTACAAAAGCAACGTTTTGTTAAAGAAGAGAATTTACTTTCCCTTTCCCAAGAGAAGGAGGTATTAGCAGCATCCATTTCTAACCTGACAAGTCAGCTGACTGTTCAAACAGACCAGCTGTTAAATGCCACAAAAGAAAACGAGGACTTCATGTTAGCTATTTCAAACTTGAAAGATGAGCTTTTTATCAAGAATGAAAATCTGTCAGCAGTTGCACAAGAAAAAGATAAGCTGGAAGAAGAGCTAGCATTGGTTAAGGATGAACACAATGTTAATACGACAGCAATGTCAACTAGTGTATCAGAAAAAGAGGAAAAAGTGTGTTACTTACAAGATCAACTTAATCAGAAAGAAACTGAACTATCTCGTTTGGCAGTAAGCATGGGACATTTAGAATCTAAAGTTAGGGGCCTAGAACAACAACTTTTACTCAAATCTGAAGAGTTGTCAAATGTCCAGCATAAGAATCAAGAAGAAATAGCAACTCTTGAATGTGAACTTAAAGAAATAAGAGATTTAAAAGAAGCTTTGATTGAAGAAAATAAATCAACAGAAGAGGAAAAATATAACTTGAAACAGACTGTTGATATGCTGCTTACTGACATTGAGTCTTTCAATGTTAAGGTGAATGAAAAGGAAGATTTGATCATCAAGTTGAAAGCAAATATTAAATCTGCATTGGAAAATAATCATCTGCTGTCAGAACAGGTGTCCTCTGTTTCAAAAGAAAGAGATGTTCTCAAATTAGATCTATTATCTTCCCAGGAAGGATTAACCACTAAAACTGAAAATTTGTCCAAATTAATGGAAGATAAGGAATTATTATCAACACAAAATGAACAAATTACTAAGTTGTCAGCAGACTTGAAAGAGACAATTCAAACATTGAATGAAGATTTTACCCAGGTAAAAGAAAAATTACAGCAAAAGGAAGAAGAATTGAAGTCATGCAAAGACAAACTTAGCCTTCTTCAAACAGCTATCTCAAAGCTATCTCAGGAATGTGAACAGGCTCATACAAATGTGTTAGAAAAAGAGCAAAATATATTTGAACTGACAGAAACACTGGAGAAAACAGTTGAAAGGGAACAAGATGCTGATGCTTGGAGAACTAAATGCAGAGACCTGGAACAGCTGATTTCCACCAAGGATGAAGAGAATAATAGAGCATTAGAAGAGAAAGACCTCACTTTCAGTCAGTTGGAGACTGAACTTATTAGTCAAAAGGAGTCTTATAAATTATTGACTAAAAAGGTGATTTTCATGTTAACACCCTGTATATTCTTCTAAAATCATTTCTTCTTTCTTGATCATAACATTTACTTTCTCTCAGGTAAATTTGATTCTTCATTTTGTTTAAATAACTTTGGTAGTCTTGTGATTCATTGGGGACAAACTAAGTGCTGTTGTGTCTGGTTTATTGTCAAGTTGTGTTCAAACTGAAGATTTAATTTATTTGCTACTTTTACTGTAAGTTATGGCATTAAGACGCAAGAGCAAAGAATTTAATATTTAAGAGTCATATTTTTTTTTTCTGGTTGGCTGGTTTGGATTGTTAGTGCTAACTTTTTAACACATCTTAATATCATGTTTTGGATTGTTTCTCAAATTTTCAGCCAATAGTATTGATATACATAAACCTTATTTTCAACAACAGAAGGTCC